>NZ_JBFTPF010000131.1:0-7684 GCF_056398345.1 Paenibacillus sp. 01T442
GTGGAGGCATTCATTTATATTTCCACACCCAGTTTTTTCATCTAACTCAATATTATCCCATAGGCACGTTGTCCCTAACCTTTAGCAAAGCATCGAAATCCTAAGATTTAGAGAGTATTTAAAAGAAAATCTATTCCTCATAGAGGGAGGTTAGTTCCAAATGTAAGGATTACGCATGATTCCCGTCGTATTAGTATATGAATGTTGTTGAAGGGGCTGTGTGATTTGAATATTAAAGCAGTGCTTTTTGATTTAGATGGTACCTTATTGGACCGAGATACTTCACTTTTATTATTTGTTCGTGACCAGTACAATCGCTATTCGCAATTTCGAGTAGTCGATAAAGATACTTTTGTGCAACGTTTCATAGAGCTAGACAACCATGGGTACGTTTGGAAAGATAAAGTTTACCAACAGCTTATAGCTGAGTTCTCTATCCTGGAAATAGATTGGGAGGAACTGCTAAGCGATTATGTGAGTGGATTTCAAAGGCATTGTATAGGTTTTCCTAATTTGATGAATATGCTTAGCCAGCTAAAGAATAACGGGGTCAAGATAGCACTTGTTTCTAATGGTTATGGGCAATTCCAATATGACAATTTCAAAGCATTGGGTATCAGCCATTTATTCGATGAGGTTCTTATATCGGAATGGGAGGGGTTACAAAAACCTGATCCCGCAATTTTTAAAAGAGCATTATCTAAACTCGGTGTTGAAGCTGAAGACGCCCTATTTGTAGGAGACCACCCTGAAAATGATATAAGAGCGAGTTGTGCTGTAGGTTTTAAAACAGCTTGGAAAAGAAACAATACAGTATCTTCAGATGTCAACGCTGATGTAATTATTGATGACTTAGGAGAATTAACCCAATACGTATTAACCTAACGGAAAACGAGAGCTGAATATAAGTGATATAGAAGTTCATAAACCTGATATTACATAAACTTGGGGGATAAGCGAATGGACCAAGAAGCATTAGAACTTTATAAAATATTCATTGATGATTTAGTCAAGCTACGCCAAGGTGGTTCTCCMTCGCTGGATAATGGGAGATGGCTGGCCTAAAACGGTTGAGAATGAAAAGGTCAACAAAGTCTAGGCGAGCTAAGTACTGAACAAAAAGAGGTATTTGCAATAATTGCTCAATCTGCTCGCGATGGTGGAATCCATGATGTTCTTGTTTATTTAACGGATCAGATTAACCTTGAAGACTTTGAAATTACAAAGAACGGGGTAAAGATGGCAACAGAACCATTTGGCTCCGAAATGTATTTTGATTGGGTTTGCAGAAGAGAAGGAGATGAATGGCCGGATTCAAGTAAGTGAAATGGTGTAAAGCCAAGCCATTGAAGTAACGCAGAACGATAGTTTAGGGGACTGCATCGCGGCAGCTCCTATTTTGTTTATTAAAGTAACGGGAGGATTTCACAATAGGCCTATAACAAATATGGTACAATATCCCATGGGGTTGATGTACTTTGAAGAGGGAGATTTGTTAATGCAAACTGTTTATATATTGTCAGGACCAGCAGGAGTAGGGAAATCAACGACTTCCACTGCACTAGTGGACGCTTAAAAAAACAGTGCATATATCTCAGGTGACGATGTAAGTCATATACACGTTAGGGGTCGACAAAAGCCTTGGGAAAGCAAATCCGAGTTGGCCCTCATTTGGAATAATATCTTAAGTCTTACTCGAAATTTCGTTCTCAATGGGATTGATGTTGTAATAGATTATGTTACTTTTCCAGATGAGGCATATTGGCTAAGAGACAAGTTGATGGATTTAACCCAGAATGTGGTCTATGTGGTACTAATGACTGATCATGAGACTCTTTTAAAAAGAGACCAGTTGAGAATACCCGAACACCAGATGGGGGAACGGTGCCTGATCTTAATCCAAGAATTTAATGAATCAGGTTTAAATAGGAAATATTTGCTCGATACAGATCGGAAAAATGTTGATGAAATCAGTCTGGTTATCGACGACATTATGAACAACAAACAATACAGTTTAGATGATTAAACGGGACAGATAGTTGAGAAATACTATCGAATTAATTAAAAAGGTTAAGAGAAGTTTATCTTTAATTCACGTAAAAAAGGAGGTTATGGCGGTATGATGATAATGATTGGCTTCGTTCAAAATCTAAACGACAAGAAGTGGCTCCGTGCAAAGTCTAAACTATGAACAACGGCGGTTGTTTGTATGGAGCTAGAAATAAGTTGCCGCCATAGTGAAATGATTCTCTTTTGTTTATAGTATAGACTTTGCCCCTTAAAACAAAAAAAATTTTAAGGAGCAGAGCTAAAATGAAATATGCGAATGCAGTTACCGTCTTTCCAGAAGAATTACTTAAGGAAATACAGAAGTATGTAAAAGGTGGAATAATATATATCCCCTCCCCTGAGGAAATGCATAAAAAGTGGGGCCAAAATTCAGGGAGTAGAAAATATTTGGATGATGGAAATGAAGAAATCCGCGAAGGGTATTTAAACGGTTCTTCTTTTGATGAATTATCAGATACGTTCTGTCTCTCTTACCATAGTATAAGAAAGATCATTTACTCTAAAAAATAATGGATACAAAAAGTCGCATCGGATCMGGTGCGACTTTTTGTGTAAAATTTATTTTCTAGTTGATTATTATAAATTTAAAAAGTTTCTGTCTTGCTATAATTTTAATAACAAATTTCATAAAGGTGGGTACTCTAATGGAAAATGTAAGAGGAATATGGAATGAATGGTCCGAAACATGGTATCAAAGACATAGAACAGATAAGGTAATAGAAAAAATAATGCAGATCCCTGAATCGGCATTTCATCGTACAACATATTCAATGATAAATAAGGCGATGCCTAATTTGGCTGGTAAGAAAGTATGTGTTCCTTCAAGTGGAGATAACCATGCAGTCTTCGCTTTTCATTTAATGGGAGCAAGGGTTACATCGTGCGATATTTCAGAAAGACAAATAGAAAATAGCTCGAACTTGGCTCGGAAAAATGGATGGGATATTGAATTTATATGCGATGATACAACGCAACTAAGTAACATTAAAAGTGATGAATATGATTTTGTATATACATCGAATGGAGTCCATGTATGGATTAATGATTTAAACTCCATGTACAACAATATAAAGAGAATTCTTAAAAGTAATGGCGCGTATATCATGTTTGATATTCACCCATTTAGCCGCCCTTTTGCTATTGGACCTTTTCTTATAGATGAGGTTCCAAGACTTCATTGGCGTATACAGGATATTGTGAATGCTATTATTTCATCGGGTCTATGTGTTAAGCATATCGAAGAAATGTATGCAGAGGATGGCTCATTTTGGATCGATGAGTCAAAAGATGAAGGGAATTCGCTCTCGAAACAAGAACTAGATGAGTTGTGTAACTGGAAAATAAATCCCATGGCAGCCCTTCCTCAATGGTTTTCAATTCATGCAGTTAAGTAAACCAGTTCAGGTAACTCATTAAACTCTAACGGGAAACGATAGCTCAATAAGCATCTAAAACAGGCTACCTCTGAAATTAATAGTGGCCGCCTGTTTTGATAACAGGCGGCAAGAATAATGGAACAAACTCCTTTCTAATTGGCGGGCATTATGAGGAAATTGAAACATTTGTAAGTAACTCCGTCTAATTATTTGAGATTATTCAAGGAGTTGTAGTGATGAAGAGAATAATGTGGAGTTTGCTTGTTTTAATGGTTGTTAGTTACTTGGGGATTCTTATCTTACAAAGAGAAGCAAATCAGAAAGTGTACTCTCATTTGGGGGCGGGGAAATATGAAATTAAAAACGCTAGATTGGTATTTACTGAGCATGGTTTAAATTGGAGAGTTACAGTAAGTGAAACAAGAGTAAACAAACAATTAGAATTTACTGAGGATGTTACATTTTTTGCGAGTGAATATATAGGCTACAGTAAATAAAAAAAGTCCTAACGCTGCGGGACATTCGGCATGACAATTCAACTAACATAAGAACGTTACTTTATAAAAAGAGGCTACCGCCGCAATAAGCAGCGGGAGCCTCTTTTTTAGCTATCCGGGGCAGGATAATTCAATTGTTCCTCGAATACACTTCGGGATGGAGGAGTTACGAACTTTCTGAATATCCGATATCTGAAAGTACGATCTAAAATATAAAAGGAGCGATTAATTATATGAACCGCCTAGTAGTTATGACGGTTGGAATAACGCATAGTGGAAAAACTACTTTCGCTAAAGAATTGGAATCTGTCTTACAACAAGCTATAGTCATAGATCAGGATAATCATGCTGAATTTATTAATAGCCATTATAAGAAGCTTCTCCCCATAGAAGGACCTAACACACTAAAATTCTCTATTACCAATGCGATTGTTGAATATGCTGCAGTGCAAAGTAATTTTCACATCATCTTAAGCAATTGTAATCTAAATAAATCAGGACGAACAAATGTACTCAGATATTTTCATGAAAAGGGATTTAAAAGTATTATTGTTTACTTTAATTTATCTATTGAAATACTGAGAGCACGAGTTGAACAAACCCAAAAAAGTAAAGCTATTTTCAGAAGTGCATCGAGCTTTTTAGAAGTGTTGGAGCGACAAGGAAATTCGGGAGTAATACCACCTAGTAAAGACGAAGCTAATTATCTATTTGAAATAAAAGATCCCAATAATATCACAGAAATAATAGAACAAATCAAGCAATCCTTGATCAACTGAAGCATTTAGCATTTCAGGATTAAACTAACGAAAGAACGATAGTTTAGTAGCCGTGACTAACAATTAATTCACACTGAGGGGGAAATATTGTGAATGTACCTGCTGTTTTGGATGGTGCGAATGTGATAATGCACACTTGCAATGGCCCCGAAACGCCACTATCAAAAATGATATTTGAAGAAGATGACGGATCTCAAAAGGAAGTAGCCATAACTGCATTAGCAATAGCAAAATATAAAAATGGAGATAAATACTATCTATTTTTGTGTGATAAGAATTGGGTAGTTCTAAATGATTTCGACCTAAGTACCGTAGATGAGGCAATGCAATGTGCTTCAACAAGTTTTTCGATAAATAAAAGTGATTGGATTCCAGTTAGAACTTAAGTCACTGTAAGATATTATTTAATGAGGTAACGGAAGACTTGTAGTAAGTTCTTGATGGAGAGTCTTAAAATAACAAGATTCTGACGGGTCATTAAACTAACGTAGGAAAATAGTTTAATCATGACTTGATGGCAGCTGACAAACGACCGGCTGCCTTTTCCCCTCTAACGATCAAGATTAGATGGAAAATATTCCTTGTAAAAACAAACACCAAATGTGATAATGTTTGGAAAACTTTGATTGGAGATGTGTTGCATTGGCATCTGACCCGATTTTGTTTTCAATACCAGAGGCGTTTGAAAGTAGACGTTTACTTATTCGTGCTCCAATTTTAGATGATGGAATAAAAGTAAATGAAGCGATAAGAGAAAGTTTGGAAGAATTAATTCCTTGGATGCCATGGGCACAAACCATGCCTACACCAGAAGAATCAGAGGCAAACATACGAAAAGCGAGATTAAAATTCTTAGAACGCTCCGATATGAGATTACTCATATTATTAAAGGAAACTGGGGAATTAATTGGCAATAGTGGGCTTCACAATATTGATTGGAAGGTACGAAGGTTTGAGATTGGTTACTGGGTTCGTACATCTTTTGGAGGGCAAGGATATATGACTGAAGCTGTAGAGGCTATTTTGAATTTCGCGATTCAAGCGTTACAAGCTAACCGTGTAGAAATTCGATGTGACTCAAAAAATATAAGAAGCTATAGAGTAGCCGAACGGTTAGGTTTTACTTTAGAAGGAATTATACGAAATGATGATCTTTCTGTTGATGGTTCATTGCGTGATACTATGGTGTTTTCTAAAGTCCGCGGTGTGGAGTTTTAGCAATCCTGTGTCAACGAAGCATTAGACATTTCGAATTACTCTAACTGAGAACGATAGCTAAATAGTCGACCAAAACATGGCTGCCGGTGAATCCGTGGCGTTTTCAGGGGTGGAACTATGGAGAAAGATGTAACAATCAGAACTATAAACAAAAACGAATTACCCAAGTTATTAGATCTATATAAACATTTAAACAAAGATGACCCAGAACTTATTGTGGGGGATTTAGACTCATTGTGGGACAGAATCTACAATGATTTAAATATGCACTATATCGTAGTGGATAAGATAATCAATTAGTAGCCTCTTGTGTGTTAGTCATAATTCCAAACTTAACAAGAAATGCCCGTCCTTATGGTTTAATTGAAAATGTAGTTACTCATGCCCATTTTAGAAGAAAAGGATATGGGGATGCAGTTTTGAAAARGGCATTAGAGATTGCATGGGAACAAAATTGTTATAAAGTTATGTTGCTCACTGGTTCAAAAGAGGAAGGGACACTTTTGTTTTATGAAAATGCTGGATTCAAAAAAGGTATAAAAACTGGATTCATGCCAAACCATAAACAGATTCGTTCATTCCGCTAACGACAAACGTTACTTCAATAGGGATCGTCGGCTGCCGCGCAGTCTGGACGGTCCCTATTTCATTGAAGTAAAGAGCAGGATACTGGGAATATCCTCTAGAATTATAGAGAGGCGGTATATTCTCTGTGCGGGGTGTTTTTAGTGAACGAAAATGAAAAATGGCATCGGCATTTAGGTGCATATGGAATTTGTTTAGATGGAGAAAAGTTATTAGTCATCAGAAAGGGAGCAGGACCATACTTCGGGCGATATGACCTTCCTGGAGGTACTATTGAAGTCGAAGAATCTCTAACAGAGGCTGTACAAAGGGAATTCCATGAAGAAGCTGGAATCAACGTACAGATTAAAGAGAATGTCGGTGTTTGTGACTATCTAATTCCTTTTGAACTCCCCAAAAAGGGCACTTCTCATATTCATCATGTTGCCGTATTTTTTCTAGTTCAGTATATCGATGGAATGATTTTAAGCACTACTGAAAAGTTTGAAGGACAAGATTCATTGGGTGCATTGTGGGTTCCCATCGATCAAATTACCAATGATAATTCTTCTCCACTTGTTATACAGGCAGTTGAATGGTTAATGACGGGGAAATTACCCATCGGATTTCAACGATTCGATAATTGGGTTGTATTATGCTAACTCATTTAACTATCGGATAACGATAGTTAAATATTGGAATATAAGATTAAACCCTCCAATTTCTAGCGAAACTAGAATCAACCAAACTTGGGAGGGTTTTTATTATGAATTTAAAAGATTTATGGATGCTATATGAGGCTGATAAACGTATTCTGGGTTTTAGTTCACAGACATTGAAAGCATAGAGTGAGTGAATCTGCGTTCATGCGAACCACAAATGGGCGGAGAATCTGTTCGAACAATTTCTGCCCAATTAAACGAATTCGCCCCTAAGAAAATCCCAAAACCGAAGCTTGGTTTCAAAAGACACTAACTTGGAAGCAAGAGGAGAGTCGCTTGGATGTTTGAGTAGTTTCAAACGTTCAAGTGTTTTTTTTTTCTACGACTGACCAATTAACGCACAAGCCCTCGATTCAATATCTTTGAGGTATTGGATAGGGTTTCTTCTAAAGCGTTGACGCTTAATTCCTTCATGAAGACGCTCGTTCCACCTGTCACGTTCTTGAGCAAAAGTGCTG
>NZ_JBFTPF010000132.1:0-7383 GCF_056398345.1 Paenibacillus sp. 01T442
TTGATTTTGTCCGTTAGATTGTTTAAACTTCATAAGTAAGAGCGCCTCCTTGATGGTATTGGGTTACGAACCCGTCGACAAATCCATCATACCGAGGCGCTCCTTTTTTGACAAAGGCCATTTCTTAGCCTTAACAGGAATGTTTAGTTGAGAAGACAGTATATCCATTGGCTAGCAAAAAGGTATCAGACATATGCCCTCGGGAATGGGATCAAGTTCTTGTCATTGGCTCGTGACAAGAACTTGATCCCATAAAATAAAAAAACCGCGAGATACGCGGCAATTAATGAGATAATGTTCTTGTCACCCGACATTACACGTCAAACGCGCGCAAGCTTCAGCAGCCAACAGGAGTTGCGGTCTAGCGAGCGGGTGTTTCGCGCTCTGTTGATAACGGAAATGTTTAGAAAGATCCGTACTGCGTCTCCGGTTCGGTTGTTGAAAAGTACTTTGTTCGGCTGCAAATCGCCGGAACCGCCGCGGACAATGAACGTTCCTGTCGAAGGCAATGCCTCCACCTTGAAGGTGAATGCATCGTTGGACAGCAGGAAATTCAAACTTTTCAACACGAGCTTTTTCCCGTTAGGCACGTCAATCACAATGGTTTGAACATCAACACTTTTTCCGGGACTTAACTTAATAGGCGCCGTCCCACCGACAATTCCATTTAGTTGAAGCATAACTACACCTCCAGATCGAATATACGACAGTATATGGAAGACGCTTTGGAAGGGATTGTATGATTGTCCAAATGCGTATGGCCAATTAKAAGCCAGGAAACAATCTACGAGCAGTTGTTCTCGTATTCATCGCTCGGGATCGGGCTACGTCGAGGTTGCCATATTGCCATCAGCCAAATCGTCTTGAAAGGTGAGTACTAGATTGGGGACGTCAACAACAAGCAAATCGACATATACTATGCAAGTACGTTTTCAAACATCATTAGAAGAATGAAAGAACTGTGACCTGCTTTATACTCCCCTCGAGAACGAAAGGCTGCCGATCGTTGCCGGCAGCCTCCCATTGCTGTGTATTGAACAAACGTTCTGCGTTAGCGGAGACATTACATTGAACCAACTACGTAATTGTTCCATTGAGATAAATTCTTCTGCCAGCTATTAAGTCCATCAAAAGGACCAACGTAAACAACCTGATTACTATTAATTAATATCTGCAAATCATTATCTTGATCCCAGTCACATTTGCAGTATAAATTAAGAGCTGGTATATCCCAATTGTCTGGTTTATCGATCTCAAGTGAAATTGGGTTAATGAAACTCAATATTTCTCTTGGTGAACTGAGATTGTATAATCCTTCTGGAAACGCAACCTCACTAAGATTACTCATGACATCTTTGCAATACAATAATAAGTAATTACATATCGTCGAAACTGTCTCTTCACTTAACGAGTTAAGATTAGATGTGCATAAATTTACGTAATCTACCGATATGTTGTCGTTAAATTCTAAGCGAATATATTTGTTGAATAGTGATACATATACTTCACCACTCATTCCAAAATCACTTTTTCGAATGTTTCTGGTAAATTCCATCTAAGGGTTCCTCCATATTATAGGATAAGTAAGATAGATTCTTATTCGCCAGATTCCAGTAAACTCCTTTACAACTCTTCTGCCCGTTACTTTAATGAAAACAGGGAGCAGCTGCCGCGGCTCCCTGTTTATTGTGCTATCGTTCTTCCGTTAGATTAATCATTAATGTTTGCGAATAGCACCTAACATACTACAAACGTATTAATTCATTAGCTATGATCATAATTCCATTATTTTCGATCTCTTTTAATTCTGTATTGAGCTTAAAGCTATTTAAATTATAGATTGTTTTCGAATAATCCCTATTTAATATTGCTATTGGATTAATTGAGGGTAATTCACCATTTCGAATTTTCCCAATGCTAATTGGGCCTCCATCCATCTCTAAGCAAGATTGAATTATTTCAACTGGGCTTTGCTCCCAGAGATCTTGACATAAATCAATAATTGGATTTATTTTCTCCTCCCTAAATTGCCACTTACCTTCTTCAACTAGAATCTCATACTCCGGAATTATTATTGATAAACTAATTTTGTCGTTTCTATAGCCCCAATACATTCTCATATGAGTATAGAGTTCACTTGATAATAATAATTGTTTGTAATTATTACTAACGTGCTCGTCGTAGCCAAGAATGAACCTCTTCTCAAGTAATTGTTGATTCCAATTAATTATTTCGAGCAATGAATTACTTTCACTATTCCAGTAACCGTTCTTAAAAGGGAATTTAGTAAAGATGAATGAGCAAATTCGATCAACAAAATTCTTATTTAACGATTTATGAGAATAACCCACTTCAACAGAAAAATACGGTGGCATTCAAGTTCCTCCTCATATCAAAGCTTTTTAAATTTAAGTTATCTGTTAGGCGGAATTGTTTAAGCCTTTAACGGATTTACGAATAAATTTATTGTAGTCATTAACTAAGATTGCTTAGTAGGAAGCACTTCAATTGACTTATAAATAAGTTTTTGTTTATTTGGTAATTCCATATCTCTATGAAAGTGACCAAAATACCACTTTTTATACGATAAGCGTTCTTTTATTTCCTCAAGGTAATCACTTAATTGGTCCTCATAAATACCAGTATTTTTAGATTCATTTAGAATCTGTAAGGTTGATGTAGGACACATATGCGTGATTACGATGTCAACCTCCCATTTATGCCGCTCTAAATTCTTAATTCCTTCATGGTACTCTTCTAGTGATGGCATCTCTTCTGGCCACCAATTAACATTCTCTTTTCGATACTCTTTATCGTGAGATTGAGCTCCACCAAAAGTAAAGATCTTGTATCCCTTAATAGTAAAAATCTGGCCTMGCATTAAATGTATAATGCTTTCGCTTATTCGATGTACGTTTCCACCATTCCAATTCTCTACAGGGTAAGAATTAAGTAACTGGAAATTCTCATGATTTCCGTCAATAAATAGAGTACTAAAGTTTTTTCGAGCTAACCATTTCCTCCAATATAATTCATCATTTTTATTTTCCCATACAAGACCAAAATCTCCAGCGATTATTACGAAGTCATCTTTACTTAAATCTCGATTTATGGGAAATCGTTTGGAGTTCAATTTCCCAATATCTATATAACCATGAAGATCACCAGTTACGTACAATGTAATTCACTTCCTTGGAGAAATCTCAATTTAATAACTAACAGTTTATTCTCCACTCTACATATTTTTCCTTTATTTTTAACTAAACTGTCCTTTACTTCAACGAACAAAGCAGACTGCCACAGCAGTCTGCTTTGTTTCACTATCGTTCCCAGTTAGTTGAACGGTCAACTGTTGTATGGCATTAAAATCATGTTCTTCACGAAACATGATGGACATGAAATAATTCTCTCAATCTTGTTTGCATACATAATGGGAACATCCTGAACCATAAGAAAATGATAACCACACTCTGGACAAGGTACTTTATCGGATGAATTTGATGAGAGTATCTTTCCAGCTTCAATCCACTTCGGGGTACCTTCCTTCTTCCAAAATGGAATATACATCGGCTGTATTCTTTCAATTTTTTTCAGCTGTTGATTTAAATCCCAAACCTCAGGTTTTGATTGTTTATAAAACCACGTCGCTCCAGCGCTCACCCATTTATTTCTGTAACTCTCAAAAGTGTGACCTTCGTGGATATCATCAAATCCAAATTCAAAACCACAACAGTGACAAATTTCATACGATTCATTACCATCTGCATCATATGGTGCTTGTTGTAACTCATCATATCCGCAAACAGGGCATATATGTTTCATAATTTCCCCCACCTGTAAATCAAATTACCTCGATTTTACCACGGATAACTGCCCGTTCTTCAAAGAAAAAAGGGAACAGCTGCCAGTCGCGGCATTCTGCTCCCTGGTTATTCAACTATCATTTCCTCGTTAGCAAATCAATCCATGGTCCTCATCAATTATCCATGAAAACTCTTTAACAATAGTGTTAGCGATGCCCGATATTTCTAATTCTAAGTTGTCATCAAGGTTCATTGGCACATCAATTTCAATCAAATTTATTTCTTCTACTCCCTCAAGTGTGTCTATAGCATAGTTTCCATTTGAATTAGCAGGAATTCCTGTTAATCTAATATACTCCCCACTGAATTCTTTGATAAATGTTAAATGGCTTACTGTTGTGAATCCTAACTGGGTAATTAAGTATTGTTCCAAAACTTTTGACTTAATTTTCTTCGTATAATCTTCAGAATGGATGCTTATATAAGCGTACATAAAGCCCCCCCATTTAGTAACCTAATTTTTCGGAAAAGTTACTTTTTCAAGAATAGCCCCTGTCAGCATGTATTTAAACGTCTGCAGCTTTGTTTTGATTGAGCTATCGTTCTCCCGTTAGTTTAATGCATAATGGAACTGAGTGTTAGAGTTTCTATCTTMCCATTGTATTTTATGGTGAGTTTGAAAACGTCATCTGTAGTGGGTGTAATGGTGACAACATCAGCATTTCCTTCAGATGACGTGTGAAAACTTCTAACTCCTTGTAATTCCTGTGGATACTGGCTTTCAAACTTAAACCCTTCTCCTCCAACTAATTGATACTCAATTGGTCCGATTTTTGCTTCTCTGTTTCCCCCAATATTTTGAATATATATCGAATCAAACAATGAATTTTTAACTTTAAATATTGAAAAGGTGGCAAGCCACTCTTCTCCTTTCCCATAATAAACAACCTCATCTGACTTTTCTTTTAAATTAATAACTGATTCTTTGTTTGTACAGCCTGAAATAAATAAAAGAATTGATAGAACAAGAGAAAACAATATTCGATATTTCATGAGTTCAATTAAACCTCCTACTTTTGAATCTCCCAATATACCATATTATACCATGTGAGGAAGCATAAGTTTAGTTATCCTGCCCTTTAGTTTAATAACAAAAAGAGACCCACAGCAACGGGCTGCGGGTCTAAGTTTATATTTTAAAGGGGGTCGGTTTTTATTATAACCTTTAATGATTAATACCAGATGAAAATAAGATTTCAATCGTGTAACATTTACTCAACTCTCGTTTCCCGTTAGCTTAATCCTCTACACGATAAGTTTTAACATGATTAGATCCTTCAAATACATGGATTATTTCGCAGTGTTTGCAATGCCATATTCCGTATTTGGGCTCTGACATGTAATGTGAATCTATCAGTATAAAGAACTAAAACTCCCAGTTAATTAAACATTTAACACTTTTCTCCGTATCGCCTCAACGAGGTCGTGTACATAAGCTAACTTTTCGCCTCTCGGTTGCTCCCCCAAATGATTGTGCGCTCTCTCTATCATATAAAGTTCAGTTCTAAGATCATTAAGACTGCAATTATCAAAGTAGCCTTCCATTTTTTATGCCGATTTCACTTTCTTGGAGCAAATAGACATTTTATCAAACGAGCCCCAATACCCAAATGCATTAAAAGACGTAGTTAGATAGAATATCTCATCCCATCCTGCCTTACCTGGCGGAAGGTCTTCTATTGTTAATACATCAATTTCACGTATATCTCTCTCCGTTTCAGACATAAATCAAAATCCCCCATTACTTATATGATATTCCTCGATATTGCTTCGTATAGGAATTATCTTACGCATTGCTTCAATGAAATTGGAACCAATACCTTCTCTCATCGCCCTAACAAATGAGCTACAGTCGCTTGTCTAGTTGCTCCCTGGTGATGCGTTATCAAAACCCCCTTAGCCTCCGATACAACAACAGTTCAATATTAACACACATTGGAAGTAACCTGCCCGTTAGGTGAGCAAGGGCTGCCCTTCATGCCGGCAGCCTCGTCCTAGGTGTTTATTCAACTAAAGTTATCCGTCAGCTGAATGTATAGCCCTTTCATATTTCGATTTTCAAATATCCTTCATTCTCCTTCCCAGTCTGTATAGAGGATTCACTGATTAAATAACTTGCCTTAACTCTTGCAAACCATTTCTCCGTCTCAGATTTATGTTTAGTGTCAGCGTTCGTTTCCTCAACATATTCAAGACCTTCAACCGCCAAATAATCTACTTCCATTTTACCTATTCGATGTATAATCATAGCCCACTCAGCATCAGTGGCTATTTGTTTAGAATGTTGCAATATTAGCTCACAACTCCTTCTTGACATTGCACACGAACCTGCAGTAACATCTRCTTCTTTTCCTAGTTCCAGAGAAAAAAATTTGATTTGTTATTCTTTCAGTTACAATCCATTCAGTCGGATGAGTATAAAGTGCTCTTTCTGTTCTCCCTAAAATTAAGTAATTACGATTAGGGATTTCATACCAGACGATGTGTTTAAGTTCATTACTATGGTTATTACACCATGTAAGTAGACGGTCAAAATCACAGTAGTGAAAGAACTCAATATTGCTGTCCAAGCCTAATTTAAGTACTTCTCTTCTTGCATGTGCCGAACCTTTCTTAGGGATTACCCTTACATTAAATCCATAAGATAGAAGTTCTTCTAAAAGCTCACCACTTGACTCTTCACTCAAAGTAATAAAAATATTTTCATAAATCCTAGACAGATAACGATGATGTTTATTTATTAAAGCAAGATTATTTCCTTCCGGATCATGACTTGTACAGAGCAATCCAATCTTACTCATAAAGCCCTCCTAAATATATCTGATATCCTTATACTATAGATTCTCGACGTGGTTATAAATGGAAATTTATTATTTTGTCATGGRTTTTTGTTACTCAGTATACTGCCCGTTAGTTTAGTAAGTTACAGGCCAGTCTACTGCTTGTCGGCAATCGGATAATGTTCTTGTCACGAATCGGGAATCGGATCAAGCTCTTGACAACCGACAATATTTTTGTAAAAAGGTGTCATACACCATATATTATTTTTTTCCGTAATTAAAAAATAAGATTGTTGTTTCAACAAAATGCACCCACCTTTTTAATGGGATATTTTTCTATTCTATAAGCACAGAACTTATTACATAACCTTAATTCATTTAATCAGTAACTTTTCTAAGCTCAAAAATAGTTGCCTCTGATAACAAGATAAGCCTGTTGTTATTAACAACAAAAAAACTTACACTAACAGGTATGCTTTGTTTTGTAGAAGGGTCACTGATATCTATTGCTTTTACTACATCATTTATATTTAAATTTGGGATATCTATTTTATATAATCTATAAAAAGAGAGGGAGTTATCGCATGCCGCTGTAATCTCATATAATGGATTTTTTAGTTCATATTGATAATTATTATAGTTTTTAAGTCCTTTTGATGAAAAAAAGTCTTTTTTGATTATAATTTCATCTCCAATAAATTTTTGCCCTGTTGGATATTCAGAAGCATCATTATATGAAT
>NZ_JBFTPF010000133.1:0-7254 GCF_056398345.1 Paenibacillus sp. 01T442
AACTGAGGGTTGCGTGTCCTTGGTTTATTGATCATGTACAAATGGGCACTTCTATTTGTAGCATTTTCAATTCTAGCTTTCAATTGGACAAGTTCCGCCATTGTAGTCATTATCGGTTCACTCCTCAAGAATGACAAAAAGGGGGAGAGAGTGAAAAAAAGCGTTGCTTTAACCCAAGCTTCCATAATTCGCTGCTTTCCGCGATTAAATGCCAATTTTATTATAAAGCATCTACCAATACCTGGAAACATGTATGTCTTTAGCACTACTTAAGTTCATTTTTTAGCGAAGTATATTTTATACTAAGTACAACAAACGAATTCCAAAATTCATGAGTCAATTAGAACGGGACAGATTCTATGTTTTTACAGAAGATGGTTACATGTCTGGTAAGTCTGGTCGTGCTGATGATTACATAATCACCATAGTTAATGATGAAATCTTAGTTGAAATAAACGCTGATAAGATATTATAAAAATAAATACTTGGCGATTACAGGAGTTGCATAGAACCCCAAAAGTATTTAGTTTCCATGAGTCTTGACCTTGAAAGATTGAAAAATTATTCACAGGAACAAATCTGGAGAGAAGAAATTGAACGCAGATATGAATTTTKGAGAGAAGTTAATTTAAATACACCTGTTGATATTAAGGATTTGGCAAAGAGTGCAGCAAGTAACTTTATTTACTTAGTTGGCGGCATATTGGTTCTCGTAGTATTAATATATTTGCTAACGCTCTTGCCTTCAAGTGACTGCGTTGAAGCGGATAGATTTGGTGTACACCAAGTTTGTGGAGATGATTGAATACTTTAAAAGGATTTGTTCAGAATGTTAGGTTACATATGCATGATTAAATAGTCGTATACACAATACACTACAACGACAAATGGTGGAAGCTGAGGTAGAGGTTTCAATGGGGCTTAGTATTGATGACGCAGAGGTTTTACATGCAGCTCTAGGTAGAATTTTGAGAAGATTTAAAAATGAAGAAGTAATAGACTAAAGATTAATTTAAGTCAGCCAAGAGCTGGCTTTTTTGTTGTATAATTACTAGAATGCAATGGGAAATTCAGGGTTTTTAATCTAATGATAGAATGGTTTTATCTTCATTGACATTGACAAAAATATATTGCCGAAATGGAGAGTCATGTCATAAGTTTAAATAAATTAGTGATTTCATTTATTCAAAATATTTTATTGGAGGACTCAAAATGTCAATTCAAGATGAGTTGAAAAATACCAAAGGCGATTACGTTCATGCGACTGTCAAGGCCGCCGCGAGCAGTGTTCCTGTTGTTGGAGGGTTACTGTCTGAAGTTTTTGGGCTTGTTGTTGCTGCTCCTGCAGATAAGAGAAAAGAAAATATTATTATATTACTTGATGAACGCTTAAGAGAGATTGAAGCTAAGGTGGATAGTATTAATTTAGATGATCTAGCAACCAATGATCGGTTTCTAAGTACTGTTCTTCAGGTGATTCAAATTTCGATGAGGACACATCAAACTGTAAAGCGTGTTGCGCTAATTAACGCAGCAACAAATGCTGCTGTTTCGATTAGCATTGAAGAGAATCTGCAGCAAATGTTTCTGAATTTTATTGATTCTTTTAATGAATGGCATCTCAAGTTGTTACACTTTTTGAATGATCCTTTTCAGCAACTTAAAGAGGGTGGTCAATTTGTTGAGTTGGGCACGGGGGGAGTCAGACATATTATCAACATGCGATTTCCAGAATTAGTCGGCCAGAAAGAATTTACAAATCAGATTGTGAATGATTTATACAGCAGAGGTCTAATAAGCTCAAATTCAGATATTCTTAATGCAACTATGTCATGGACGGGAATGGTAGCTCCACGTACATCAGATATGGGGAGACAGTTTTTATTGTATATAACTACCCCTTCATTTCTAGAGGAGTAGTATTAATAAAAGGATAGGTTCATCGGGGGTTATAACTTGGAAATAGTAAAAAATGCGGAATTTTTTCACATACAACGAAATAAGCGTTGGGCGGAGAAGGATAACTGGGAAATTGGTAATAAAATTGAAATTGGAACTATTCAAAATAAGTTAATGGAAAGTCGATTTAGCATTAACTATAATATGAATCCAGAACTAGATTTTAAAGCGGAATTCATGAGGTTGAGAAGTAAACAGTTAGATCAACATGATTTAGACTATCTTGACGATATGAGTTTGGTTTGGAAAGAATATATTTTAAAAACAAGAGAGTATCTATTTGAAATTGAGCGAATGCAAATTGACCCGGAGTTACCCTCAAGATTCAATTGCTTATTTGTTACAGACTGGGACGGATTAACTTATTGGAAACCAATATTAGAAAACAATGAGAGTCCAACAATTTATAAGCTGTCGCTAACAGGCCGCATCCATAAGGCACATGACAAATATGTTAGGCTTAACACCCTTAGCCAAGCATACAATCACTTGCAAGCATGGAAGTATTGGACTGGAGTAGATGTAGATCAGCAAGGATATGAGTATTTATTTGAGGGAAAGGCAGAGGTATTGGAGATTATCAAGTAACTTAAAAGGTTGATTTCATAAGTGTTTTCAGGAGGGAAAGTTCCAATGAATGAATTAATCATTAAAGAGAAGTTAAATAAAGCAGGAATGAAAATTCAAGCAATATTCAACCTTACTAAACTAAAGAAAAACGCAAATGGATTACAGCAAATATTTGTCGTCGATTCTTCTAATGACGAAAAGCTTGGATATCTTGACTTTGAATATTGTGGAGATGGTACTCTACTCATTATAGGCTTCCATTCTGATGAAATTTATAGGGGGAATGGTCACGGTCGTATGATGCATGAGTTACTATTAGAGATAGCACCCACTGTTGAAAATGAAGCTTTAAAACAGGGCTTTAAGAGAAAATTAACCTATATTGATGGAAAGATAAGAGAACATGGGATTAGCAAAAGCGAATTGATAGAAATTTATAAAAAACTTGGATATGAAATTATTGATAACGAACGTATTAAATATGATATTCAAATAAATAAATAATTTCATAAGGTGGAAAATACATTGGAAGACCGTGAAATAGAGCTTGAGTCTCAAATAGCAGAATTATTAAAAGCACTAAATAAAGTGCGTGAGTACGAAGACATTTATGGCAACAAGGAAAGTCTTAAAGTTAAAAAACAACGATTTGATTAGAAAAGAGTGTGATACTCCAATGTTGAAAGTGTTATTTATGAATCCCAATGGAGACAACTTAGACAGCCGCGACATGTCATTGGAGCAATTACAGGCACTCAAATTCGCAGATAAGGTTGATTTATGAGCTGTTTCATTTGCCATTGCCGATACAGCATACAACGTGAATATAGAAGGAGTTATATGTGTGGTTGAAGTGACAAAAAAGCAATATTAAGTTGAAATTGGGAATAGGATATTAAAAAAGAGAATAGGAAGTGAATCTCTTGGAAATTAATGAAGAACTCCCATTGATTAAAGTCACGAGCCACATGTTAAAACAATCATATGATTCACGTTGGTACTCTTATATTACCTATTTTCCAATTGCTTATATAATTTATGTATTTTCAGGATTTTTGTGGGCTGTATTGCTAGGGGCGATAATTACTGCAATTTTTAACCTGATATTGTTTAAGATATTATTCGGTAAGGCAGCCTTTAACTCTCACTATTTTTATAATTGTCCGAATTGTAATTATGAGATGATCTTTTGGATATTTGGCAAAGAAACGAAGTTAGCAGATTCTAAAACTCAAATAAGATGTCCTAAATGTGCAGGATATCATATTGTTGATTATCGATACGATGGAAATATGAAAATATTGAAAGATTAGGTTACTATCTTTAAAACAAATATTTAATAGGGGGTGAATTTTATTAAACCTATTTATGACTCTATTATGGAGATTATTAAATCAATTGAACTGATTCTTGAGAATAAATTAATTCAACCAACATTAATTTTGATATATAGCGGAATTGATATCGTTGCATCGTTAACAGTTCCAATTAAAAGAGATGTACAGAGAAAAGATTTTGAGGAATGGGTCAATAAATACATGGTACCTCATTTTGATAAACCTTTAACCGCAAAAGRCATATATGCTGCTAGATGTGCAGTACTTCATACAATGAAAGCTGAATCTAAGTTGTCTAAAGAAGGTCAAGCTTCACAGATATATTATGTTCATGGCGATAAAAAAGAAGAAGAACTTCAATTTTACGTTGATTTACTAGGAGATTCTCATAAGGTTATTCATATTGAGAAGCTTTTGAAGTATTTTAGAATGGGGATTGCTGATATGTTTGAAAATCTAGATAAGGATGAAAATTTATTAATTAATATGAAAAATAGATCTAGAGTAATTCTATCAAATACCAGCCTTACAGAATTTGAAAAGTACTTAAAATAATACTTTTTATGGGGGCTAGATTGTGAGAGAAAACAAAAGTGGAATTCCAATTCACAAGTGTCCAGATCCTTTTATGATGAATGAAAACGATGTTAACAATGCAGTTGCAATTTTCTTTAAACAGAGTGGCGTAAAAGTTCAAAAGCTTGCAATTAATACACAGACAGGCATAGATGTGTTAGGTACAAAAGATGGTTATACATTAATTGTTGAATCTAAAGGCTCAATGGCTAACAAGCAGAATGAATATGTGTTTGGCAACGGTCAGATTAAGAAACATGTTGGTGTTCAATTGTATTATTTAATTAAGCAATTTCAATCTTCAACAAATAAAACTTTATTAATTTTAGCAAACCCTGACATTCCAAGAATTAGAAATTGTATAGATGATATTTCACGTACCATAGAAATTTTAGGTTTCATTAAGATGTGGGTCAAAGAGGACAAATCTGCATATATTGAATCTCCTGAAATTCACATGGCTACAATTGAAAAATTAGGATTATTACCTAATTTACACTAAAACATTTCTTTTAACGGAGGGATATGGATGGATGATATTAAAACTATTGAAGTAAGGTACATTTCATTCCCCGATATTGAAGATGGAATTCTTGGTTTTTACAGAGATGTAGTGGATCATGAGTGCATGTCACCTAGATACTTTTATAAACAAAGCGAGAAGTCCAGCGGTTTCTGTCATATACGTACACCAGATGAAATGGATAATTTGGCGAAGCAAATCAACGCGATGTCAAGGCTGGAATTCCAAGAAGATAAGAGACAGAAAGGCTTTAAGACTTGGTTAAATGCATATGCTTTGTATTTATCAGAAGAATTAGGTAAAGCTCTCCAGAACGGTGGGGTTCGTATTGTGATTGGAGATGTTGAATTGCTATTTAAATGTCCTAATGGAAAGTTCGTGCCATGGAAGGGGCATTCAGGGGTGTAATATAAAACACTTTTTTACCTATAACCCTTCTAGGGTTCTGTTCATATGATCAATAAAGAATGTATTGAAGGTGTGATTGGGAATGACACTCTATTGGAGTCTTATTGATGAAGATCGTTGGAATTACATGCAAAATCTAGGCTACCTTATAGGAGAAGAGCAAAATGCAATGTATCCCAAAGAGTATCTTTGGATGATGGAGCAAATGAAGCAGCGACTACCTAATTACACTGGGGAATATCCAGTGTGGCTGTGGATCAAGAAACCAGATCTGCGTTCCCTTTATACTTATTATTTTGAAAGTAAGATGCGCTATGTTAGGCTTACAATCGAATTACACGAGGAAGATGTATTAGTATCTTGTTTTGATAACTGGCATTCGGTTCTTAATGATTCATTCTGTGCAGATGATCAAAAAGAATCTAATGATTTTAAGGAAGGAAAGTTAAGTATTACAAAGGAAGAAAGTTGGCTAAGAATTTTTGATTTTACACGTGATAGAGACCCGAGGTGGTTAGGGGCAGGAGACTATAGGCAAGGAGTAACAGGTAAGATTACCATAAATAAAGTGAAAAAAGTTGAACATTTTGTAAGAAGATAACAACTTAATGATAATACCGCGGTATTGCAATGAAAGAATGATTTTATGGTAAGAAGTGGAGTAACGCTCAGACTTATTTATAACGGGAAGGAACTATTATTATGTCAAATTATTACTTGAACGAAATTATTAATCAACAGATTTATAAGTTTTCCTTGGATTTTTGTCACTGGGCCCCCAAATTATTCGCTCATGAAAAAAAACCTTTAATTCATACTGGCGAATTTGGCATGTACAGGGAAGAGGTAGCAAGAACTTTTCTGAGAAATGTTGTATCTAAAA
Organism: Paenibacillus sp. 01T442; assembly: GCF_056398345.1. Classification (NCBI taxonomy): domain Bacteria; kingdom Bacillati; phylum Bacillota; class Bacilli; order Caryophanales; family Paenibacillaceae; genus Paenibacillus; species Paenibacillus sp. 01T442. Next base: position 6,257 of record NZ_JBFTPF010000133.1, read on the forward strand.
AATTTGAAGTTAATCATGGTTTTATTTTAAATCCTCATGAAGGTAACGAAGGGATAAGCACACAATGTGATATTGTCATTTATGATAAAATTTCAACACCATTTTTTGAGGATGGATCAGCAAAATTTTTCCCAATGGAAACAGTTGTAGCTATAGGTGAGGTCAAGTCAGATCTTAATAAAACTGAATTAGCAACTGCCCTGAACAAATTAGCTGCAGTAAAGAAAAAAAAAGAAACTTTAACTGATGTAACAACACTATCAAGATTTCAGCTAGATGCACATTTTGAAGATGAAATAAAAAAGTATGAAAGGGTTTTTTTTGATAAAGTCCCATGTCAATTTTGGAACCAGGCTACGCCTACTTTCAAGGATCGTATTGAGCGAATAAATCAATTGACTATTAATAATKAAGAAAAAAAACAATTAAAGTACTATTCGTTAGAAATAGAAAGGCTAAAGAAACTTAGAGATAGATTGGATTTTAATATTAGATATTTTCATACAGATCATGTTTTTACATTTCTAATTTGTAACAAAATTACAGACGTTCCGTTAAATGAACTTCCAAATGTGATTGCAGATATATATAAATCTTCAAAGGTAAAAAGAATACATAGACACAATATGATTCTTAGTTTACAAGACGGTCTTTTAATATATATTGATCCCTTTAACCCTAAAGATGGAAATCATAAGTATTTTCCATTTCCTAATAAATGGAACAGGAAATTAAAAAATATTTTTGTGCCTGTAGTTAATGGGAGTACAAAGTTTGAATTAACTAATTTTATCGTTAAAGAACTAGAAGAAATGAAAATTAAAAGCTCAAAAACAAAATTCGATCTAAAAAAGGCTGATTTTTTAGAGAAAGTCAGTAAATATATCGTAAAAGAATTTAGAGATATTGAAGGGAAACCTCTAACTGAAACCGATGTAAAAGAGATTTTTGATGATTTATTCAATATGAGGAAAAATAAGATTACTACTGGTAGACAT
>NZ_JBFTPF010000134.1:0-7195 GCF_056398345.1 Paenibacillus sp. 01T442
ATTTTGAGAGTCTACAATGATCAATGAATTTCCCACATCGAACCGTTCTGGAAAGTCTGTTTCAGGCACGATTTTTAGTTCTCCACGAATCCCGTGGCTATTTACGACTTTACCAACTGTCACTAATTTCTCCGTCATATGCGCTTGCCCAACCTCCACATTAAATTACCTTCTTTTCATATGCGAAAAAAGGCTAGGAATTGAATCCTAACCTCATTTCTTATGAAACGATTTCAACGGMTACCCGCTTCGTTTCTTTCACAKCTGCCGACGTGACAACCGTACGGAGCGATTTCGCAATCTTGCCTTGCTTGCCAATCACTTTACCGACATCGTCGGGATGAACAGAAAGCCTGTACTCGATCTTGTCCTCTTTCTCCACCACAGCGACACGTACCTCTTCCGGATGATCGACAAGAGCCTTAGCAATAACGGTGATAAGATCCTTCATGAACCCACCCTCCGAAAGATAACAGATATGCTGCCGCATGCTGCGGCACCATCAGTTGATGAACTGTCGAAGAAGACCCTCAAATTGGTTGCACCAATTTCGAGGCTTCCATAACAATGTCCTTGGTTAGGACATCGTTATTTCAGGACAGATTACTTCTGTAATTTCAGCTCGTGAAACTTAGTCATCAAACCTGCTTTTGAGAACAGGCTGCGAACTGTATCGGACGGTTGAGCGCCAGTTTGAAGCCATTTAAGCGCTTTTTCCTCATCAAGAACCACAGCTGCTGGTTCAGCAATTGGATTATAAGTACCGATTTCTTCGATAAAACGACCATCACGCGGGGAACGGGAATCCGAAACCACGACACGGTAGAAAGGAGCTTTATGAGCGCCTACACGTTTAAGACGAATACGTACTGCCATTGAAAAATCACCTCCTACTTAGAATAAACACCATTATTTAAAAGGGAAATTTGAATCCCTTGCCTAACTTCTTCATGCCTTTGGCACCTTTCGGCCCCATCATGCCCGAGAATTGCTTCATCATCTTACGCATATCATCGAATTGCTTGATGAAACGATTGACTTCCTGCACCGTATTCCCGCTCCCTGCTGCAATCCGCTTACGGCGATTTGCATTCAACAGCTCAGGCTTACGCTTTTCTTCGGTTGTCATGGACTTCACAATAGCTTCAACACGAGCCATCTGTTTCTCGTCAACCTTCATATCTTTCATGCCTTTTATCTTGTTCGCACCAGGCAGCATGTCAAGAATTTGGTCAAGTGGCCCCATTTTCTTCACTTGTTCCATCTGCTCAATGAAGTCCTCGAAGGTGAATTCGGCGTTGCGCATTTTGCGCTCCATYTCTTTCGCTTTATCCATATCGATACCAGCTTGCGCCTTCTCAATTAAGGAGAGCATATCGCCCATACCGAGAATTCTTGATGCCATACGGTCAGGATAAAATGGCTCTAAAGCATCCATTTTCTCGCCGCTGGCTACGAACTTGATCGAACATCCTGTTACCGCTTTGACGGATAACGCAGCACCACCGCGCGTATCTCCATCTAGCTTGGTTAACACAACACCGGATAATTCAAGCTGTTGATGGAAGCTTTCTGCAACGTTGACAGCATCTTGCCCTGTCATTGCATCGACAACTAGCAAAATCTCATCTGGGCTCGTAGCTTCACGTACATTCTTGAGCTCGTCCATGAGGTTTTCATCAATGTGCAAGCGACCTGCTGTATCGATAATCACATAGTCATTACCGTTATCCTTCGCATGTTGTAGTCCCGCTTTGGCAATCTCAACAGGGTTCACTTTATCACCTAATGAGAAAACCGGAACTTTCAGTTGTTCACCCAGCACTTCCAACTGCTTAATCGCCGCGGGACGATAAATGTCACACGCAACAAGAAGCGGTCTGTGATTCTGTTTCAACAACATTTTAGCCAATTTACCTGAGGTCGTTGTTTTACCAGCCCCTTGCAAACCAGCCATCATAATAACCGTCGGCGGTCGATTCGAACGCGCTAGCTTACTTTGTGTCCCACCCATAAGGGCTGTAAGCTCTTTGTTCACGATATCGATAACCACCATGCCAGGCGTGAAAGATTTCAGAACTTCTTGTCCGATCGCTTGCTCTTTCACCTTCGCAATAAAGTCTTTCACAACTTTAAAGTTAACGTCCGCTTCAAGCAGTGCCAATCGTACCTCGCGAAGCGCTTCGCCTACATCTTCTTCCGTCAGCTTACCTTTGCTTCTCAGCTTGCCGAACACATTCTGCAATCGGTTTGCTAATCCTTCAAATGCCATGCGCTTCACCTCCTGCTTCTAACTAAGGTTTCAATCCATCCCTACTATTGTATCAAAAAGCTCTGTCACTTTCCTCTTTAGCTCAGGATCACAATCCTTCAATCCAGTAACTAAATCTTGACGCAGCTTCATACGTTGTTCGTGTTTATGTAACAGCTTTAACTTACTCTCATATTCCTGCAGTGTCAATTCCGCACGTTTGATATGCTCATAGACCGCTTGGCGGCTGATCGTGAAGTTCTCAGCAATCTCCCCGAGGGAGTAATCATCATKGAAGTACAGTTCAAGAAATGTTCGCTGTTTATCGGTCAACAATGCTTCATAGAAATCAAACAGCAGGTTAATGCGATTCGTTTTCTCCAACATGGGATCGACAGTCATATTCTACCTCCGTAAAGGTTGCACACTTGACACCAGCACAACAGAACCTATCATACTGAATTCCAAGATGATTGTCAAGCATTATACCTTGTCAGTATTTTCACCTATCCATTTACCAAAAAGCGCATGCACAAACTGCTCGGAATCGAACGCTTGGAGATCATCCATTTTCTCACCCAGGCCAACAAATTTAACCGGTAGAGAGAGTTCTTGACGGATAGCCACAACGATTCCGCCTTTCGCCGTTCCATCTAATTTGGACAAAACCAAACCCGTCAATCCTGTTTTATCACCGAATAGCTTAGCTTGGCTAAGTGCATTTTGACCAGTCGTTGCATCCAGAACTAGAATAACTTCATGGGGTGCATCAGGAACTTCGCGTTGGATCACACGATAAATCTTGTTAAGCTCCTCCATCAAATTCACTTTGTTCTGCAAACGCCCCGCCGTATCGCACAAAAGAATGTCTACATCGCGTGTTTTGGCAGCCTGTACAGCATCATACATAACCGCGGCAGGATCTGCGCCAGATTGTTGCTTAATGACATCAACACCAACGCGCTCGCCCCAAGTTTCAAGCTGCTCAATGGCGCCAGCACGGAATGTATCACCAGCGGCCATCAACACTTTCTTCCCTTGCGATTTGAACATGTGAGCCATTTTGCCAATTGTCGTCGTCTTACCTACACCATTAACGCCAACGAAAAGGATTACTGTTAAGCCATTAGGATTGATGTTAAGTCCAGCATCTGCATCCCCTTTTAGCAACTCAATCAGTTTTTCTGAAAGGATCGGTTGAAGTTCCGCTGGATCTTCAATTTTACGTTTTTTAACCTCAGCACGAAGCTCATCAATCAACTTCAGAACCGTATTCACGCCAACGTCTGCGCCAATTAGAATTTCTTCCAGTTCTTCATAGAAATCTTCATCAATCTTCTTACGTCGGCTAAATAAATCATCGACACGGTTCACGAATGCATCACGTGTTTTCGTTAAACCTTCCTTAAATTTATTGGTTACCGCCTCAGCCTTACCCGAAATACTTTCTTTCAATCGTTTAAAAAAACTCATAGTTCCTCCTATATTCCTATCGATAATTTCCCCTTAAGAGGCTGTCATTGTCGCTTCCTCATCCTCTAAACGGACGGAAACAAGCTTCGAAACGCCGCCTTCTTGCATGGTGACGCCATACAACACATCAGCTTCTTCCATCGTTCCTTTACGGTGTGTAACAACGATAAATTGCGTCATTTCCGAAAATTCTCTTAAATACTCGGCAAAACGAGATACGTTCGCCTCATCTAACGCGGCTTCTACCTCATCCAGTACGCAGAATGGCACTGGTTTCACACGAATAATGGAGAACAAGAGCGCAATCGCAGTCAAGGCACGTTCGCCACCAGATAGCAATTGTAGGTTTTGCAGCTTTTTGCCTGGCGGCTGAGCYACAATCTCAATGCCCGTGTCGAGCATATTCTCTGGTTCCGACAGAATCAAATCTGCACGACCACCGCCGAAAAGCTTCGCAAATACGACCCCAAAATGGGAGCGAATCGCATCGAACGTCGTTTTAAAGCGTTTCGACATCTCTAGATCCATTTCACGAATGACCTGGTACAAGGTTGTTTTGGCTTCGATTAAATCATCCTTCTGCGAACTCAAGAATTCGAAGCGTTCAGATACACGCGCGTATTCTTCAATCGCACCGAGGTTCACATCACCTAGTGAAGCTATTTCTCGTTTCAACTCGCGTACTTTACTCTGTGTACCCTGAATATCCTCAGGTACGGGATAACGCATTTTCGCCAGCTCATAGCTAAGTTCATATTCTTCCGCAAGCTTTTTGAGCAAGTTCTCAAGCTCCACATCAAGACGCGTCACGCGAACCTCGGTTTGATGGAGATTTTCTTCCACTTGCTTCAGCTGGATACGCTGTGTACGTGTCTCATTTTCGCCATGCTCAAGCTTCTGTAACCAGTCCATCCGCTCTGCACGCTTGAACTCGATACTTTCAGAACATTGCTGCTTCTTAAGCTTCAAATCATTTAACAGCTCAATTTGCAGGACAGTTTCTTGTTCAAGTGTTGCCATATCGCTTTCTAACTGAATTAACAGGCCGCGATTGACTTCAATCTCACGCTCCACATCACTTAGATCCTGTTGTAAGCGCCTTTGTTGATCTTGAAGGGATTGCTTTTCTTGTGAAGTCGATGCCACTTTCACTTTCAAATCCGTCAATTGGCTTTGCAGCTCTTCTTTTTCTGATTCACTTGCTTTACGTGAGCTCTCGGCATCACGAATCGCTTGTTGAAGAGAAGCTTCCTCTTCTTGAAGTTGTGCGAGGGTCGCTTCGCTTTCGACTTTTTTACGGCCAAAATCAGTTCGTTCACCCATTAGCGCGGTTCTGTCTTGGCTATCCAAGGTCAGCTGCTCTTCAACTGTACGGCTTTCAGATTCCAGCGGATTCAATTCCGCGCGAATTTGCTGCTCCGTAATGCGCTGCTGCTCACCCAGTTGTCGAAGCTGTTCTACCTTCAGCATTTCATCGGTAATTTCTCGCTTCAACGAGCTTGATTGACTGCGTAGACCACTAAGCTGCCCCTCAGATGTTGCGATCTCRGCATCCAATTCTTCGATTTGACGTTGACGTCCTAACAAATTCGTCGATTTCTTCTGTAAGCTTCCKCCCGTCATGGAACCACCAGGATTCACAACATCTCCTTCGAGTGTCACCACACGGTAGCGATACTGCGCTTTGGCAGCGATATGATTCGCGTCTTCCAGACTCTCAGCTACGACGACATTCCCTAATAAACTGGAGAATATATTCGTATACGTCGAATCGAAAGAAACGAGGTCAACCGCAATCCCAACAAAGCCCTTGGAGGATTTCAACGTCTGACTCTCATGATCAGATATCGAGCGTCCGCGAATGACATTCATCGGCAAGAAAGTAGCTCGTCCCATTTGACGACGCTTCAAGAAGGCAATAGCTTCACGACCATCTGCTTCTGTCTCCACGATAATATTTTGCAGGGCACCACCTAGTGCTGTTTCAATGGCAATTTCCACATTAGCAGGCACTTTGACAAGCTCAGCCACTGCACCGCGAATGCCGCGCAGATCTTTGCGCGTTTTCGCTTTAAGAACTTCCTTAACACCTTGTTGGAAGCCATCGTAGTCATTGGCCATTTCTTTCATGGTGTCGCGGCGGGAAATTAAGCTATCTATCTTTTGCTCCMATTTCCGCACCATTGTCTGGGCTTCATCCAGCAACCCTTGCTTACTCTTCAAGGCTTGGGTAAATTGGACATAGTCTTGCCTAGCTTTTTCTATGTCCCCTACTGTTTCTTGCAGTTTAGCTGATAGTTCCTGCTTGCGTCGTGTTATACTCACACGCTGGTCCGCCCACTTCTGACGTTCCTCATCAAGTCTCTCCAATCGGCGCCCAATGCTTTCAATTTGCTGCTCGGCGTAGCGAATTTCATTACGAGATTGTGCCATACGGTTGAGCGTTTCCAACAATTCACCCTTCAACTGATCTTCAGGCGATGAACTGATGCCTCCGCTTACACCTTGTAAGCGCTGCTCCTCCGCTGTAAGTTTGGCTTGGAAATCGAACAACTGCGCACCGATTTGGATGATTTTATCACGTTGTTCGCTCAAGTCAGCTTCTTTATCTAATTTACGCTGCTCCTGCATTGCGATTGTGGTGCTGAGCTGCTGATGATTCGTCACATAGTTCTTCTTCCGTTCTTTGAGAACCTCACCGTGACCCTCACATTTCTCAAACTCTTCGCTCAGACCTAGCAAACCCTCTTGCAGCTTTTCTAGTTCTTCTTCTAGTCTACGCGTTTCCCAACGATGCTTCTCCAAGTGCGCATCATGCTGGCTCACAATCGTTGAGAGCTCTGTTTGCTCTTTCGTTAGCTTTTCTAACAGCTGTGTAGCGTCATTCCAAGCGACATAGATCTGATCGATCTGATGGACATACATCGAGATCTCACTGCTCTTGAGCGTTTCTTTCAATTCTTTAAAACGAATCGCTTTCTCCGCCTGATCACGAAGTGGCTCAACTTGATCCTCGAGCTCTGAAACTAAATCATGAATCCGCAGCAAATTCTGCTCGGTATCGTTTAATTTCTTCTCCGCTTCGCGCTTACGTGATTTATATTTAACAATCCCCGAAGCTTCTTCAAAGATGCCTCGACGATCTTCGGATTTCGTACTCAAAATTTCTTCAATTCGCCCTTGTCCAATAATCGAATACGCTTCTTTCCCGATACCAGTGTCCATGAACAACTCCGTGATATCMTTCAAGCGACAAGGTTGTTTATTGATCAAATATTCGCTATCGCCATTGCGATGTACTCTACGCGTCACTGTCACTTCGTTAAAGTCGAGCGGAAGCGATTGCGAAGAATTATCCAGTGTGAGCGAGACTTCCCCATAATTCACTGCACGACGCGCATCACTGCCAGCGAAAATGACATCTTCCATTTTACCGCCACGCAACGATTTCGCACTCTGTTCTCCTAACAC
>NZ_JBFTPF010000135.1:0-7113 GCF_056398345.1 Paenibacillus sp. 01T442
ATTGTAGAGGACGCCAAGCACACCGATATAATAGGCGATTTTGATAATGAAATCGGTATGATCTAGCGGCATCATGTTGGAAAGTAAGAATAAAGGGAACACAAAGTACAAAAGATCTCTCAAGTAATTTGTAATCGTAGAACTGGAAAACGTGCCAGATGAGAACGATTTGAACAAGTCTACTACAAAGCTAAGACCCATGACTCCCAAGACAAGCCACATTGCATAAAGCATTAAACCCGATAGTGTAAGTGCCATGTCTGATTCACCCCCACATACGAAGATTTGCTTTCAATCTATCATATGCGGCAATGTGACAAGTCGTGCTAGGTAGTCGGAAATTTTTGTGACTAGGTGTGCATCGTATTTCGGAAGATATGAGGGGAGACGCCTACATACTTTTTGAAAATACGCGAGAAATAGAAGACGTCTTTATAACCAAGCGAGTCGGCAATTTCCTTTACGGAATTCGACGTATTCAGTAAAATATTTTTGGCTTCCGCCATTTTCATTCTATGCATATAGGTATTTAGCGGATAACCGGAATAATCACTAACGATTCTACGAAGGGTAGAAAGTGAAATGTGATGTCGTTTCGCAATGCTATGTGCATCAAATGGTTGATATAACGAATCACTGAGCTCATTGATAAGATTGATGAATTGTCCCGACTTCGTTGTTTCCGTTGTGGCTTCCGCCCGCTGAATGAATTCAAATAGTAATGATTCAATAAGTAATGCTGCTCGATCAATATTAGCAGGAATGCCGCTTTCCATTGCGATGAATATTCGCTCAATTCGATTATGCTGGGCAGCATCCTCATAACCAACCTGCTTCACTTGATCTAAATCGGTCAACCAACTGTTCTGCCATTCCTTCACTCGGCTGCCTTCGAGCGTAAAATAATACTCATCCCAGAAGCCTCCGGGATCAGGGCCATATTGATAAACTTGATTTGGCCGGAAGAAGAATAGGCTGCCGCTTTCCACTTTTTGAACCGGTCCCTCATTGACTCGGTAAGTTCCCTTGCCCCCTGCGATATATACAATGGCAAAGCTTTCGAATTTGGCATGTCCACGAAACATAATCCGCCCAGGCAGATGTCCGACATGTTGAATCCGTAGGGATTGCAGCTTTAATTTACTAGCGTCGATAGGTAAAGTAATGATTCGAAGTGGATAAGGACTTATCGTATCGTCCATGAACCTAGGCATAACATACATTCCTTCCGAACGGACTCCGTGATATGATTGTGAAAGTTAAACCGCATAAACTTTCGTATATGTTCATTATAAGGGAGAATTAATGCCTACGTAACTAGTTTATAAAAATTCTAAAAATTCGTTCTGAAAGAGTGGACAACATGACGACCGCATTAAAACGACTATTATGGATGAATATAAGTTCTGGCATTATTTTTAACTATATGGGCATATTTATTAATCTTTTTATTTGGGAAAAAGGAAATCAAATCTTCGACGTTGCGTGGTTTAATCTCGTTATGTTCCTAGCTTGGGGAGTGGCCTTCATGTACGGTGCCAATCTTCTATCTAAATTTACGATAGGCTCCGTGATGGATGGGATTCACTGCGTCCTTCTTCATTATGTTCTTCTTCATCGCACTTATGATTTTCACATCGTATTTCGTTCCACCTATTTCGTTAAAAGAAGCGAATGAACCCGTTTTTCGTAAGTTCCGCTTGGGTCAAGTATTTGCAACTCCCCAATTGAAATGGATGATTCCTTCGCTTGTTGCCGGCGGATTTTTCATTCAGTTTCAGGGGATATTCTCACTGATCTTTACCTTTTCGGTCACACAAGATAAGCTCAACATTGCATTGTTGCAAATTATGTACACATCGTTCACGATTGCCTGTGTATTCATCTATCGACGTTTTAGTCGTACGCGTAAGATAAGTGACAATAAATGGTTAACCTTTGGGATGGCAGCCGCGGCGGCAGGTTTCTTGTTAGCGTTATTCCCGACACCTTTGATTCTGATTCTTTCCAACATACTAACGACGATCGGATTGTTTTTCTTCGGCACAATTTGGAGTTCCCGACAATTTCTTGTGACCTATCCATTAGAACCGATTCATCAAACGAGAGTGATGGTATGGCGGGAACTCATCCTTGTTATTTCAAGAATGTTCCTACTGGCATTGATCCTCGGGATTCAGGATTTTGATGGATACGTATTTAAGGCTGTCATGATCTTTAGTTTCTCAAGCGCCTTGTTAATCCCCTATTTTTCAAGAAAAAGCGATGAATCAGCAGAGAAGGCTGTCTTAAAAGGCGAGGAATCTTAGGATTCCCGTTTTTTGTGTGCAATATTTTAATTTAATGAGATGAATTATTAATGACATTAATTAAATATTCGTGGTAAAATCCYTCATCGAGATGGGGTAGATGGGGAAACTATGGTATAATGAATCAACATTATGGCATGAAAGCAGGCGACTTAGGCAGCATGAATGGACAAAATCGGAAAGACGTTGTACCTGGCAGAGAAGTGAACATTGTGTTAAAGCAAGACCAACGAAGCGGGAAACTTACACGCGGGATCGTGAAGGATTTATTAACGAACTCACCTACACATCCTCATGGTATAAAAGTAAGACTCACGGATGGCCAAGTTGGTCGCGTGAAAGAAATTATTACGCCGTCCAACTGACGGAACATGGAGGAGAATAGGGGATGGCAAAAGCAAAAGTAGCGAAACGGCCAACACGCGATGAATTTGTATTAGAAGAAATCGGGAACCAGTTGTCGGAAGCGAAGATGGAGAACTCCGAGATTGTGCTAACGGTTTGGGGACGCGAAGAAACCGTGCGAGGCACGATCTCGACGATGGATTCACGTACAGGAAGAGTACATATGGATTGTAAAGGCGAGCTGGATAAGGTGCCGTTTATGGATATTATGAAGGTGGAGTATCCGCGGGATTAATAGGTACTTCTGAGATTTTTCCAACATTACGCTTATTCTTAACTCTAGTAATTATCAGTGGATCGAAACTGGTTCTGAGTCTAAAGAATAAGCGATTTTTCATGTCAGAAAATTGCACTAAATCTATATTTAACGCAATTTAGTTTGTAACGAACGGAGTTTACTAGAATGGACACTAGATTCACATATGATGACGACTATTTGGAGCTTTTTGATACCTGGATGAAGGATCAGGGGTTCACGAAACGAACACAACAAGCGTACTTAGGAGATGTTCGTTTATTTCTGACGAGCCTTGGAGAGAAAGAGTTGTCTACGATTGAAGCGATTGATATCATGCGCTTCTTGACGAAGATGCGACAAGGTGGGGCAGGAGATGCTGCGAGGAATCGCTACCTCTCATCGATCCGAACATTTTTCTCAGCACTCATCGAATTGCAGATGGTGAAGTACAATCCTTCTATCGCAGTCAAGAAATCGAAGGTAGAGAAAAATTCCGTTCCGACCTTTCTGAGTGAGGAGCTGCTTTCTGTCTTTCTTCAATCCATCGAAGGGAAATACCAGATTCGCAATGTAGCGATGTTCCTATTGATGAGCTATGCGGGGCTTCGCGTCAGTGAATTGCATCGTATGAACGTTTCGGATTTTAATCGCGGCACGAATTCATTGATGGTCTTAGGGAAAGGACGCAAGTGGCGTGTCATCCCGCTTCCTAGTGAAATCGTTCAGGTGCTTGAGCGCGCACTCGTTGAGCGACTGGAGGCGAGGAGTGGGAGCGAGCAGCCGTTCTTTGTATCACAATTCGGTCGGCGTATTAGCATACGAATGATTCAATCGATTGCAGAGAAGCAATTTGAGCAATTAAAAGGGCAATATATGGAGCTGCGAGGGAAATCATTCTCCAGCCATAAGCTAAGGCATACATTTGCAACGATGCAAGTGTTAGCAGGCACGGATATTCGAACGCTGCAAGAGTTGCTTGGACATGCCAGTATTCAAACGACGCAAATATACACGCACGTAGGGGATAAACAAAAGCAGGAAGCCATGAATCGTGTTTCCGCATTTATTCCAGTCGGTATGGGAATCTAAGGATGTTGTCATAATTCGCTAATTCGGAGCATAAAAGGGATTGAGGGGAAGTTCCTTTTCACACAATGTCATTGGTAGGAGGTATAGCGATGGCAATACGCCCACCCATCTTACAAAGTGGAGATACCATTGGCATTGTTACTTTAGGAAGCCCACTTGATGCGAGCACGATTGATGCTAGAATAGGGACACTCGGAGACATGGGATTTAATGTTGTCGTGGGCAAATACACATATGCGTATGGAGGGATCGTTGCAGCGACGGCAGCACAGCGAGCGGAAGACCTAATGAGTATGTTTGTCAATCCAAATGTAAGTATGATTCTCCCAACACGTGGTGGTACAGGGGTTAAGGATATTTTGCCACTTCTCGATTATCACCTCATTAATAGTCATCCAAAAATCGTTACGGGATACAGTGATATTACGATTTTGTTAAATATTTTATTTCAATTTGCGAATCTCATTACGTTTCAAAGTCTGTTGTTGATTGATTTTAACTCCAATACACCAGCCTATAATTTCGATCAATTTTATGCGGCGACTTCCACGCTTGTAAGCCCAAGAGTCATTCAAAATCCACCTAGTATGCCGTTGAATGGCCTAGTGAAGGGTACGGTGAGAGGGCGAATTGTTGGTGGGAATCTCACCTCATTCGTTGGGACGCTTGGGACACCTTTTGAAGTAGATACATTGGGTAAAATAATTGTCATCGAAGAGACGCATGAACCGACGAATGCAATATATCGCTATTTGACGCAATTAATTTTGGCGGGGAAATTTCGAGATTGCGTKGGGATTGTGATGGGACAATGCACGAATTGTACCACGTCCTATGCGACGTCCTATAATGATTTAATTGCGGGGATAATCGCGCCTTTAGGGAAACCGCTTTTGACTAACTTTAGTACGGCCCATGGCTTATACAAAGCTGCCATTCCCATTGGCGCTATGGCTGAACTCGATACGTACGCGAATAAACTGACTGTTTTAGAACCAACCGTCACGGGTTAGATCGTAGTGAAATGATGGACAAAATAAGGGAAAGGCCGGTAAATACCGGCTTTTTTGAACTATTAGAATGTATATGTGTCAAATATGAAGTTGGATATATTTCTAGTTAGACGCCTTATCCTGTGAGGACGGCTCTGGATCTTCGTGCGCTAGCGCACAAAAAATGTGCGCAAGGGAAGTAGCTCCACCGGCCGTCGGGCGCTAGCGCACAAAAAATGTGCGCAAGGGAAGAAGCTCCACCGGCCGATGGGCGCTAGCGCAMAAAAAATGTGCGCAAGGGAAGAAGCGCCACCAGCAGTCGGCGCTAGCGCACAAAAAATGTGCGCAAGGGAAGAAGCTCCACCGGCAGTCGGGCGCTAGCGCACAAAAAATGTGCGCAAGGRAAGTAGCTCCACCGGCAGTCGTGCACTAGCGCACAAAAAATGTGCGCAAGGGAAGTAGCTCCACCGGCCGTCGGGCGCTAGCGCACAAAAAATGTGCGCAAGGGAAGAAGCCCCATCGGCTTCTGCGCGCTAGCGCACGAAGGACAAAAAAGGCGGCGCATGCCTGCCTTTTTTGTCCTTCGTGCGTAGTCAGTTAATCAAACGGCGTGCTCCCCAATAATGCGCATCATAATAGGGCGTACCAAACAAAGTACTGACTTTCACTTCTCTGGTTCCCATTGTTCCTGCTTGAAGAATTTGATTATTGCCTAGATAGATAGCGACATGGGAAACACCAGTTGTGTAGGTTCCTTGTAGAAAAACTAAATCTCCTTTACGAAGGTGGCTCTTCTCCACAGGTGTTCCTAATTGACTTTGTAAAGCTGCAGAATGAAGCAAATTAAATCCTTGTTGATTAAACGCATATTGTACAAAACCCGAACAATCAAAGGCCACATAAGGTGTGCTGCCGCCAAAAACATAAGGTACACCAAGCTGCTTCATCCCAATTGCGATAATCGCATCGGCTTTGACTTCCCAGCTAGCTTTGGGAGTCGCTTTCGAAGGAATAGAAATGTTAACACCTTCATAAATGTTATCTGCATTCACTTTTGGATTACTTGCGATAAGATCGGATAAGGGCACATTAAACTTCTGTGAAATGGACCAGAAGGTGTCGGAATCCGTAGCTATGTACGAATTGGCGGGCGCGGCATTCGCGATTCCACTGAACATGAGACTCGTAGCAACAACTGTTGTAAGAATGATCTTTTTCATAGTCTTCCTCCTAGATGTCGAATGTGTTTACTTAGACATTCTATCAAATTGAAGAAATAGAGAATATGAACAATATATGGATATGAAGGCTAAGTTGATGATTTGTTTACAAAACATTAGTTATGTAAACAAAAAGAAGGCTATGTAACTAACCTGCGAACCCATGATACAGAATTAAACATATGATTTTACACTATGTCAAATATCAATGCTAATTTAGGAACAGAATGTATAATGAAAATGATGAAATTCGAGATATAATATAACATATAGGGTTACTAATACTCACAGATAGATAACGCGATGATCAACGGATAGAAGGAGGAGCCCGGTGGATTCAGACTTTTCCTGTCAGAAAGTGGAAATTTCGTTGGATGGCGTCGGTATGGTGTTCGGCAAAAAAGGGAGGCAAGTGACCGTCCTTCAGAACATTACCTTCGATGTTGGGCAGAATGAATTCGTCACGTTATTAGGACCTTCAGGTTGCGGCAAATCAACGTTGCTTCGACTTATGGCTGATCTCTTACAGCCCTCCAGTGGGCAGATTACGATTCAGAAAGAGCACCCCAAGGAAGTGCGTCTGCGCCGTAAATTTGGCATCATTTTTCGCACGCCTAACTTATTTGAGTGGCGGACTGTACGAGAGAATATCGAGCTGCCACTGGAGGTTCACGAACAGTCTCGACATACGTATCAAGATCGGGTAGACCACTTACTCGATACAGTCGGTTTAACTAAATTTAAGGAATATTACCCCTGGCAGCTCAGTGTTGGTATGCAAATTAGAGTCGCTATAGCCCGAGCGTTATCCCTCGATCCTCCCATACTCTTCATGGATGAACCTTTCTCAACCTTAGACG
>NZ_JBFTPF010000136.1:0-7101 GCF_056398345.1 Paenibacillus sp. 01T442
GATCCACTTTACCATGAGAAGGTTATTCGTTATTTGGATGCGAATTCGCCTGAAGCCCATTTCAATCTGGGGCAGAAATTTCGTGAGAAAGGGAATTGGAAGAGAGCACGGTTTCATTATAAAGAAGTGCTCAAAACCTACCCCTCGCCGTTCTATTCTGCTGCAAATCGTGCCATTCACCTCCTTGACCAGCAGCAAGCTACTCATGCTGCGAATCTAGAACAGACGCTTCCGGAGAAGCGAAAGCCTTTATTACCACCATTTATGAAAATGTTGTTGCTTGTCCTTCTAATTCTCAATGTCATTTTAGTATTAGTTTTTACTGGAGATCATGCCATTTCACGTACGATAAGTAAAATGAAAATTTGGAGTGCAGGCACGCAAGTAACTTACGAATCGGTAGACAAGCCTTTCATTTTGTATCTCTCACCAGAGATGTCACATGCAGAAATTGAGAAGAAGCTTCATGCACAAGCCTTGGTTCTGGCAAAGGAAATACCTAAGGCAACGATTCTCCTCTATGGGATTGTCACCGAGGATAACGTGGATAAAGGGAAAACGATGCTGCTCACTAATGAGGATGATATTAGGCGTGCGATGGTTATCGCAACGTATCAGCCAGAGGCAGATGCCTTGGTTCACATCCGATTTCTGAACGCTGAATTTGAAGAGCACCAACCGCTTAGCGCGATTGGTGCTAATTTAGTTCGAACCGCTTTGGCATCCTATCGAGACGATGTGGGACAAGCCCCCGCACGAATAGATGAACTCCTGCAGGATTATCCGCTGAATTATTTGAGCTTCATCCMGATTGAAGCTGTTTCGGGTTCGAATGAGATCCAATCAGCCTTCAAGGGTGATGGGGGATGGGTATTTAATCCCGAAGCGGCAGATATTGCGCATATGTTCTATGCGAATGTAGTCGGAGGAGATGAGGTTCCCTATGAACCTGTTCATCTCGAAGTGAATCAGCGTGCGTATCAGTTGCAGCTTGTTAGCGGCTCCCACTTGCTTTGGGACAAAGAAATTGGACTCGGTGCTAATGGCAGCACGCCTGATGGCGTTTATCGGGTCATAGAGCGAGTGCAGCAGCCMAAAGGAAAGACAAGTCAAAGCTATGGTGATGCAGGCTTAGGACTAGGATCTATCGCGTTACACGGCACGTATGATGAGAGCTCGATCGGAGAATCGAAGTCCTTAGGTTGTATTCGATTAACGAATGATGATATACAGCAACTATTTCCTTTCGTACCGAGAGGAGCTGAGGTGCGGATACTTTCCAGTGAACGTACACCAGATCGAGTTAGTCCTATGAGTCAAATGTCAAAGTTGATCCCAACGAGTCTGCCTCAACATTCAGAATCCGCGGGAAATACTATCTTCCATTGGTTAGGCTAAAAAGCAGCTGAAGCTTACCGAGTGAATCTACTCGGAAGTCTCAACTGCTTTTTAAGTCTGTGCCTTTTTCCTATAGTTAACTACATTAAGTTCTCTGGGTTAAGCTTTTCGAGCTCTGGAATGACGAAACGGCCATCCTTGCGAATGAGCACATCATCGAAATAAATTTCGCCGCCGCCATACTCTGGACGTTGAATCAGGACCATGTCCCAGTGGACTGATGAACGATTGGTATTGTCCGCAGTTTCATAGGCTTGACCTGGTGTGAAATGGATGCTGCCGTCAATTTTCTCATCGAATAAGATATCTTTCATCGGATGCTGAATGTAAGGGTTCACACCAATTGCGAATTCGCCGATATAGCGTGCGCCATCATCCGTATCTAGGATCTCATTCAGTTTCTTGGTATCGTTGCTAGTCGCATTAATGATGCGGCCATTTTCGAAGGTCAGGACAATGTTCTCAAAAGATGTGCCCGAGTAAATAGTCGGTGTATTGTAACTGATTGTACCATTTACGGAAT
Source organism: Paenibacillus sp. 01T442 (assembly GCF_056398345.1). Taxonomy (NCBI): domain Bacteria; kingdom Bacillati; phylum Bacillota; class Bacilli; order Caryophanales; family Paenibacillaceae; genus Paenibacillus; species Paenibacillus sp. 01T442. The sequence goes on from NZ_JBFTPF010000136.1 coordinate 1,922, forward strand.
CTTTCACAGGTGCCGTGTACACTTCGCCGTCTGGGATGTTTCGGAGTCCTGAGCAAGGAACAGCGCCGATGCCTTTGATCGAGAAGCTGAGGTCCGTCCCTTTGGCGACCAAACGGACACGATCCGTGCGCTTCATCAAATCAACGAGGGATTCCATCGCTTTTGCCATTTTACTGTAATCAAGGTTACAGACGTTAAAGTAGAAATCCTCGAAAGCTTCCGTACTTTTACCAGCCAACTGCGCCATTGACGGATTCGGGTAGCGCATAACGACCCATTTGGTATTGTTAATACGCTCATCGAAGATTGGACGTTGGAAGTACTTCAGGAACAGCTTCATTTGTTCGTCAGGCACATCAGATGATTCCGTGATGTTATCTCCACTGCGCACAGCTACATAGGCATCCATTTGTTTCATTCGAGCAAGCTCAATTGCAGACCATGTGCTGAATTGTTCTTGCGTTCCTTTCATTTGCAAGCTGCGCGTAATGGCAGGGTCACGCAATTCAATGAACGGATTACCTCCGGCTGCATAAACCTCTTCAATTAAGCATTTCGCAAGTTCTGGATCTTTAACACCAATCATTTCAATCAATATGTTCTCACCGGGCTGCAGGCTCACGGAATATCGAATAATGTTTCGGGCAAAAGTTTGTAATCTTGGATCTCTCATCCTATAGGTCTCCCTTAATTAAAAAATACGTACCCCCAAATTATAACGTAACGTGATCTTGTAATCCAATCTGGGCAATGGTTTCATGTGGAGGGAAGGGGTATACTAGGTATATGTGTAAGTAATTCCATCATACCAACGACATGCAAGATCAACTAGAGGAGGAAGCAATGGCACGAGATCAAATAAAAGTACCCTTCGGGTATGAACCCCCGACAAATTCAGATAAGGGGACAGTCCTGGTTTTTGAGACATTTGAAGATTGGACAGAGCACGAAATGAGCGCTTGTATCGCTTGGGCAGAAGAACGGAAATTCGTTCGTGTAATCTTCTATCCACAGCATGAGGAAACACTCCGTAGAATGGATATTCGATCGGAGATGCCCTATTATGCACGTCTGAAGMATCTTGAACAACTATTGGAGGATGTAGATACGAATCTCCAAGTTGAAGTGGACAAATGGGAGGGGAAGCGTAAGAAATATACGCCACTCGATACATCACTTAACTTTTTAACGGAGAAATCCCCAGGTCCTCACTTTATTTGTATGAGCGATCGTTATGCGAACCTCTTCGTTACCTACCCATCTTTCAAAGAATGGATAAAAAAAGCAAGACTCGTCATATTTACGCAGTTCCGTGTTCCCCTTCATGGCAAGCTTAATGACTGTGCCGAGAGATGGGAAACGGTGGATTTCGGGAATGGCGTTTAAATTACTGCGATCTAATTATCAATTAACCACATTAATCATGGTCATCATCGTGGCGGGAATGAGCCAAGGGATGCTCCTGCCATTGCTCACGATATTATTAGATCGTTCTGGTATATCAACAGGTGCAAACGGTGTAAACGCGGCTGCCCTGTATATTGGGATTTTTGCGACGATGTTCATCATTGAGAAGCCTGTTCGCCGTTATGGCTATAAACCCGTCATTATGATCGGGATGAGCTTAATTATTATCGCGAATTGCCTTTTCCCAGTCTGGCAACAGGTGGGCTTCTGGTTTGTACTGCGGCTTCTAGTGGGTATTGGGGATAGCGCCTTACATTTCGCGACACAACTCTGGATAGTAGCTTCCAGTCCGAAAGAGAAGAGAGGACGCAATATCTCCCTGTACGGGATGGCCTACGGGGTTGGGTTTAGTCTCGGTCCATTAGGCATAACCCTGCTTAAAGCAGGGATTTGGGTGCCTTTTATGGTGACAAGTGCATTCTTTCTTCTCATCTTATTACTCCTAACGAGGCTGAAAAATGAAAAGCCAGAGCGAGCTGAACGTGCGGAAGCCGCGCATAAACGAGCAACAACAGTCATTTCCTTAGCATGGTTTCCGCTGATTACTTCTTTGCTCTTTGGTTACATGGAAGCAGCGATGAATAGTAACTTCCCGCTCTATGGCCTTCGGATTGGCATTTCGGAGTCTACGATAGGACTTTTACTTCCTGTAACTGGGATCGGTKGGCTCATCATGCAGTTGCCGCTGGGGATATGGAGTGACCGCGTAGGTCGTAAGCCAATTCTCATGGGTACGGCCATCATAGGGGCTTTAGCGTTCAGTTGTGTACCTTTTGTTGGGACAAACTTATGGGGACTCGGGCTTTGTTTGGGTGTAGCAGGCGGCATGGTAGGCTCCTTCTTCTCGCTAGGGTTGGCCTATGCGGCAGATATTTTACCGCGTCATTTGCTGCCAACTGCCAATATTATTGCTTCCATTCAATATAGTGTAGGGAGTATCATCGGTCCTTTAGTAGGCGGGATGGCTCTTCACTATTTGAGCGTTTTCAGTATTTTCTACTTTCTTGGCCTTGTGTACTTGTTGTTTGGCCTCTCAGGGTTCATTTTCAAAGCACGTACGGCATGAAAAAAGCCACTTTCCCTTGATAAAGGAAGGTGGCTTCTTGCCGTTTCGGATGCTAGCCGATTTCGTAATTTGCAGCTTGATCCGTCATATAGCGTTCTGTCAAAATGGTAAGGAGCGAGATACCGATTTGATTTTCTCCGCCTTCAGGAATAATGATGTCAGCGTACTTCTTGGACGGTTCGATAAATGCATCATGCATGGGCTTAACTGTCGTTAAGTATTGGTCGAAAACGGATTGTAAGGAACGACCGCGCTCATTAATATCGCGAGATAGACGACGGAGGATGCGTACATCAGGGTCTGTATCTACGAAAACCTTTATATTAAGCGCACCGCGGAGTTCCTCATCCGTTAGAACGTGTATGCCTTCAAGCAGTACAATCGGTTTAACGTCAATGCGGATCGTTTCTTGCGAACGCGCATGCCCCGAAAAATCGTAGACGGGAATGTCGACAGGCTGCCCGCTTTTCAACATAYTCAGATGCTGAAGGAGCAATTCATTTTCAAAAGCACGAGGATGATCATAATTAATGCGTTCCCGCTCTTCAAAGGTCAGTCCGCTATGATGAAGATAATAATTATCTTGTGAAATTAAAGTCACATTCGTGGATCCGAGTTTTGTGATAATCGATTTTGCTACTGATGTTTTACCTGAACCGGTACCTCCGGCAATTCCAATCACGAGCATGTATGTAGTGCCTCCCCAAATAACTTGAAAACCTTCCTCCGTAGTTTAACATAATGTGTACCTAAAATGAAAAGATGGTGTCCCGAAAGCCGTTGAAGTTGCGGGAAGTATACGAATTTGGCCATTTCGGCGCTGTAAGGTTGTTTTTCATCGTTACAGCGAAGGGAGGCATACGAATCTGCTCATTTCGGCGCTGTAAGGATGTTTTTCATCGTTACAGTGAGGGAAGCATGCGAATCTGCTCATTTTGGCKCTGTAAGGATGTTTTTCATCGTTACAGCAAGGAGAGGCATGCGAATTTGGCGATTTCGCCGCTGTAAGGATGTTTTTCATCGTTACAGCAAGGAGAGGCATACGAATCTGCTCATTTCGGCGCTGTAAGGATGTTTTTCACCGTTACAGTGAGAAGAAACATGCGAAACTAGCCAAAAGAGCTAAGCGCCAAAACAACGCTTAGCTCCTTTGACTAGAAATTGGATCTTCCTGAGATGTTAATACGGGTTACCGAACCTGCTTTGGCGTATGAAACTTTTCTTGATTAGCTTCAATATCCTGCGCGGCTTGGTTTAACTGTTCGAACGTTTGCTTGATTTGCTGTCCGAATTGCTCGTTGGCAAATTCAGCTAATTGTCTTTGGGCTTGCGATACCTGCTGATCTGCTTGAACAAGTGCGGCTTGAGCGGATTGAATCGCATGGGGATTGGCTTCCGTTATAGCGACTTGTAGCATATGCTGGGCGTCTTGCGCTTGAAGAATGGCATGGTCAGCGGCGTCAATGGCGTGCTGAACCGGTTGTTGATGCTGATTGGTTTCTGTCATGGGGGAAACCTCCTTAGGGTTCATAAAGACAAGGGGGAAGCTATGAAAAGCGACTTTACTACATTGCACCAAAATTGGGGAAATCATTCGGATTCGGGAAATGAAATTATTTCCTGGGTAAGCGCAAAATGTGAGTGTTATCATGCGGATTCGACATTAATTGTCAGACAATTTCGAATAAATTAACTATTCTTACGATAGGGTCCATACTTACACATGTTACCAAAATAAAAGTGGACAAATTAACTGATTATTCTTAAGCTAGAGAGGATAGTTTTTTGGGCTTGTATAGATATAAAAACATCTTTATGGGGGATGACAAATGAATAAAATTAAGGGTTTGTATTTGTTAGCAGCATTAACAATCGTTATTTCTGGCTGCGGGAAAGCCAAAACGACAACGTCCAACACGCTTGCGTTTACACCAACTTTAGAAGTCGCTTATGTAGTTAAAGATGATACTGTCACCTTAGATCTGACAACCGATCTGAAGTTGTCGAAAGAACACTATGATCAACAACGTGTGGAAGGTGAAGGTCATGTTCATATATCGTTAGACAAGGGTGAGAAAATCGTAGTCACAACGAATCAAAAGGTACTGGATCATTTAACCAAAGGACCGCATGAAGTGAAGATCTCCTTACATAATAACGACCACACGCCTTACGATGTTAGCAAAACAGTAACGTTCGATGTGAAGTAGGTGTGGTGATGTCTTTTCGTCAAAAGAAATTAAGTTTACAGAAGCGGATCGTTTTCCTCGTCACAGCAGTCACAGCGGGCATGATCTCGACGATGATGGTGTTTGATACGATCAGCTTGAATCAATCGATCCGCGAAGCATATGTAAGTCAAATCAGCGGTATGACGATTGCAATCAACGGTCGTTATGAAGAATCGAGATCGGTCTCCGATATCCAGCAGATTTTCGATTACATTCAATATAAGAATAATCGTGTTATAGATATGAAGCTGTATGACAAACAAGGCAAAATCTTAGCTGCCTCGAATCGAAAAGAAGTAGGAACGATTCTGAACGCTGCGAAAATTGTGATTCCTAAACAAGACAAAACGATTGTAGATCGTATCCCGATGGCCGAGAATGATAGGCCTATCGTTCGTTTAACGGCACCACTGCAA
>NZ_JBFTPF010000137.1:0-7090 GCF_056398345.1 Paenibacillus sp. 01T442
CTGTTGTAGGTGTTCAAATCTACTTCGGCAGAGGACTTCATTTGGGTATTGCTGTTCTGTACTTCTACATTTGCGCTGCTTGTATCCAAAACCGTAACAGCTCCAGTAGTCGGATTCCATTCCAAATGAGCCAGCTTATCCGTTCTAAGCACTAATTGTCCGTTCACATACATTGAATAACCTTCTTGCACATTTGGATAAAAAGTTTTGCCGTCTCCTGGTTTATCCCAGATAATGGTGACATCACTACCATGATAACGCATGTTGTTTACGGTAAAGTGATCCCATCCGATGTCAATCGGCGATAATTCTACTGTAGAATCCGTTCGCGGTACAAGCCCCATAATATCCTCGATAACCGAGTAATTGTAGTTACCCAGAATATTATGATGAATTCCGGATCTTCCGTCGATTCGTTGAGTCGTCGGATTCCAGTTGAACCAATATTCATTATTGTCCAAATAATTGATATTACCTTGGTAGGCTGTCGACCATCCAAGCCAATACATCAATTTCTTATACATATCGGCAGTAATGTAAGGTTGGTTCGGATATTTTCTTAGCACTTCTGTGAAAAGGCGAATGTTGCCTGATGCGTTTAGGTTAGCAAAATTGTTAGTTCCCCCTACACMTTGCGCTACGGATATCGCCTTATCCTTCTGATTGGCGGTATAGAACGKGAATACCGGGAATTCCGTCTTATCCCCCCAGTATCTGAGAGATTCTAAGTATTTGGAATCATCCTTAGGAACAAGGCCATCAATTTGGAAGGCGTAGTAATTATTAGCCTCTTTCCAAGGAATAAACGTGTTCGTTAGTAAATCTTTCTGCAAGAACATTTTCGATGACTCATCCCACATAACGGATAAAAATGAATTTTTGAGATAATCGGCAAAAGCAAACATTTCTGTAGCCTTGGCTGTATTACCGGCTAATTGGTATGCCTTCGCCGAGGCCATAGCGTTTCCGTAAACGAATGCGCTTTCAGTCCGATCCTGATTGATGTTTCCTCTTTTCTCATAATAGTGGAACGCGTTTCCGTCCCCATCATTACCAGTCAATGAACCCCAATCATAGTTAATAACCCCATCCTTATTCGTATCAAATCGAGCGAGCTGACCTTTCGCGTCTTTTTCCGCATATCGCGCAAGATTATTTAAGATTTTAGGCTGGCCACCGTGGACTTCATAGGTTTGAAAAGCGGAGTCCCCAATGTACTGTGAATAGCTGTTATTCCAGTTGGATGGTTTTCCTGGATTATCTGTAAACAGACTGTCCCTGGAAACTTCCCCCGCTGAAACCCAATCTCCATAAGAGTATATGGGATTTCTTAAATATTTAAGATCCTGCATATGCATCGGTTGCGTTAATACAATCGCATTATTGTACCCGAGTGCACCTTCTACGGAGATGGGGAATTGGTAGTCGTTTCCTGGGATATTCGCATCAAGAAAGTTAAATCTGCTTAACCACCATCTGTAGTAAATAATCTTTTTAATATTTTCGTCGGCAACATCCATGTAAGGAACATTGTCTGCCCACCATTTGTTATATTCGCGAAGCTGGGTTATATACGCCGTATTCGCATCGTACGCTCTAAACCGATTGTAATCCGTCGTCGACTCAGGTATTTCAGTTGTAATAAAGCCCATTTGGAATTTCAACGAAATTTTTTCATTTGGGGCTAATGTTATACTCCTTGTTAAAATGCCGTTGCTCGCAGTCATCCCCGTACCACTGAGTCTTGGGTACACTTTCGTTAAATTGTTTCGCACGTTGAATGTACCTGTCAACTCCGTACCATCCGCCGATGCCGTCGTGGCAAAAGGTGAATCGGCCGTCAACGTAAATGTTTTAGATGATGTCGTCGTATTAGTAATTATGATGTTATCGACAGCGACGTTGTTATCTGTAATAAATTTGGTTTCTTCCAGCGTGTAACCTGTCGCATTATAGAAAGCTGACCAGTAACTTGGCGTTTGCAATCTTTTAGATGAATCTTGGGTAAAAGTGACTCCAGGGATTTGAATCGAGTAGCCTTTTTGATTCAACAAATCAAAATAAGCGATATTATTGCCAAATCCAATGACAGTGGCGCTATTTGTATACGCATACAAGGCTTTACCACGTGTCATCAAATAGGTGCCTGTCGGGTCATTCCCCTTCCGAGCGAGCAAGCTGTCCATCCAGAAGGAAGTTCCTCCTGCTGCCAGATCCGCTTGGTACATATCCATCATCATACTTCGACTTGCATTATATGGAGCTGGTTCAGTTGGAACTACTTGCGTACCCGTTGGATTCGTAAAAACGGGCATCCCGGCATCATTATTGTTCACAAAGCCAGGATCTACGGCAAAAACAGATGAACTATAACCTGTCATTAATGACAGGACAATCGCAGTTCCCAAAATATTCCTACCAATTGTTTTTTTAAACTTTCTCATTTGCTACCTCCTATTGAATATTAAATGGCAATACCCATCCTCGCAAATAAGTTTGGGGGAAGGCGCTGCCGATAGCCGCCTTCCTCTAAACCTTGAACATCTTTACTGTGTAATAATTTTGTGCGCTACAGCTGCAAGATCGATAATATCAATCACACCATCATGATTAATATCCGCACTTGCCATCCAGTTCGCATCGCTTGCAGTTTCGCCGTAGTGACTAGCAACAATGGCGAGGTCTCCGATGCTGAATTTGCCATCTCCGTTAACATCTCCTGGAAGGGCTACGTTAATCGAAGCAAGGAACGCCTGAATCGAAGCATTCAAATCAGTTGCCGCTTGAGTGACTTGCTCTGGTGTGGCTACTGCATTATTAACTACAATTTGCGCATTAGTAATCGCCGCTTGTAAAGTTGCTATCGATCCGGCTGGATATTGTCCCGGATAGCTTCCTTCCACAGCCGCATTGAGCTTCGCTTGTGCAGTTGCGATCAGTGTTGTCAATGCTGTTTTATCTACAACTGTGATTTGAACACTGCTGGTTGCGCCCTGAACCTGCGTCTCAACACCATGACTATCGGAGACGACCACACCCGACAAGGAAACCGTGCTGCTAGCGGACTGATCAGCAGGATTTGCCAAGAAGCTCAGCTTCAAGATCGCTCCACTGTTGCTGGCGTTAATGGCATGTGCTGCGCCTTCGCTCGCCGACACGATTCGAATATGCCCCGGTGTTCCCGACTGAGTCACAAATATGCCATCGATTACTGAGGTTACTGCGCTTAGATGCAATTTCGTCGAATCATAATTGACTGTCAACTCTTCAGCATAAATGCCTCCGTTGACGCTCGAACCCAAGCCGCTTAATCCATAAGTCAGATCAAACGATTGACCCGAGTAAACTGCACTGGTTACTGTTAACGTTGCTGTAGGAACTGCTGCAACGGTTTTAGCCGGAACAACGACTGGAAGACTGCCAGTAACTGCCTTGGTGTTGTCTGATGTCCGTGTCACTTCCAGGACAAGATGAACTGTTGTCTCTACGCTTGGCGGAAAGATGGTTCCATCCGTTTGAATGACTGACGTAGCATCCGAACTCTTAACGGCTACAGTGTATCCGTCCGGTACGGATGGAAGAGTCAGACTTGTCGCATCTTTCGCTGGTGCAGCTAAGCTTGTGATTCCCGCAGCAATGTCAGCTGCTGTCGGCTGAGCGACTTGGATCGTATAAGCGGCCTGTGTAGTTCCGTCTTCTGCCGTTACTACGAGCTTATCTCCGCTGACCAGTACGCCGGGACTCTTAACTGAACCATTTACATCAGTAACCGAATAGCTTTGTGTCGATTCATCTGTGGAAGTGACTTGTGTGATGACTTGATCTGACGTTGTTCCACCTGTGACGTTCAACGCTTTGTTAAGCGCATCAATCGATATCAAATTCGGGTGACTGACGGCCATTTGGATGCTTGTGTTCGTTGACAAAGGTATGGAAATGGCCCCGATCGTTATCTGCAGYGTTCCAGTCACACCAGAACCATCACTAGCCGTTGCAGTCACTGTGACCGTTCCAACACCAGTCGCTGTCAGTAAACCATTGGCATCGATTGTTGCCGAACCTGTTCCATTTTGTATCAGCCAAGTGACTGCTGAATTGCTTGCACCAACAGGCAGGACAGCTGCACTCATTTGAAGTGTTCCACCATTTACGACAGTTGTCGTATTACCTGCACCGGTCACGATAATACCTGTTACCGGCACCCCTTGCACAACTTCCCATTCCCATAAGCCAACACCATTACCATCCCGGACTTTCTTTGTCATCGTAACACGCAGAGATTTAACCTCCAGAACCGGGTCAAATCCAAATATATTTGACGATCCTACCGGAGTAGTAAGAGCTACGATACCTGTGGTAACGGTCCCTGCCGTTACCCATTCATTCGTTATGCTATTCTTCGGGATGTATTGATATGTGTACTTTGTAGGAGCTAATATGCCGCCATTATCAGTCCACTGCATCAGATTTGAGCTTTGGATTGTTGCGCCMTGCGGCCAATCATATTGCACCCATTCCTCAGAGCTTGTATTGCCCCACGAACCCCAATGCGGATTAGTTGTGGCAGTTTTTAACCCGTCATTAAGCGCTGGTAGACTCTCCCAAGATGAAGTGAAGCTGGCTGAGGCACTGGCTACAAACGCCATATTCTTATCTTTCGGACTCAGCAACCGCAGATCTCTCAGCAGATTTGCAATTGCCTGAGCAACTTCCTCTTCTGTAGCATCCTTTTTACTCATCACAGCGGAAGCGGCCGCCTTCGCAGCAGCAATCGGCGCAAGACCTTGATCAATGAAGTTCGCAGCTTTTAATGAATTTGCAAAGTTAATAACCTGTACCAGCTGCGACTTATCTATCCCTCCTGTAAATCCATTTACCTTCCATTCCAGAATACCGATCCCAACGGTGACAGGTTTCATGTCAAGCCGAGCGCCTGTAATATATGCTGGCTCAAAGGTGGTAGTGTTGAATTTATTCAATGCATTCCCAAGTCCTACTACTCCTCTTGGTGTATACCAATTTCCATCCACATCACGAAGCTGAAGCTTCATATCCGTGGGTTGGAAATTCCCGCCACCGTCTTTGAAGACATATACATCCATCGAAGAGGCAAGGAATGGCTCATCCCATTGATACATTACCCATGCTGGTTCACCTTCTTTTCCMCAGTTGTGCCATGCACTGTTAGCGGCACCTTTAGATGCTGAGAAATCCGATGAACTTTTTGGAGTGTTACCGTTATTCATCGCTTCAGGATATCCGTCACTACCAGAGAAACTGGCAGAAGGCTTTGCAGTCAGCGCGTTGTTTTGAGGTTGTGCTTTTACAACATATACAGTGACATGTACTTTCAATTCGCTGTCTACGATATTACCCTCGACTACGAATTCACCTGCTTGTGCATAGCTGGCTGGATTAACCTCATTCCACTGGATCACACTTTGCCTATATCCGTCGTTATTCAGAATATCCATCTGTTGTGGAAGTATAGGGACCGTGTTAATTTGTGTCACAACGCTGATTGCCTTGTATGAGCCATCGGTGTCTTTTGAGATATTAATCGTTACATCCTTGCTGGACATCTTGCCTTCATCAACCGCTGTAAAGGTAAACACATAGGTGCCTGCCTTGCTTATGTGGGCATATGCATTTGCTTTATCGCCATTGACAAAAGTAACATCCGCTGCGCCAACCGGCTTTTGCTTAACTGTCCATCCATACGTCCACACGGGTTCAAATACCGAGCTGTACACTGGATCCGGGGTCGCATTGCCGGATAATACGAGAATACTGCTATTCGAAGCATCCTGTACCCCAGTCACTACACCAATTACTGGAGGMTGTTTTTCCGGCGGAGCGGCCAACTCGAAGGTCAGTTCGTTAGAAACGCTCTCTTGCCCGTCATTTGCAGTGAGTCTGACCGTATATGAGCCTCCTTTGGTACCGTTTGCCTCTGTGGCTACTGACTTAGGATTTTTAAAGATCAGATTGCCACCTTCCGGAGTGCTGACAACTTCCCATTGGTAGGTCATCGCGCCATTCGGTGCACCGTCATCGGTCACAATTCCGTTCATCACAAACGGAATCATCGCCTGTGGATTTTGCGTCTCCAACTTTGCAGTAACCTGCGGGGCTTGATTTACACCCGTATCTGTCTTTTCAATGGTCAATTCAGCAGTTAGCGCACTGCTCATTTGGATCATAGCAGTACCTTTATTGTTCTGTACAAAGAACTGTCCGGCATCTTTATCATCTAGCTTAATTGTATAATAGCCATTCTCTACTCCTGCCCCATCGAAAGTAATCTTTGAAGCGTGCTTACTTTTAGCAAGATTCGAGATTTGCAATTTAAATGCCTTGCCGTCTTTTTGAATCTCCGCACTTTCAATTTTATCACTTTCCGAGACTAGGTATATTTTTTCATTTATTAGGTTGATACGCTTGCCAAAACCGTCCTTTGGTGTGACATGGTAAGTGCCGCCTTCGTCAGTGACCGAAGCTCCATACCCGAAAAGACCAAATATCGGATCGGTGACGATATCAGAACTGATACGCAATAGTGAGCCATAAAGTCCTTCCTCTGATTCGCCAGAAAAGTCCTGCCAGCCGTTGTTCATAACGCGAGTACCACCATCGTTCACGTTCTTGGTACCAGTTCCTCCCTTCTGGGCATTATATCTCCAAGCGATGCCGCCCACAGACTGTGCCGAAATCTGCCCCATATTGACGGCGTTGAAGTTTGAAATCTTCGCCGCATAGTTGCGCTGTTGTGCGATAGCAGCCTGTTCCCCGGATTTCCCGTTATCCTGATAGCGGAGCCAGTCATCCATGATAGATCCCGCTAAAGAAGCAGTATATTGGAAATTCCACCAGCCTTCGCCAGCGCGGAATACTGGTACGGAATAATAGTACCAGTTAGGCTGAATGCCTCGCATTGCACGAGTCTTCAAGTCATCCAATTCCATGCTTTTCAAGGCTGCTGCCGCCCGCGCGTCTCCAGGGTAGTATGTGCGCAACGCCTTGGCTGCAGAATAGGCCCCTTCTTCGCCAGTTTTGTCATATTCAAATTCTGACCCGTAAGGATAAGCGG
>NZ_JBFTPF010000138.1:0-7005 GCF_056398345.1 Paenibacillus sp. 01T442
GATAAGAATCGGATGTCGATTTCTGTGACAACTGTTGAGTTCAAGCCAGAGGGTACGGGGACAAAGTTGATATTCACTGAACAAGGCGTCTTCCTAGATGGCCATGATACACCTGAACAACGAGAACATGGGACTGCAATCATGTTGGACAATCTGGGCAAGCAGTTGGAAAACCTCTAAATTTGCATAATCAATATCAAAAAACCGGCCGTAAGGCTGGTTTTTTTGTGTGTTCATAAAGAAAAAACTTCACACATATGTGAAGTTCTTAAGATCCTAAATTTTGAATTCGATTGATGAAGATTGTAATATCACTAATCGTTGTGAGTATTTGTGAATTTTGAAGTTTATCAAGTCATCTTTCACATTTGAGGTGCTTGTTGGGCGTATAGGAATATTGGAAAAATAAGTTCATTTCCAATGTAATGTGTGTTACAATTTTACCAAATCGTAACACTGCACACGTGAACATTGAGGGAGTGACTCATTTGAAGCATCGTTTATCCATGATTCTGATTGTATTAACCGTATTAACTTTGGTAACTGCTTGTACGAAACAAAAGCCTCAGCCAGTGGCTGAAACGGCCAAGAAAGAGATTGTTCTAGCCATTGGGKGGGAGCCAGAGGCAGGATTTGATCCGACAACAGGGTGGGGGCGTTACGGATCACCTTTATTCCAAAGCACCCTGCTCAAACGAGACAAAGATTTGAATATAGTCAATGATTTAGCTACAGGGTATGAGGTAAGTCAGGATGGCTTGGTTTGGACAGTTAAGTTGCGTAAAGACGCCAAGTTCAGTGATGGTAAACCTTTGACAGCAGCAGATGTGGAATATACGTACCAAGCGGCTTCAGCAAGCGGTTCGTCCATCGATTTGAGTAACTTAAAGACTGTAGAAGTTTCCGATGAAACGACAGTTACGTTTATGCTCAAAGAACCTCAATCCACATTTGCACAAATGCTTGTTGCAACAGGTATCGTCCCGAAACATGCACATGGTAAGGATTATGCGCTTAAACCGATTGGCTCAGGGCCGTACAAATTAATTCAATGGGATAAAGGTCAGCAATTAATTGTTGAAGCCAATACAGATTATTACGGGAACAAACCATTTTTCCAGAAAATCACGTTCTTATTCCTCGGTGAGGATGCTGCTTTCGCTGCTGCGAAGGCGGGAACCGTTGACATGGMTGCCATTCCAGCAGCATTTAGCAAACAGGCAGTAAGCGGAATGGAATTGAAAGCTGCCAGAACTGTCGACAATCGTGGCATTATGTTTCCTTATGTGAAATCAGGCGGTAAAACGAAAGAAGGCTATCCAATTGGTAATGATGTTACGGCCGATTCAGCCATACGTAAGGCTATTAATATCGCGATAGACAGAAAAAGCCTAGTACAAGGTATCCTAGAGGGTCATGGTACACCAGCCTATACGCTGAACGACGGTCTTCCATGGTTCAACCAAGAGTCAGTTATCGCAGATGCAGACATGAATGCAGCGAAAAAGCTGCTTGCTGATAACGGATGGAAAGATACGGACAATGATGGCATTGTTGAAAAAGGGGCATTAAAGGCAGCTTTCAATCTGCTTTACCCATCTAGTGATGTGACTCGTCAATCGCTTGCCATTGCTGCTGCCGATATGTTGAAACCGTTAGGTATTCAAGTTAAAGCAGAAGGAAAAAGCTGGGACGAGATGGAGAAACAAATGCATGCGAGTCCAGTGCTTTTTGGCTGGGGCAGCCATGATCCGCTCGAAATGTACAATGTATACAGTAATAAATTTGGCGGTGTAGAATACTACAATCCTGGATATTACAACAATCCGAAGGTTGAAAACTATATGACACAAGCATTACGGGCAACGAACGAGAAGGATGCTTGGGCATTTTGGAAAAAGGCACAATGGGATGGGGAAACGGGTTTGAGCGCCAACGGCGATGCACCATGGGCATGGTTAGTGAATCTAGATCACCTCTATTTGGTTAAATCTGGTCTCGATATCGGTAAACAAAAAATTCATCCGCATGGTCATGGTTGGCCTTTTACCGATAACATTGAGGAATGGCGATGGAACTCTTAAAACTTTATCCATTTATCCTTCGTAAAGGATTAGGTTTATTACTGCTGTTGCTTGCTGTGAGCGCCATTTCATTTATGCTCGTTCACTTCTCTCCCATTGATCCCATTCAAGCTTATGTTGGCGCGGATATGATGAAGGTTAGTGCAGAACAGCGTGAAGCCATTGTGCAGTATTGGGGGCTAAATGATCCGCCACTCCTACGGTACTGGCATTGGTTGAGCGCTTTGGTGAGTGGTGATTTAGGCACTTCTATGATTTACCGTCGGCCTGTGCTGGAGGTGATCGGTGAACGGTTCGCCGCATCTCTCGCACTCATGGGGGCAGCATGGCTGTTGTCCGGACTGATCGGATTCGTATCTGGCGTATTAGCCGCAATGAATCGGAATACATGGGTTGATAAAGGTATCCGATGGTACTGCTACACTCTTTCCTCGACACCAACGTTCTGGGTTGGCTTGCTATTTATGCTTGTGTTTGCGGTATGGCTCGGCATCCTACCTGTAGGACTTGCCGTTCCTGCTGGCACCACAGCAGATCAGGTTCAATTCATAGATCGAGTTCGACATATGATCCTGCCTGTGCTGACACTTAGCGTGACAGGGATCGCAGCAATTGCACTGCATACGAGAGAAAAGCTAATCGATGTCACGGAAAAGGAATACTGGTTATTTGCCAGAGCCCGCGGTGAGCGAGGATTCACCATCTTTTGGAGGCATGGTCTAAGGAATGTGGCTTTGCCAGCTATTACACTGCAATTTGCGTCATTCAGCGAGCTATTCGGTGGAGCTGTCTTAGCTGAACAAGTATTTTCTTATCCTGGATTGGGACAGGCTGCTGTAGAAGCAGGGCTTCGAGGAGACATCCCTTTGTTAATGGGCGTTGTATTATTTAGTGCACTATTTGTGTACTGTGGAAATGCGATGGCTGACCTAAGTTATCGTTTTATTGATCCGAGGATGAAGGAGGGAAGTCGTTCATGAAGCAACTTATGCGCGTCGGAATGGTGCTTCCCAAGCTTCATCATCGACTGAGATTATATATTTCAACAATGATTGCTGTGTTCCTATTACTAACTTTGATCGCAATGTCTATGGGGCTTGATGACTCGGGTTTAGCCACCAATTTGACGCAGCGTAATTTAGAGCCATCCACTATGCACCCATTCGGGACGGATTGGCTAGGCAGGGATATGTTTACCCGGACTATGAAAGGATTACTACTCAGTCTGAAAGTAGGGCTAACTGCCGGTATTTCAAGTGTTGTGATTGCCAGTATGATGGGAATTGCAGCAGCCGTCTTGGGTCAAGTTGTGAATCATTTCATTAATTGGGTGACTGATTTATTCCTTAGTGTGCCTCATTTAGTAACACTGCTCTTGATTTCATTTGTGCTAGGTGGAGGGGCCAAAGGCATTATCATTGGCGTCGCGTTGACGCATTGGCCAGCCTTGTCGAGGGTTATTCGCGCTGAGGTTATGCAGATTCAAACGGCTCCTTATGTTGTTATCTCTCGTAATTTCGGCAAATCCCGGTGGTGGATCGCAACAAGGCATATCCTTCCTCATCTAGTTCCACAAATATTGGTGGGAATCATTCTAGTTGTTCCACATGCCATCCTACATGAAGCCTCGATTACCTTTCTTGGGATGGGGCTATCGCCGCATGAGCCTGCAATTGGTATCATTTTATCAGAATCCATGCGTTATTTATCTTCAGGTCAGTGGTGGTTAGCTTTGTTTCCTGGCTTGTGCTTATTAATAATGGTACGGACATTTGCTATGCTAGGCGAAAATTTAAAACAATTCGTGAACCCACAACAGACGCATGATAAATAAGCACGGACATCTACGTGAGAGGAGGTCACTTATGCTAGAAATTAGCAAGCTTTCTATCCGATTTAATCGGCTTGATCGCCGCCTGCGACAGGTGAACACTGAAACGATACATAATCTTCATCTATCCGTTGCAGCCCAAGAGATTCTAGCCGTTGTAGGTTCGAGCGGTTCTGGTAAAAGTCTACTCGCACATGCCATATTAGGCATTCTTCCAAATAATGCCCAGGTATCTGGTACCATCCAATTTAAGGGAGAAGAATTGACCMCAGATAGACAGAGACGGATACGTGGGAAAGAAATCGCGCTCATCCCGCAATCTGTTCAGTATTTGGATCCATTGATACGCGTCGGCGAGCAGGTGGAGCAATCCGTTCGTCAAGGTGACCCGGTAGCACTTAGGCGGATGGCTTTTAACAAGTATAACCTCGCTGATTATGTGGCAAAATGGTTTCCCTTCCAGTTATCCGGTGGCATGGCTCGTAAAATTCTTGTCTCAACCGCAACGGTTAGCGGAGCTAGATTGTTCATCGCCGATGAGCCAACACCCGGACTTGATACTTTAGCAATGACGGAGACATTGAATCGTTTCCGTCTATTGGCGGAGGACGGCTGCGCGGTGATGCTGATCACACATGATATCGAGGCTGCTTTAACTGTAGCGGATAGAATTGCCGTGTTATATGCGGGAACGGTTGTGGAAATTGCGCAGCGCAGCGATTTTACGGGTAACGGGGAGAGACTGCGACACCCCTATACAAAGGCGTTATGGAAAGCACTCCCAGGTCAACAATTTGTTGCTATCCCTGGCTCTCAACCATTACCGGATGCATTACCGAAGGGGTGCGTGTTTGCTCCGCGTTGTTCGTCAGCAACAATCGAATGTGAAGAGTCTTCACCAGAGCCGCGTACACTGAGGAACGGAGAAGTGAGGTGCTTGCATGCCACTTGAGGGGAAATCACTTGGCTATCGTTATAACAAAGGGGCATGGGTTTTGCAGCAAATGACTATTCGTATGGAAGCTGGCGAGTTTGTCGGACTTGTCGGGCCAAGTGGTTGCGGCAAATCTACGCTTGGTAAATTACTTGCGGGACACCTTCAACCCACGGAAGGTCATGTTCTTCTAGACGGCGGTTCGATACCTTCTGGTGTACGAAATCCTGTGCAATTAGTTCTTCAGCATCCTGAACAGGCGGTGAACCCCAAATGGAAGCTGCGGAGAACATTGGCGGAGTCGGGCAAAATTGACGAACATATGTTATCGGAGCTAGCCATTGAGGATGCGTGGTTAAATCGCTACCCTAGCGAACTATCGGGTGGAGAATTGCAGAGAATATGCGTTGCTAKGGCGCTCGGATCCGGCACTCGTTATTTGATCGCAGATGAAATGAGCACCATGCTCGATGCCATTACGCAAGCACAAATTTGGCAGTCGGTGCTGAAATGGGCTGAGCGAAATCATACAAGTATACTGGTCATTAGTCATGAGCATCAATTAGTGAATAGATTATGCAGTAGAGTAGTGGAGTGGCAGAGTTAAAAAATCTCTAATGTTTTACTAAATTTATGACGACAATATGATAAAATTAAATTAGTAAATGACATAGATGATTTATCCTCTGGGGGGAAGCTTCATGTTATCGCGTAGACAGTTTATTAAAAGATTGCTTGCAACCGCATTCGCATTAACGGGTGTCGGTGCACTGCTCAAACAATCATTAAAGGGATCTGATACGAAAGTAGCGGTGACGGATGCCTCGCAGGAGCACATAATCCCGCAAGTATCCGCACATCCGGTTTCGGTGGACTCCAACAATCATCGATTATTACTCTCATTTTTCCTACTTAGCGATGTGCATATTTCCAACAATGGCACCACTACGATTATTGATAAGCTTCATTCGGCATTGAAAGATATCACTCATTTTGAGTCGCCCGTAGATACGATCGTATTCGGCGGGGATATCACGGATATAGGCCGGGATCAAGATTACAAGCTTTTCCGAAAAGTATTAGACAACTACAAATTACCGCCTCTCTACGCGAATATGGGCAATCACGACTATTACGACATTTGGATAAGCAGTAAGGGAGATTGGTCCGCGGAAACTGTCCCCAACGGGAAAACTGATGCGATGTCCCGTGAACGCTTCATGAAGTTTTTTGGCTATAAAGATAAGCCTTACAAAGATGTCTGGATGAATGATGTACATCTGATTATGATGTCGCAAGAGACCTATGTGCAGGAGAACCCTGAGGTGGGGGAGGGTGCATGGTATTCGGATAAGCAGCTTGCCTGGCTCGAAAATATTATGAAAACGCATGAAGATGGAAAGCCAGCTTTCGTCTTCATCCATCAACCACTGCCGGCACCCGATACAGAAGGGAAACCGCCTCAATTGCTCCGAGCCAAAGAGTTTCGGGCAATCTTAGCGCCTTATAAGAATGTTTTTGTCCTGTCAGGGCACACCCATCGTAACTTCGCAACGGAAAATCACTATAACACACAGAACACCTTTCACTGGTTCAATAATGCTTCTGTCGGCAAAACACGCAGCACGGACAATCCCAATTGTGCGCAAGGCATGTATGTTCAAATCTACACCAACGAAGTGGTGGTTCGTGGCCGGGAATTTTCCGATAAGACCTGGATCGAATCGGCAACATACACCGTACCCATGGTTCATGCCAAACAAGCATAGATGTATGATCATATAAATGGCATTTAGGGGAAAGGACATGCACATGGGGCATGTCCTTTTATATTATCCCGTGCTCCGCGCGAGTAGATGGATTTTCTACAGTTAAATTTGGGGATTTCTCGTCGAAAACTAGATTAGATGGATAAGCTACAGGTAATTTTAGACATTTTATTCGATAGGCACAAAAGTGGCAGTTTTAACTACATATTTTACAGTTAATTCAAATTTCAGAGGGAATTCCTCTGAAGCCCCCTAATTGGATTGGAGTCATCAATATGCAATAAGGTACAATATCGGTGAGGGGGAATGAAATGTATGAAAAGCAATATCCTTTATGATGAGCAACGCATCAAAGTAGCCCAAGAGGCTCTTAGCGGAACTAAGTTA
>NZ_JBFTPF010000139.1:0-6956 GCF_056398345.1 Paenibacillus sp. 01T442
AGGTAGAGTTGCTTAAAGCCTATAGCCGTATAAAGAACCGAATCCACACTCCGATCGCAAAAGAAATTGAAACAGCTCTCCATGAAGATCATTTTGAGAAGGCAGTTAGCCTCTTATTGGAGCATTATTATGATCCGCGATATGAACACGCTATGCATAAATACGAACAAGAAATTATTACGATTCGAGCAAACACGATAGATGAAGCGGTAATAGCTGTAAAGAATTATTTGAAAGAAGTAGATGTAGAAAGTAAAAAATTAAATTACACGTAATCTTAGATTGATAAATGGAGTGTAAGAATGGCAACAGGACTAAATGAGACAGTAGAGGATCGCATTTACTTGGACTATAATGCAAGCACGCCGATTGATCCGGAAGTTTTGGAGGAAATGTTACCATTTCTAACGAGCTATTATGGTAATCCATCTTCATCCCATTGGGCTTCTGAGAAGATTAAAGTGGCCATCGATCTTGCCAGACAGCGTATAGCAACGTTGCTAAATTGCAAAACTAGCGAAATTGTCTTCACCAGTGGGGGAAGTGAATCCAATAATCACGCAATCAAGGGATCTTATTTTGCCAATAGACATCGTGGGAATCATATCATTACGACAAAAGTTGAGCATCCTTCTGTCCTTAATCCGTGCGTATTTCTTGAATCTATCGKAGCTAAGGTTACATATTTAGATGTGGATGCGTATGGGTTGGTGGACATCTCAGATCTTGCTGCAGCAATCACGAAGGATACGATTCTCGTGTCCATTATGCATGCTAATAATGAAGTAGGAACGGTCCAACCACTCCAGGAAATGGCTCAAATCACGAGTAGAAGAGGGATCATTCTACATACCGATGCAGCGCAATCTTTAGGGAAAATCGAAGTTAATTGGGATGAAATGAATGTGAATCTGCTTACTGTTGCAGGTCATAAACTCTACGCTCCTAAAGGAGTCGGTGCCTTAATCATTAGAGAAGGAACTGCGCTTATTCCACACAATCACGGAGCCAGTCATGAAGTGGGCAGAAGAGCAGGTACCGAGAATGTGCCATTCATCGTAGGTCTTGGGAAGGCGGCAGATATCGCTCATAGAAGAAATGATCATAAGGTGATCAAGACATTATCGAACCTATTTTKGAAAAAGCTATCGGATGCATTTAAAGATCGTATTGTTATGAACGGACATCCTGACAAGCGATTGCCAAATACGTTAAATGTCAGTTTTATTGGTATGATTGGGGAAGAGATTTTAGCAAAGATCCCTGAAATTGCTGCCACCACCGGCTCAGCCTGCCATACGGGAAGTATCGAGATGTCACCTGTACTAAAGGCAATGAAATTATCTCCAGAGGTTGCGGCTGGCACTGTGCGGTTTTCAATTGGGCGCTATACAACTGAGAATGAAATAGAGAGAGCTTGTGCAATGATCATAGAACGAATTCGTGTTTAGATCGGGTCCGGCGATACAAACATTAAGCTCCCAACCCCGCAACATTTGAAACATAAATAGACGACTCATGTAGGAGGCCTCTCACCAGAGCTTGCTGATTTCAGCAAAGTTGTGGTTTGACAGGCTTTTTTTGCATATGAGGTACTATATTAGGATGTATAAATAAGCGGAATGAGGGAAACTATACCAAATACTGAAACGTCACTACGCTAGGGGGGACAGCAATGGAGGTTTCCTTCTCTAGGCTGCAAATCGTGTTTTTGTTGCTATTATCGCTTGGCATTTCCAATCATGTGCTCATTATTCCTCATCTTCTCCAAGCTGCAAAACGCGATGCATGGTTTAGTATTTTGCTGGCTTACCTAGCTTTAATTGGTTGGAGCTTGATCCTGTATATTATTTTGAAATCAATCGGAATGGTATCGTTTTACCTTTGGCTTAAAGACCGGGTAGGTATGATTGGATTATCAATTGTAAGTGGCTGCATCRCTCTTTATTTAGTTGCTGCCGGGATGATGATCGTATTTGATACGACAAAGAACATCAGCATCCACTTTCTTCCAAAAACGCCTGATATCGTTGTCATTCTTAGTTATATTTTTTTGTCTTACACCGCAGCTAAATCGGGACTCAAAACAATTGTCTATATGTCTTCAATGTTACTGCCTATTGTATGGATGTTAGGTGTCGGAGTATCTCTGATGACCATGAGCAGTAAAGATTATGGTATGCTACACCCCCTTTTGAAGGAAGGATTTGGCTCAGACCTGTCCGGAAGTGTGGTCGTTTTTGGTGGAAGCATTGATTTGATGGTTTTGCTCTTGATCCAGCATAAACTGAGCAAACCGCTTAATTATGGCGTCATTTTCGTATTACTGACATTATTAATAGGGCTAATCATGGGTCCAACTCTAGGATCCATAGCAGCCTTTGGTCCTTACCAAGCTGAAAACTTGCGATTTCCCGCTTTTGAACAATGGAGGCTAGTGATGCTTGGCAGACAAATCTCTCATGTGGATTTTTTAGCCGCATTTCAGTTGATGGCAGGTAGTGTTGTGAGAACAGCCCTAATCATCCATCTCCTAACTGAACTGGCTGCTGCCTATTCTCAAAAAAATCGACAAGTCGTAATGTTACTCAGTGCTGCCATCTTGTCACTTCCTTCGCTGTTAAAGGTCAGCGACATCAGGATGCAAAAGATCATCCATCATTACTTTTACACCTATTCGCTATGGTTCGGAGTTGCCTTAACAGCGGTTCTTTTTATGATCATTTATCTTCCGCAACGAAAGGGGAAAGGCAATGAATCTATCACCTGAGGAATCAAGGCTATTCGCAGAGCAGGACGCCTGGTTAAGGGGTGGAAGCTTGTTGACAGGTCAGCTGCAAGAAGCATTCGCACAGTATTCAGACATCATTTTTCCAGCGCTTCCCCAATTAGAAGTATCMGATCAATTGACAGCTTTCTACTGCGAAGGCATGATTGATAAAACCGAATTAAACTCGTACTTTACTAGGGTATGTCAATATATAAACCGTTTACCGGTTAATCTAGGGGATGTTCCGAAGTATTCGGATGAAATGCCTATTTTCGATATTAACTGGACGTTCGGAGATATGGTCATAAATTTGTTTACCGGCTGTTTGATTCTTTATCGTAAAGGTGATACATACTTTTGGGTGGTAGATATTTCCAAGGTCCCCCAACGCGCGATACAGGAATCCAATACGGAAATCTCAATCAAAGGCGCGAAGGATGCTTTCACAGAAGAAATGTTTACAAACATATCCCTAATAAGGAAAAGATTGCAAACTGGATTGTTGTTCAGTGAAAAGTTCGTCATTGGAAGTTTAAGCAAAACCGAAGTATCTCTGCTTTATCTGAGTCATAAAGCGAACCCTGCGATAGTTGCAGAAGTACGTAAACGATTGGAAACCTTTCAAACAGAAAGTATTGTTAGTAGTGGCCAGTTGGAACAATGGTTATCGGACCGAACCTTTTCATTGTTTCCCTTGATTGATTATATCGGTCGGCCTGATTTCGTCGTTGAAACGCTGCTTCGAGGAAGATTTGCGATTGTGGTAGACGGGTCACCTATGGTACTCATCGGACCGGCTAACTTCCTTGAATTGTTAAAGACACCTGAAGATGTCCATTTCCCTTATCATTATGTGATATTTCAACGCGTCCTCAGGTTATTGGGGCTTATGCTCAGTATTTTTTTGCCGGGTTTTTGGATCTCAATTGCAAGCGTAAATCTGGACCAGATACCATTTGCTCTCCTTTCAACGGTAGTCCTTTCACGTGAAGGGGTTCCGCTGCCTTCGTTTCTTGAAGCGTTACTTCTGATATTTCAGTTTGAATTGCTTCGGGAAGCAGGCGTTCGACTACCGAAGGCCGTTGGACAAACGATCGGCATTGTAGGAGGACTAATTATAGGAGACTCCCTCATCAGGGCTGGCCTTGCATCTCCGACATTGCTTGTAGTTATAGCGCTTTCCACAGTTTCAGCGTTTAGTCTCGTGAATCAATCTTTGGCTGGCACTGTAAGCGTGGTCAGGATTTTTATTTTTGTAATCTCTTCCTACCTTGGCATTTACGGCTTTATTCTGAGCATGTTCTTGCTTTTGATCTATCTCTGCCGACTTGAGTCATTTGGATTGTCTTATCTCGAACCGATATCTTCCTTACGAATGAAGGACTGGCTAGCTGCGTTCGTCGTTGATCCGTTTCGGAGATCACGAGTTTCGTCGGCTATGCTAAATAAACGGAAAAGGTGAATGCGTTGAAGCATAAACGGCTATCGAAGCTAGTTGTGATGCTTGGATTATTGGTGATGTCGGGCTGCACCACTGATGTCAAGGATATTGATAAGATAAATTATGCGTCTACCATAGGCGTGGATTACAAGGATGGGAAATATCACGGTTATATCCAATTCAATGATTTTCAATCCGTTGCCAAAACAAGCGATACACAGAGGTCGCCTTCAAAAATTTGGGTGGGTGAAGGAGTAGGGGACTCCTTCGAAGAGTCCCTTTTTGATCTTTATAGAACGTCGCAGGAAAGAATTTATTGGGGTCATGTGACTGCTATTGTGGTTAGCGAAGGGGCGTTCAAGCAAGGCATTGGTAATATTTACGATAGTTTTGTCCGATATTATGAATTTCGATTGACCCCCTGGGTGTATGGAACGCGAGAATCAATAAAGGAAATTCTCAGCACTGGTGGTTTTTTTGGACAATCTCCACTTAGTACCATTCTCCATGAACCAACAGGGATTTATTCCCAAACCTCCTTTATTAAGCCCATCAAGCTTCATAGATTAATCGGTCAGATGAACGAGGATGGCTTTACCTCATGCATTCCGACCMTAGCTGTAAACAAGAAAAACTGGGTGGAAAAAAAGAATAAGGAACCTAAACTAACGATCGATGGGGCGATATTCCTAAAACGTGAAGTCTACAGAAGCTATATTCCAATAGAGGAATTGATCGGACTTCGCTGGATACAGTCGGGTTCTGTACGAGCAGGTGTGTCAGTTCCGAGTAAGACGGAGCCATCGGTTGAAATCGTTGTCGATAATCCCAAAACTAAGTTGAAGATGGTCAAGATAGATGATCGTCCTCAATATAATATTGATATGAAAGCGACAGGATATGTTGTCAGCCGAACCAATAATCAATTGCAGGGGATTCAACAATTAACCCAAAAGTCGACAGAGAGCATTGAAAAAGAAATCCGGAAGTCATTCATGGCAGGTATGAAAAGGAATACGGATATCTATAATCTTGAACACAATTTATTCCGTTACCATTATCAAGATTGGAAGGCCATCACCACCACGGAGGGGATGTTGCTAAATGAAAATGCGATCCGAGATGTCCATATTGACTTAAATATAGAGCATACGAGTTCGGGAAAGAATTCGACTATTCATAGAAGTGAGTAGGTTGAATTAATTGCACTGGTACCCATAATCTGGACACTTGCACTAGGGCACAAATATCAAAATGGCGGCGCATGCCGCCTTTTCTTAGTTTACTAGAGTAAGYACCGGGGGGATTATATTATGTCTAAGAAAATTTTTAGCGAAAAAGAACGAAAGTATTTATCAACGAATAAATACGTTGCCAAGATAATCGAGAATTACAGGAATCATCTTTTGTCGGCATCGTAGACCTAAACCACTCTTTTTTTCGAGAGTCCTTGACAGAGGGGCAAGATCACTCCACAAGTAGGAGCACCTGCTTTTTGTTAATCTTGTTCGTTTTTTTGTGCGAATAAAAGAAGCGTAATCAAAGAAAACGCAAATAAAGCTAAAAAGGGAATTGTAATAAAGCCAAACCAGTTTATATATTGACCACTGCATGGTATCCCAACCGTGCAGGGCAATATTTGAGACATGCTCGGTACCTTCTGTTCCAAGTAGTGAAAGAGTGAAAAGCTCATTCCAACGATACTTAATATGCGAGCATATGGAACAATCCCTCGATCGTTTTTGTAAGCAGCAAGACCAAGAAGGGGAGCTAATGGATACATGCATATGCCATGATCCTGCTCATTACCGGTGTTTACTTATGGTGGCCAAGAGGAAAAAAATCCATTTACGGAATCATTCTTCCTCGAATCAAACAAGGAAAACGAACATTCTGGCGCGATATGCACGCAGTGACGGCATTATGGCTATCTCTTTTTATCGCTGCGCTGATCGTGACAGGACTACCATGGTCAGGTGTTTTGGGTAACTATATTAATAAATCAGCAACATACCCTGAAGGCATGTTCTCGTTTATGCCAACACATCTCACATCCACGGTTCCCACCAAAGATGTTGTTAGCGGTGTGCCTTGGGCGGCTGAGCAACTGCCGATGCCAAATTCCACGCCTGGCGGAAGTGGAGCGCTTTCGGTAGAGAAAGTAATGGGACTTGATCGAGTGAAAGAACTTGCCCAAGGTTATCAAATTGCACTTCCTCAAGATGAGAAAGGCGTTTACACCATTTATTCGACGACTGCTGATCCCAAGAAACAAGCGACATTGCATATTGACCAATATAACGGTAAGATTTTGGCGGATCAGAAGTTTCAAGATTTCAGCCCTATGGCTAAAGCTGTGACCCTTGGAATAGCCTTGCACCAAGGAGAACTGTTCGGAGTTACGAATCAGATTATTTGCTTGCTAGTGTGTTTAGGTATCATTTTAGTTGCTCTCAGTGGGGTCATCATGTGGTGGTTAAGAAAGCCTAGCGGTCGTGTAGGGGCGCCATCACTTCCCAAAGATTTTAAAATGGTTGAATGGGTTGCTCTAATAACGATTGTGTTAGGAATTGTGATGCCTCTGGTAGGGATCTCACTTCTCATTGTATTGATTTTGGAGGCTCTACTCATTCGCAGAATTCCTGTCTTAAAACGATTACTCGGTTGATAAGGCTTAACTTCGAAAACGCTAAACTGCAAACTTCCTGCAATTAGCGTTTTTTCGTTTCATCATTTCTATGTAAC
>NZ_JBFTPF010000140.1:0-6818 GCF_056398345.1 Paenibacillus sp. 01T442
GTGTAGGAATGGCCATTAGCTTTACGAAAACAATTGTTACGCAGTTAACCAAAGAAATTGYTGACCTTGAAAGCAAACAGGTCAATTCGAAGAAAAAGAAAGAACAAGCCCTAGCCAAAATTAATCAGATTCAGCGAGATATGAAATTAAGCCAGTCACACAGTGATTTGAGCAGCAAAATGTCACGCGTGAATAAATTGAACGAAGAGGTTAAGACTAATGATCGACTACAAAAAGATTTAGCGAAAGAATTAGTAGCCAAGAAAACTGCTTTGAAGTTGAACCTCGCTAAAGCGACACCGCAGGATGAATCCTCATCGTGATGGATTGCAAAACAAAACACCGCCCTTTTAAGGAGCGGTGTTTTTGATTTCTCACATTGACGACTTAATATCCAGTTCGGGTATATTCGTTCGCATATGTTTTATTATCATTTCATAGTGAGTTTTAGCATGAATGAGTTGATCATTGGTTAACCTATCCATTGAAATAATTTGAAAATGGCGCCCTTGCTGACTATACGCGTAGGTTGGATGAAAGCTGGGCTTTATGAGCTCAATCTTAGTGGTATTCTCTTTGGTGGTTTTCAACACGTCAATGGTTGCCATGCCACCTATTTGCTTATACAAGTTGATTTGAGCGGATAGAAAGTTGCCCAGCGAATAAACAACAAAGGCTCGATGCCCGTGCTTCCCTTCTACCCAAGCAGGCGGTTGTAAAACATGCGGATGATTCCCAATGATGATATGAACCCCCATGTTCGCTAGCTTTTGAGCAAGACTAGTTTGACTGGCATCCGGAAATCGTTGATATTCGTTCCCCCAATGGAGTGCAACCACAATGACATCCGACAATTGTTTGGCTTGTTCCACATCCGTACGAATTTGCGAATCATCGATTCGATTGACCAAGAACGGCTTTCCCTTCGGTGTTGATATCCCATTCGTTCCGTAGGTGTAACTTAAGAAGGAGAACGTGATCTCATTTCGCGTGACCGTTCGAATAATGTCCCGATCGTTCTGGGATTTAAATGCACCCGTGTAGGGAATCCCAAGGGTATCCCAATAGGTGAGTGCGCTTTGAATGACCTTCTCGCCTCGGTCTAGCGCATGATTATTGGCAACCGTAACAACGTCCACTCCTGCTACTTTCAGAGCATCACCAATTTCGTGAGGGCTGTTAAATGCAGGGTAAGTGGATAGACTCAGCTCCTTGCCACCAATCATCGTTTCTTGATTAGCAACAAGGATATCAGGTGCTTGTAATATGTTCGATACCCCCGCGAAAATGTGATTAAAATTATAATTTCCATCCTTCTGCTTAGCGTCTATATAAATTTTATCATGGATGAGGATATCCCCGATTGCAGCAAGCGTCACCTGAGAGACTTTGGTTTCTGGTTCTGCTTGTTTCTTTGAAGTCGAATGATAGGGCTGTATCGGTGGAGAAGATATCTGGACAAAAGGGGCAACTTGCTTCGCTTCCATGCTTGGATCTTTGGGCGTAGCCGTATTTCCTAAGCATCCKCTTGCCAATAAGAATGTCGAAACAATCGCAGCAGCTCGCTTTAACACGACAAACCAGCTCCTTAAGGGTCACACCTGTATTATCCAGTAGTATTCCCCCTAAGAAAATCTCTCATGAATGAGGATTTTTACCAATTTACTTTGTCGAATTTTATTTAACTGCATTAATGATTAACTCCATTAAATTTCATGAGGAGCTTGTAAACCGATCAATTTCAAGCCATTACGCAACGTAATTTGAACGCATTGGACCAGAGCTAGTCGTGCTTCACGTACCTGTGCATCCTCTACTAGGATATAACAGGCGTGGTAAAAGCGATTAAATGCTTGCGCGAGATCAATGAGATAACGCGATATGATCGAAGGCTCCAGCTTTACCATGGCCTGCTCTACTCTTTCCGTAAACAAATAGAGCATTTTCACAACCGCCATGGCCTCATTATTTTGCAAATTAGCTCCGTCTATTTCCGCCATATCCATCGAATGTCCGTCAGCCAATTGCGCTTTCTTCAACACACTGCAAGTTCTTGCATAGGTGTACTGTACGTAAGGCCCCGTTTCACCATCGAAGTTAAGAGCTTCCTCCCACGAAAAATCAATATCTTTGATTCGATTCGCACTCAAATCGTTAAATATCACTGCTCCAATTCCTACCTGCTCAGCAACTGTAGCTTTATTCGCCAAGCTTGGGTTTCTTGATTCGATGACATCTCTTATTTTCTGAATAGATTGCTCCAGCAAGTTTTCCAGTCTTATCACGTTGCCTTTGCGTGTCGACAAGCTTCCCCCTTCAATGCTCACACGGCCAAATGCGACATGCTCAAGTTTGGAGGACCACGTATAACCCATTAATTCAACAACCTTAAACAACTGCTGAAAATGAAGATTTTGAGCATAATCCGTCACATAGATCAATTTCTCAAATTCGTATTTATCCGCTCTATATATAGCCGCCGTTAGGTCACGCGTATGATACAGGGAGCTGCCATCTTTCTTCAGCATTAATGCTGGTGCCATGCCATAGGCATCTAACCTAACTAATAAAGCACCCTCATCTTCTTCCACAAGCTGCTTCTCCTTCAGCTCCTGAATGACGGGCTCCATCTTGTCATTGTAGAAGCTTTCCCCCTGATATGTGTCGAATTGAACACCTAACAGCTTATAAATCTTCTGAAATTCATTGAGGCTGATCTTCACAAACCACTGCCACAAAGCTAGTGCTTCTTGATCACCGTGCTCCATTTTCGTAAACCAAGATCTAGCCTGATCTTCTAACGTTKGGTCGTGATCAGCCTCCTCATGAAATTTCACATACAGATCGAGAAGCTCATCGATAGCTCTCTCGTTTACAGCCTCCTTACTGCCCCACAAATGGTAGGCAACGATCAGCTTCCCGAACTGTGTCCCCCAATCGCCTAAATGGTTAATCCCCACACAGTTGTATCCTAGAAAGGCGTGAATCTGATATAACGCATTGCCGATCACCGTGGATCTCAAGTGACCAACATGAAAGGGCTTCGCGATATTCGGCGAGGAATAGTCGATCACAACCGTCTTTCCTTGTCCCAAAGTCTGTGAGCCATACTGTTCGCCAGCTTGACTTATATGACGAATAAGAGATTCTGCAAATGTAGACTTCTTGAGAAAAATGTTTAGATAACCGGATACGGCATTCATCTCGTCGATGTACTCATCTTCTAGGGTTGCTTTTAACTCCTCAGCAATGACTTGTGGTGATTTACTAAGGGTTTTGCTTAGTCGGAAACATGGTAAAGATAGATCCCCTTGATCCGGATTCGCTGGGTATTCCATCCATGCCATAATGTCTTGGGCCTCGAAACCAGTGAGTAACGATGTAATTTCCCCTGCAAAATAGAGCTTATAATTTAACATAGTAATTCTCTCCTATCTTTTCTAGAAAATATAAAAAGCCCCCGTCTCTATAAAAGAGACGAGAGCTGAACATTCCCGCGGTACCACTCTAAGTGTTAAACCTCTGGTTTAACCCCTCTGTTTCGTAACGGTCGACAGACCGGATTTACCTACTCCMATTTTCGGCAAACCATTTCCTGGGTCCGTTTCATTCTTAACATCCGTACCGGCTTACACTGACCCGGCTCGCTGCGACTGTCTGTTAGGAATTACTGTCCCATTCATTAATATTTCGATATGAATTTTTCAATATCTTACAAGGGATCCAAGGGAATGTCAAGCCCATATTCGTTGACTTATACTCAGCTTGAAGGTTGCAGGCGTGTACGAAGATCCGAAGATCCATAACTTGTTTCCAAAAAAATTAGACTTCTTCCCCTTTTAAAGCATTTACAATTGTAACCATACTGTACCAGAGGAGGGAAGATAATATCTAAATAAATGTAAACGTTTTCTATACTGGCAATGCAACGAATGAGTCGAACAGTTCACTAACACCAATCCATTCTAGGAGGAAATTAACGAATGTTGAACACATGGTTGTCCAAATTACTTGCCACAACACTTATTGTGGCTCTGCTCGTTTCCGGTTTACCATCGATAGGTGCACCAACTGCTCATGCTGCAACCCCTGTTAATCCTAATGCAACGCAAGCTGTGCAAGACGTATTGAATTATTTCGATACTGTCCAAACGAATAATCAAATCATCTCAGGACAATACGTACGAGGGCAAAATTATGGCTATTTGGAGACCGATCACCTCTATAATTTAACGGGCAAGTACCCTGCGATGATTGGATACGATCTTTTATACAATGTGACGAACGCTTCCGATCTCAGTAAATGGCGCTCCTTCATTGTCGATCATGCTACGGACTACTGGAAAAAAGGCGGACTTGTTACACTTTCTTGGCATGAGACGAACCCTTTGGATGCCACAGTAGATGATGGCGGATGGAACAGTGTGATCAGCTCCATGTCACAGGCGAATTTCGACTTGCTCACAACCCCTGGTACCACCTTGTATAACAAATGGTTAGCGCATATCGATACGATAGCGGGCTATTTGAAATCCCTTCGGGATCAAGGTGTAGTCGTTCTCTGGCGACCTTATCACGAGATGAACATCGGCTTCTGGTKGGGTGGTAAGTCTGCAGCAAGTTACAAAAAGTTATGGCAAAACATGTACGACCGCTACACTAATTATCACGGCTTGAACAACCTGATTTGGGTGTGGGCTCCGGGTAGGGATGACAATAATGCCGTTAACAGCAATTATTACCCAGGTTCTTCGTATGTAGATCTCGGTGGAGCTGATGTATATACGCAAGCCCGTGGGGATGCGAAGTTTACAAATGCGAACAGTGAGCTGGCTTCTGTCCTAGGCAGTAAGCGTTATGGCTTGTCCGAAGTTGGTTTGCTCCCTTCAGAGACTGCCGTTCAAACGAATTTTGATTACACCTGGTTCCTCACTTGGGCTATCGGTTGGGCGGACAATCTTTTCTACGGATATCCMGGAGCAAATGGACCGGGCAATGACACTTACACCATCACGCAATTTTACAACAATGCCGTAACACTCACGAGAGACGAAGTGCCTGCATTCGGAAGAACGCTCGTTTCGGAAACCATCATTTTCAAAGACGCAATGAACGGATACTCGGCAGCAGGTGTCTCTCCCTCTAACTGGACGACAGTGACCACTGGCGGTACTGTAACCGTGCAGAACGTTCCTACTGTGGGACTCGCCACCGGTCCGGATCGCAGCATGAAAATCAATAAAACAAGCACAACGAATGCGGCCACCGCTCAGAAAACGTTCACTCCACAAACCGGCATCGTGACCTTCAAGGCCACCTTGCGGACAGAGGATGTCAATTGGAAAGACTTCATTGTGTATGATAGTTCGAGCAGAGCAGCCTTGCATGTAGGCCTACAAGGTAATTACTTAAAGGTGTATGATGGTGCAACAACGCTTTCGAGTATTGAACCCATCACCAATGGCACCTGGTATGATATCAAAGTTATCATGAACACCGATACCAAAAAGTTCGACTTATACGTCAATGGCGCGAAAAAAGCCAATCAATTCAGCTTCAAAAATACAGCAGCGTCTGACGTCAGCCGGTTGAAAGTAGGCGTTGCCGCTGATGCAACTGGCGTCTACTATATGGATAATGTTTTTATAAGTAAATAAGAGTGAGGCTAGCTAAGTGCATCGCTGTCTCAGCCCAAAGGCGCCAGATTCTTCCGAGTTAGTCGTTTATTTCGACTATCTACACCGTCTTTTATGGACTATTCCCGCATTGGAGCACGATATCTCTGCACCACGCCAACGTTACGGAACGCAGTTCCCTTTCGCAGCTGCTGCGCTTCCGCTGGAACGTTCACCTCACTAAAAAAGACACCCCTCAGGTGTCTTTTTACATTCGCACACTATTTATTGGCGTGTTCTGCAGGCGAAAAGAAAACTAAAGTAGTTAAGTCTTCCGTAATATTAAAGAATCTATGGTCTTTATGAGCCTCCACGAATAGAACTTCCCCTTTGCTAATTTGTGTAATCGTATCCCCATTTTGAAACGATGCTTCACCCTAGAGGATAAAATAAATCTCATCTTCTGTATGTGGCTTTTGTTTATCCAGCTCACCTTTATTCAATTTATATAAGCCTACACTCATTGACGATACCTTTAGAAATTCATAATACGCATTGTTTTCTACTTCTTTTAACTCATTAAGATGATTTCGCAAATCCATTATTTTAAAATTCAATGTACTATCTCCTTATTCTTTCAGATCACCAACATAATAAGCAAACACTTGATCAATCGGTTTAAAATATAAATGACCATCCTCTTCCCATGCCTGAAAATGCAGATCCATCCGCGAATCGTTCCAATTCTCAGGGGTCCCTTTCGTGCTCAGACGCCCTGTCACAACAGGCTCCTCGATCACTTTGGGAAATTCTTGATAGCCGAATAGAAGGTTCTCATGCATTGCAATTATTTCATACTTTTCCCCGTGGAACGCACGTTCCTCTTGCAGCTGATAATGATAATAGATGTAACTGCTCATCATCTCAGGCTTCAAATGCGCAATCCTCCCCACCCGGGATACCACGGGCTCTTTTCTCAACCAGTGTTCAGCGCTTGCAGGCTCGTTAAAATGAAACACATCAATCATCAAGATCCACTTCCGAGGTTGTGCCTGCCCAGGCCATTCCTTCAAAAAAGGGACAGCAGCTCCAGCCACTTCATCAGGTAACACCTCTCGGCTCATGCACTCATAGTAGAGGAATAGGTTGTCCCGCCAGACGAAGGCCGCAGCTGTCATTAGCTCACCTTGGGCTACCAACAAT
>NZ_JBFTPF010000141.1:0-6711 GCF_056398345.1 Paenibacillus sp. 01T442
CCATGACTTGGGTGCAAAACGCTTATATTTTGGCGTTCGGAGGCTTCTTGTTGTTAGGCGCTCGAGCGGGGGACATCCTAGGAAGGAGAAAAACATTCACCGCGGGGATCGCCTTGTTTTCGCTGGCCTCGATGTTGGCCGGCTTGGCGCCGTCCGCTTCGATTCTGCTTGCAGCAMGCGCTTTGCAAGGATTGGCCGCAGCGATGGYGACTCCGTCTGCACTCGCCCTGTTGTCCGTAAGCTTCTCGGAAGGCCGGGAACGGACGAAAGCGATTGCTGTTTACAGCGCCGTATCGGGAGCCGGCGGCAGCGTTGGTCTAATCATTGGCGGATTGTTGACGGATCTAATATCTTGGCGCGCCGGGATGTTCCTCAACGTACCGATCGGCGTCGCTCTGCTTCTTATGGTGCCTCGGTATATGCAGGAGACGGAGACGAAAGCGGGGCGACTGGATATCATGGGAGCCATGACGTCGGTGATCGGCATGACGGCACTGGCATTCGGGTTCGTTCAAG
This sequence comes from Paenibacillus sp. 01T442, assembly GCF_056398345.1. Lineage (NCBI taxonomy): Bacteria > Bacillati > Bacillota > Bacilli > Caryophanales > Paenibacillaceae > Paenibacillus > Paenibacillus sp. 01T442. The sequence continues at coordinate 517 of NZ_JBFTPF010000141.1, forward strand.
CCGCGTCTGTCGGATGGAAAGCGCCGGAAGTATGGAGTTCGCTTGCTCTCGGAGGTGTCTCGCTAGCGGCTTTCGTACGGGTCGAAGCACGGGCGAAAGAGCCAATTACCCCACTTCGTCTGTTCGCAAGCCGAACACGATCCGGAGCTTATTTGGGTAGGCTGTTGCTCTTGTGTGGAAATTATCCGATCTTTTTCTTCGTTCCGCAGTTTCTGCAAAAGGTCCTTCATTTCAATTCTTTGCAGGCTGGACTCGCGATCATGCCGTTCACGGTCGTTCAGTTCGGGATGATGTATGCCATGCCTACGCTTTTAGCCCGATTCGGTCATGCAAAAGTATTAATCGCCGGGTTGATAATCGCGATCACTGGAACAAGCTGGCTGAGCCTCATTTCGGCTGATTCGAGTTTTCTTCCTCATCTGTTTTTCCCTTTGATCGTCATKGGGGGTGGTGCTGGAATGATCTTTCAGCCTTTTACGACGCTAGGGTTGTCCGGTGTGGAAGCCAAGGATGCAGGAGCAGCGTCAGGGCTCGTCAACGTCGCTCATCAGACCGGCGCGTCGCTCGGACTCGCAGTCCTGATCGCCGTCTTCGAGGCGGCGAACCGACAGGAAGTTCCTTCAGATATGACTTTTTCCCATGCGATCTCCGTCTCGCTCGTGGGTTCGGCCGTTTTCCTGACGGCTTCTCTCCTGGCAGTCTTGTTCTTGCTGCTGCCAGCAGAGAGGGCGCAACGCGCCGTAGCGGCTGAAACGCGGAACGCTTCTTGAATTGTGCAATCGTGATTGCTTCTAACTCTAGTCCGATTTGGGCTTTGACTTACTGAGTGCGTGTGAATCTTCGTTTGACTCCATATGAATCCGCGATGCTTGCAAAGTTTCATGAAAAACATTTACTAGAAATCTTAACTGTAGCCTTCGAACTATTCAAGTATGTAACTAATTGAGAATGAATCTTACCGTCATTTTTAAAAAAAGGCAACCAATCCACTTGGGTTGGCTGCCAATTTCGTTTAGCTATGAACGCTAGTTACCGTGCTAAATTATTAGCACCAACCTCTCTCAGGCCAATCAGCTCCGTATATCGTTGGAAGAAGGGCAAGCATAATAACGCCGCTATAAAATACTTTTAACCCCTCAGCTACTGCTTTTTTTCTGAAATTAGTGATACTTATGATCTTGCTTCTTTGTTGCCTCAGATTGGATTATAATTGGCCAACGAGAAATCGATATAATGAACTCGCCCTGCTTGAACTGCAGGAAGTGCTAACCAGGCTTCGTCTTCCAACTACTGGCGAACCCACGCAGCATCGGGACCAAATGTAGGTACAGCCATAAAAATGCGATCACAGGAATACGTATGAATCGATTCAATCGAAATGTGCTTCCATTTCTGTTGTTATTTTGCAGACAGATTTTGCAGCAAAGAGACTACCGAAGCGTAACCTTCAGTAGTCTCTTTTTACGACAAAAGATAGTATTTTTAGATTCATCTTCCTTTTAGTGCATAGTAAATTGGAAATGACATGGCAGTTGCAATACTCAAACAAACAAATAAACTCGGTATTACTATTGTTTTCATTTTATGGCTCCTAACTTATTTCATATTCATTTTGTTATGTATATTCTGTTAAACCTTATTATGCATGATGATGTACATGCCTATTCCTTCCTGCCTTATCTTCCTGGTTGATATATCTTAATAATTCGCACAAACTAACAGCTCTGGGGATCTTCGTGCTTTCGCTTTATCCAATTCATTATTAATTAAATACCAACTGGATTAATGGGATTAATTCGATAATGATTGCGCAAATTAATGCAAGAGGTGATAACGTGCATTTCTTATGGCTAGGTTTAGGCACTGGATTATGAAAACAAATAAATGGAGTCTACTTTCTATTGCGTCCATCCCCTTAATTATGACGTTGGGAAATTCTATGCTTATTCCCGTCCTACCATCTATTCGCAACAAATTACAAATAACTTCATTCCAAGTGAGCTTATTAATTACGATTTACTCAGCAGTGGCTATCTTACTTATACCGATTGCGGGGTATTTGTCGGATCGCTTCGGCAGGAAGATCATTATTATCCCCAGTTTACTCATAACTGGCTTTGGTGGTTTGATTTCTGGTTTAGGCGCATGGTGGCTGGAACACCCTTATGTAGTCATTATGCTAGGACGAGCGTTACAAGGAGTAGGCGCGGCGGGAGCTTTCCCCATTGTACTGCCACTTGTCGGTGACATGTACCAACACGAAAGTGAAGTCAGTAAAAGCCTGGGGATTGTAGAAACGGCCAACACGCTAGGCAAAGTTCTGAGTCCTATTCTAGGATCGGTGTTGGCTTTCGTGGTGTGGTTTCTCCCCTTTCTCACCATCCCTGTGTTGTGTGTGGTATCTACACTATTAGTTGCCTTTCTAGTTAAATCCCCTAAGAAAAAAGATGAGAAAGAAGTAATAGTTAGATTTAGTCACTTTCTTCAAAACCTTAAGCAAATATTTTCGAAGAATGGTCGTTGGTTATCTGCAATTTTCGCCATTGGTTGCATCTGTATGTTTGTCATTTTTGGGACATTGTTTTATTTATCGGACACACTTGAAGACAAATATCAGATTAAAGGCATATGGAAAGGCTGTGTTATTGCCATCCCTTCGGCAGCGCTATGTCTTGCATCTTTCCTAACTGGCAAAAAAATTGGTGAAAACAAGAWGTTAATGAAGTGGATTACTTTTAGTGGCGTAGCTATTGTGACTGCAGCACTTGTTATTTCTGGCATGTTACAATCTCTATACGTATTGCTTACTTTAGTTAGTATTGCCGGCATTGGCATTGGTGTCACACTTCCCTGCTTAGATGCGCTGATAACGGAAGGGATTGATAAAGCAGAACGAGGCACAATAACTTCTATCTATAGTTCGATGAGATTCATTGGCGTTGCGTTAGGCCCTCCACTGGCTTCAGTCCTTATGAAGATGTCATCACAACTTATGTTTTACAGCATCTCGGGTACATGTGTTGTTGCTGCGCTTCTTGCTTTATTCGCTATTAAGCCTAGTAATGAAGAAAACATCAAAGTGAAAAATAAGCGAGTATAAAAATAAAGCCCAGCAGATCCACAGCAGATGGGCTCTATTTTGCATGCTTATATAATCAATCAAATGCTTTTCAGTCGTTGTACCTCCTCTTCAATTTGGCTTACATTAATCCGTTGGAACAATACTTCAACTTGGCTTAGCTCTCTTCCAGCCGGACACTCGACATATGTCCAAGTGGTCATAAAGTACTTCTTCTCCCTTTAGCCGAAAATACCTTGCAATCACGTCTCCTGGAAGTAAACTCGCTACCCGTCCTAAGTGAAGTGATCCGTTAGCCTAAGGCCATGCTCCTCCAATAAATATGCTCATGATCCATTTCCTCCTAATTCAAAATTTATGAAAACAAAAAAAGCCCTCGTCCTCAACAAGGACGAAAGCTGTCGCTCACGTGTTTCCGCCTAAATTTACCGATCCCTCACGGTGACCGGCCTCAACAAGTACGTCACCGCATGAGGTGATTATACCCTAGCACGTTAACTAAATAAACTATTTGAACCAGCCCTTCTCTTTGAAACGCATAATAGCCTCAATTCGGTTACTGACATTGAGCTTATCGAGAATAACGGAAATGTAGTTGCGAACAGTACCTCTTGTAATATACATGTGATCAGCGATTTCCTTCGTGTTTTTCCCATCGGCGATCAGGTTCAAGACTTCCTTTTCCCGCTCGGTCAAAGGATTTTCTTCATGATAAGTCTCATCTACTAGCTCTGACGCATAAATTCGTCTGCCAGCCATAACGCTCCGAATCGAGGTAGCGAGTTCCTCGCTTGGGCTATCTTTCAACAAATAACCGTTGGCTCCTGCCTTGACGGCCCTCTCAAAATACCCGTAACGAGCAAACGTAGTCAAGATAATGACTTTGCAACCCATTCCCTTTAGTTCTTCCGCCGCATCTAAACCGTTCATGATGGGCATCTCAATATCCATGACACAAATATCTGGCTTATGCAGTTTAACTAGTTTGACAGCATCCTCGCCATTGCTCGCTTTACCAACGACCTGCATATCCTCTTCCAAATCAAGTAAGGAAGCAAGTGCGCCAAGCAGCATCCGCTGGTCCTCGGCAATCACAATTCGGATCATATCCGCACCTCCCTTTCTGGTGGTATGATAGCATTCGGAACTTTTATAACAATCATGGTTCCTTTGTCTGAGACAATTTCCATACAGCCGTTTACAAACTCTAGTCGCTCTTTCATACCCCGTAAGCCATTTCCAAGTAACACAAGACATTCTTTCGTCATCCCAACCCCATTGTCCTCGACCTTAATAACGAGATCGCTTGGTGATGGTTCAATAGAGATTGAACATGAAGTAGCACTGCTATGTTTGATAATATTCGTAACAGATTCCTTCAAACACATACTCAACACGTTTTCATTGATCAGAGACGTGTTGGTTAACTTCGGATCTCCCTCTACAATGAGGTCAATTTCTGCAGCCTTCAAAATCTGTTTGATTCGAAACATCTCTTCCACTAGTCTTGTACCACGCATTTGCGTTACGATTTCTCGAACTTCCTTTAACGCAATTCGAGCTGTCTGACGTACATCATTGATTTCGATTTGTGCTTGCGCCGGATTTTTGCTAATTAATTTCCCAGCCAAATCACTCTTTAAACCAATTAATGAGAGTTTCTGACCAAGTGTATCGTGTAAGTCGCGGGCGAYTCGTTGGCGCTCTTCTAACTTTACCAATTCGGAAATCCGCTTATTTGCATCCTCTAGCTGTCCCTGGAGTTGTTCACTCCTATTCCGGTTGAACGTCGTGACAGGAATGAGGATAACGGCAATTACACAAATGATGATAAAGGGCAATTGGTTAAAATACACAGGATTTTGGGATACCAATCCATAGTTAACCGTTGCAATGGTGGTAACTAGATGTATGCAGTACAACGTAATAAATCCTGCTCGACTTTTCATGGTACCAATAAAAAATGCTATAAACAGTGAGAAGTACACATAGCTGAAGGCGATGCCCATAATAATCGAAATAATAATTTGTACGCTAGTCCAAAAGTACACAATCCATCCTTTAGATACGAAGGACAGCACGTAGCAACTAAAGAAAACCATGATCATGATCGTGCCTAACACGATGTGGTATGTGGTAGAAGAACGAAATATAAAATAAAAAGGAAGGATATAAAAGACAACCCACACATACGGACTAATGCCGGTGTTTTTGTGAAAAATTTGATACCACTTTTGCATAGTCCGTTTAGCCTCTTTTTCTCCAACATAGTTTTACTTATATTTTAACATAAACATGAAACGATGTATTTATTGCCCTTGAAAGGTTGATTTACGGACTTTTATGTTTATTTTGTTAGTCAAAGGATCATGCTCATTTTCCTTAAGGTTTACCTGCTTTTTATTTTTATAACCGACAAACGTTTTATTACGCTCATCCCATAGTTTAAAACTTAGCGACTTCAAACTGGTGCCGATTGTTATAGTCGTTGCTTTTTGAAGTGGAGGCGTTGCATTATGCGCTTTTTCCAAATTATAATTGGGCACCTTCGGACTCAAATGATGAACATGATGAAACCCAATATTTCCAGTAATCCATTGTAGCAGCTTCGGCAGCTTATAATAGGAGCTTCCTTCTACCGCGGCTTTCACATAACTCCACTCATCTTCCTTCTCGAAGTAGGAGTCTTCGAACTGATGTTGCACATAAAACAGCCAGATTCCCATCAAGCCTGCTACGAACATAATCGGAGCTTGAATCAGAACAAACGACTGCCATCCAACTATCCAGATCAGTAACCCATATAAAGCAAGGATGGAAACATTCGTCATATACGTACTGATTCTTTCCTTGCTTCTAGCACCTTTCGYATTAAAACGATTTGTAAATAGAAACAAAAAGATGGGACCAAGTCCGAACATAATGAATGGGTTCCGATATAACCGATATGCCATTCGGACCCATACGGAAGATGCCGCATATTCGTCGACGGTAAGCACCCACATATCACCTATTCCGCGTTTCTCGAGGTTGCTGCTCGTTGCATGATGGATAGAATGACTATTCTTCCACTGCTGATAGGGAAAGAGCGTAAGGATACCTGTAATTGTACCGAC
>NZ_JBFTPF010000142.1:0-6597 GCF_056398345.1 Paenibacillus sp. 01T442
GATATCATGAGGCCTGGAAGGCAAATAAATTAGGGGTAGTGGAGATTACCCTTTAAAAAAGGTTGAATACGAAAAATGAGAAACTGCGAGAAAGCAAGTATTCAGCAGATAGACTCCATAATTAAGGGGCCGAACCGAACAGCTCGATTTAGCTGCATTTTTTCCATTTAAATGAAAGTGGAACCTCAGAAATCTCATTTGTTACCCAAACGATCAACAAAAAAAGCGCCACAACTCGCAAGCTACGCGAAATTGATTTCGCGAGCAGGAGGAGTAGCGCTTTTTATTTTACGGATTTGACAGCCACTGTCGTGTGGCAGGCACCGCGTGGAACGAGTATCGACTACCCAACACGTTTGCCCAGAATGATCAGATCCCGCTCAACGCCATCTAACTCAGCGACGCCTGGCAGATGCGCCCAATTCGTGAATCCGAATTTGCGGAAAAGCTGCAGACTCGGCTCATTGTGCCCAAATATAAAACCTAACAAAGATTTGAGCCCCAGCTTGGGACTAGCTTCAAGTGCTTGTTCCATCAAGTATCGACCGATGCCCTGGCCCCGATAGGTTTCATCCACGTAAATACTAACTTCGGCTGTTGCGTTATAGGCGGGACGCCCATAGAAAGATTGAAAACTCAGCCAGCCACATATCCCGTTCTCATTTTCAAGCACCCAAAGTGGACGGAAGTCAGAAGAATGTTCGTGAAACCAGCGCTCCCGTGAAGCTGTTGTAACGGGTTCTGTATCGGCCGTAACCATGCGTCCTGCAATCGTGGAATTGTAAATACGTACGATTTCTGCTAAATCTTCTATTTGTGCATCACGCAAGTGTAGTGGATTCCCCATAGATGTTACTCMTTTTACCCTAGCTTAGTTAGATTCTAAAGTAGGCGCTGCCAATGCTGCTAGCTTCAACCAGTAACGACTTATCGTCTCTGTCCCATTGTCCCAATTCATCAAATGGAAATGCTCATTCGGAGCATGAAGATTTTCCCCAGGTAGCCCAAAGCCCATAAGCACCACAGGTGCATCTAGGACGCGACCTAACACTTCGACAATCGGTATCGACCCTCCGCTACGTGTATAGACAGGCCACTCACCGAAAGTTTCTCCATAGGCTTCTGCCGCCGCAACCATAACKGGTTCATCAATCGGTGTAATGAATGGATTCCCTCGCAATTGGCGATCTAACGAAACGGATACACCTGGAAGAGATTGTGTATGAATATGAGTCTCGACTAAATCCATGATTTCTTCAGGGACCTGCGCAGCGACGAGACGACATGCAATTTTGGCAGTAGCGCGATTTGGAATGATGGGTTTAATCCCCTCACCTTGGAAGCCGCCACTAACTGACGTGATCTCAAGCGTAGGACGGGACGTCGTTTGTTCATAAAAGGAGAAACCTTTCTCCCCATAGAGCTCCGTGACGTTCAAATTCGTGCGAACCTTGTTTTCATCCGGCTCCACTTTCTTGAAGGCTTCGCGCTCTTTGTCTGAAAGTTCGATAACACGATCGTAGAACCCTTGTACAGCAACACGGCCATTTTCGTCATGGAAAGAGCTGAGCAGCTTAGTCATTGCGTGAATCGGATTCTGTACCGCACCGCCAAAAAGACCCGAATGCAGATCACTATTGGCACCATCCAGCGTGATTTCGAAACCCGCAAGACCGCGAAGTCCATACATCAGAGCTGGTTTACCAGGACCGTGCATTTGTGTATCAGAGAGTACGATGGAATCAGCTTGCAATTTCGCAGCATGTTCTTCAACAAAGGCAGGGAGATTCTTACTAGCAATTTCCTCTTCACCCTCGATGCAGAATTTCACGTTAACCGGAAGTGAACCCTGCGTTTGTAGAAAGGCTTCAACAACCTTCACATAAAGCAACAGTTGGCCTTTGTCATCCGTACTACCGCGACTGAACAGCTTATTATCACGGATTACGGGTTCAAAAGGAGGTGTTTCCCACAATTCTAATGGCTCAGCAGGTTGCACATCATAATGACCATAAATCAGCACCGTCGGTTTGCCGGGGGCATGTAACCAATCGGCATAAACGACAGGGTGGCCTTTCGTAGGCATAATTTCAATGTTTTCAAGTCCAGCCTTTTGTAGAGATTGAGCCGTCCACTCCGCGCATTTCAGCATATCCGGTTGGTGCTGTGCAACTGCACTTATGCTAGGAATTCGCAAGAATGCCATCAGTTCGTTTATATGTTCATCCCTATGCGTGAGTAGGTAGCTTTTGATTGTTTCGATCATGGGTGTTTTCTCCTTTTTGTATTGCCAAAATAGTCTACATCACTTAACTTCCCCAAAAACAGGGAAAATCCTGCTATGCCTGTAAACCGTCACATTTTATTTGTCATACGGTCAAATAGAACGGCTTTTTCCATATTCGAGCGTAGGCGAATACAGCCTGCTAATAAGAGAACCTTTTTATGGATAAGCTAAATGTAACGATCTGACTATCATGGAGGGATACGCATGAACTGGATATATTGGGCAAAATTATACGATTCGAAGTTTCAAGCGGGTTGTTTAGCGAAACGTATGGAAGAAGATTGGTGGATCTATGGGTATGAGTGCCCGCAGGAAGTTGAGGTTTATAAGTCGAAGAAAGGACGCTTTGGCGTCAGATACAACACATAAATGCTTCCATTATGCATAAAATTAACGCTTGACTAAGCCATCTCCGTTGGTGTATATTTATTTTTGTCGCTGTTGAGCGGCATACATGACGCGGGGTGGAGCAGCTCGGTAGCTCGTCGGGCTCATAACCCGAAGGCCGCAGGTTCAAATCCTGCCCCCGCAACCAAATTTCATTTGGGCCTATAGCTCAGTTGGTTAGAGCGGTCGGCTCATAACCGATTGGTCGGGGGTTCGAGTMCCTCTGGGCCCATAGCACGGAAACCCTTGTAAATAAGGGTTTTTATTTATTTTAGAGACAAAGCAAGCCTCTCGTTCTCATCAGTACAGATGGAAACGAGGGGCTTGCTTTCTGTTTGTGAACGTCTGTGCACTTTACTTTAAATTATTATTGTTTTAACTGTTTCAGCAGGGTCCCCCAGATTCTCAACCCMGTCACCCATAACGTCACGGCTGAGCCGAAACCAATAAACGTAGACATCATAATGAAAGATACATTGCCGAACGTAGCGTTAATGGGTAAAAACAATGAAATGATACCCAGCATACACATAACAACACCCGTACCATAATAGAATTTTTCTTTAAACAATGAAGCAAGAGGAAAGAAATGAATGCCAACAATCATCGCCATGACTGGGAAAAAGACTTCAAATTGATCGAGTGCATTACAAATCACACTGGCAAGAAAGATCGCGACACCTTCCAACACAAATATCAAACCGAATTTTCGGTTTATTCGTTTCGTATCTTCTTTTTCTTTCGCTGTAACAGCATGATTCATGCTGTGAGATTTACCAAAAAGTGAAATGGCTCCACTCAGTAAGATGATTGTCACAATAGCTGAAAGTACAAGTGGCCATGGAGCTCCAAGTTGGTGTGACCCAACAATACCAATGGATGCCCAGAGTGCGCCAAAGAAAGTCATGAACATGACGCCATTGGCAGCTCCTAGGACAGTTGATTTAGACAGTTTTACAAATTCACTCATTATTCATCATACTCCAATCATTTAAATTTAATTTCTACGCAGTTAAGGAAAGAGTTAATACTTTGTTAATAATCCATTTAGATGGATTCAATAAGCGTATACTAAAATAACTAGTAAGGAAACGTTTCCCGCAAATTGTTTTACAAAAGGAGAAGAGAAATGAAACTTAGCAAAAAATCAATTACAGTACTTTCTTTTACCGTAGGAGCTTGTCTATTTGTATCTACTGCTTTCGCTGATGCGATGCTTGGATCCGGGTACGACCGGCTGAAGGGTTCAGTCAAAAATACGGCTTCTTTGATGGAAAATGGACTAAACAACTATACGATCGAGACGTTATATACATTGAAGGATAATGATCAAATTTTACTTCAATCGTCTAATTTTCAGAAAATGGACACTGCGAATCAAATGAAAGAGAATAACGAGGTAACGAAAAACGCCAAAGGTGAAACGACCTCCAGATATACGTATGCTGACAAGAAGCAATCGATTGACAAAAACGAATTGGACAATACATATTATGTATTTGACTATTCCGCTGAAATGAACCAAAACCGCAAGGGGCCAGCTGATTTCAGAAATCCTTTTAACGAAAAAGGAGCAACTGAGGTTGAGAAAATCGTTGATGCGGTAGTTGGCTCATTGAAAGATTATGTACAAGTGGAAGAAGGAGCAGAAGGCGGTAAAGTGTTCTCCGGAAGCTTGTCTGAGGCACAAGTGCCAGCCATTGTAAATGCAGTTTCCTCCTTTGGTATCAAGCAAATGCTGGATAATGAAAGAGATCTACCAGACATAGAGAGCGATATTTTCGTGAAAAAGGTTGTAGGATCGGCGAATGAGAATAAAGCAGSCTATCTAGAAAATCTGACGGGGGAGATCACACTGTCCGGAAAAGATAAAAATGGGGTTCAGCATGACTTAAACCTTAATGTGATGTTAAAGATTTCTGATATTGGCAGTACGAAGATTATCAAGCCTGATCTAACTACAGCAAAGGTTGAGAAGGTAAGTCATAATGGTGGATTCAGCTCTAAATATGTGGGAACCTATCAAAATGATATTATTATGGACAAAGACGGTAAGTTCACGAAGATTGGTGAGAGAACAGTTAAAATCACAAGTGTAGATGGTGACAAACTAACAGGAACGTATTCAGAAACTGTAATTCCTGGTTTTGAGAGTCAGTATCCAAACAAGGATGTGTTTAATTTCGAGTACAACATGTTGACATCTCCAATGTTTACTTACACAGATTCGAAGGGTGAACAAAAGCAAGGGATGGTTCATCCCAACCAAACAGGTAAAATTTATTTTGAAATGAATCTAGAGATTAGCGATAAAAATGCGTACAAACAAAGCAATAGCATGAAGCCTTTTTATGATGGTGAATTTAGCCGCGTATTTGAATAGAAATGATTCTCAGGAGGCTGCGGGTAGCGGCTTCCTGAGATTTTTTAGGGAGATGATGAATTGTCAGTCAAGGCGATTGAAATAACGGGTTTAACGAAGTCATTTACGAATGGCCGAGGAATCACCGATTTGAACTTAGAAGTGGATCAAGGCGATATATTCGGTTTTCTTGGACCTAATGGTGCGGGGAAAACGACAGCGATGAAGATGATTACAGGACTTATGAAGCCCGATCGAGGCGATGTGAAGATCTTTGGGGCGAGCGTGGCAGAAGACTATGTCAATGCTATGAAACATGTTGGCTGTATCATTGAAACAGCAGAATCGTATCCCTATTTGACGGCGAATGAAAACTTGAGATTGTTTGCAAGATTTTACCCTGAAATTGATCAGCGTAGAATCGATGAATGTCTTGAAATCACAGGGATGCTGAAATATAAAAATGAGAAATCACAAAAATTTTCGCTCGGGATGAAACAAAGACTGGGGATAGCGGCGGCGATTCTATCGAGACCGAAATTGTTAATCTTGGACGAGCCTCTAAACGGACTGGATGTAGAAGGGATGCTGGAGATGAGGAAGTTGATCAAACAGCTTTCCCAGGAAGGCACAACTTTCTTTATTTCCAGTCACTTGATACATGATGTGGAATTAACGTGTTCGAGAATCGGAATTATTTATGGAGGCAAGCTGGTAAACGTCGAATATACCCAAAATATTCTGTCTTTTTATTCGTCGCTTGAGAATTATTTTGTTAGTGAGGTGGACAGGAATGGTAGGGTTTAAAGCTGCATTTATGAATGAATCCGTGAAGCTGCTTAAAAAGAAAAAAATCATGGCAGCCGCGATATTATCCATTCTTGCCGTAGTGATCKGTCAGATTGCGGTGACAACGATTAAGCATGGCCTTGGACTGAGAGTTGTAGGGAGTGTTGAATTTCCTATAGCCGTACTGACGTTTATTGCTTATACGCTATTACCGTTATTTGCCATATTTGTAGCGATTGATATGTTTAATGGCGAGTCCTCATCGAATACGATGAAAATAACTCTTTTAAGACCTGTCTCCAGATTCGGCGTATTTAGCGCAAAAGTGTTAAATTTGGCGCTGTTTATTGCTGGCAACCTGTTGTTTATTATGGTCCTTTCGCTAATAGCCGGGTTTATATTCAACCCTTCGTCCGCAAGTTTGGCTGGTATCATAAAGGTACTTGTGTCATATGGCTTAACGTTTTTTCCTGTATTTGTGTTCGCGCTTATCGTCGTGCTGTTATCCAATCTCATTCAGGGAGGACTAGCTGTATTTTTCCTATCCATACTTGTGTTTATTGGCTTTAATTTCTTAGGTATTGTATTTTCTTCTTACTCGAGTTTTTTTATCACGTCGATGTTTGACTGGTATACCCTCTGGATTTCTGAATCGATCAATGTTTTCAAAATTAGCCGTCAGATTCTAATTATGTTCGGTTGTGGTATCATGTTATTTACTACGGGGTATTATTTGTTTGACAGAAAGGACATATAGAAAGGAATCTACATG
>NZ_JBFTPF010000143.1:0-6322 GCF_056398345.1 Paenibacillus sp. 01T442
CGCTTACTCCAAGCCATCAAACCTATATACTGGCGTGTACGCAAAAAAACACCCTTTCGCAATTGCAAAAGGGCGTTATTTACATCATTTCATCTACCGTATGGCTTTTTGGCACGTGGCGGACCTAATATCTCTGCCCAAACAACGCCTTGAAGAACTTGATTCCTACTCGGTTGGTCTGGAAATTGGCTTGCGGTTGAGATCTCATCTGCATAAGTAGGTGAACTTACAGTTGGTCCACTTTTCACAACCGGTGTGAAGGGTGATGGCTTCTGTTTCTGAGCTGTTGTGGTTGATTTACCAAGACCAGACTGATTAAATTCGTCTCGTACGCGTTCCGAACGACCGGATGGAGTCATATGTCCTGGTTGCACTTTCTTCGCTTCTACAGGCCTTCTAGCGTCGCCTGGACCGTCTCCAAAGGTCGGCATACCTTTACTTGAAGTATTCTGCTCAGCTCGCTTGCGTCTGCTTTGTATTTGATAGAAAAAGGTTAACGCTATAATGACCAAATACCAGTTCTTAAATAAGAATGCGATCAGCTGTTCCAATTGATCACCTCACAAACCTTATTCTTTTTCATTTTTTCCATCGTTGACTTTGCCTAAAGAGGAACGCATTTGCGTATCAGATTCAATATTTTTGAGATTCATATAATCCATGACCCCTAATTGACCATTTCGCAGAGCTTCAGCCATGGCAAGTGGGACTTGCGATTCCGACTCAACAACCTTAGCACGCATTTCAACAACTCGCGCTTTCATTTCCTGTTCTGCTGCAACAGCCATCGCGCGGCGTTCCTCTGCTTTCGCCTGAGCAATCCGTTTGTCTGCCTCCGCTTGCTCTGTTTGCAAATGAGCACCAATATTTTTACCAACATCCACATCCGCAATATCAATAGACAGAATTTCAAAAGCTGTCCCTGCATCCAAGCCTTTACCTAAAACAGTGCGGGAGATCATGTCTGGATTTTCTAGGACATCCTTATGAGATTCGCTGGAACCTACGGTTGTAACGATCCCCTCTCCGACACGCGCAATAATGGTCTCTTCACCGGCTCCACCTACGAGTCGATCAATGTTTGCACGAACCGTAACTCGCGCGATGACCTTTACCTCAATACCGTTCTTCGCGACGGCTGAAACATTCGGCGTTTCAATGACACGTGGATTTACACTCATTTGAACAGCTAACAACACATCACGACCTGCCAAATCAATGGCTGCCGCGCGCTCAAACTCCAAATGAATTTTGGCACGATGCGCAGCAATTAATGCGTTCACAACACGGTCAACATTACCTCCAGCTAGGTAGTGACTTTCCAACTGATTGACACTAAGATCAATCCCGGCTTTCGTTGCTTTAATCATTGGGTTCACAATGCGACTTGGTGTTACCCGACGGAGTCTCATAGCAATCAGTGTAATAATGCTGATTCTTACACCAGAAGCCAGCGCAGAAATCCATAGCATAACTGGAACAACACTTAGTAAAATCGATAATACAATAATAATGATGGCTGCAAGCAGTACCAAATATAAACCTGGTTCAATCGTCATTTGTTTGTATCCTCCTAATGATTTGGTTGGTCATCCACGGCTTTCACTACAACACGAACTCCTTCAACTTCCACAACGATTATTGCTTTATTGACCGAAATAAAACTACCATGCGTGACAACATCAACACGTTCTCCTTGAATTAATGCCGTTCCTGCAGGTCGCAATGGCGTTATGGCTTCTCCCGTCAAACCAACTAAATTAGAGCGATCAGGGCTCGATGTAAAGCCCTTGCTCGTGGTTAGCTGTTCCTTCAGAATGAAACGGTTCCAAACGCCGCGATGTTTAAACGTCCTAATTGCAGCAATGACAACTACAAGGGCGACTAGCAAAGCAATAATTAACATGTACGCTGCTTCCTTAGGATCTGAAGAAGCCATCAGTACACCGCCGAATAAGCAAATCGCCCCTAGAACACTTAGAATTCCGAAACTGGGCACAACCAATTCTAAAATCAAGAGAACCAAACCAAGTCCCAAGATAGCTAAGTCTCCAAAACTTGCAAAGCCAGCCAAGTAAAAACCTAAGAAATATAAACCAAAGCCAGCAACCCCCGCCAAGGCCAACAATCCACTACTGAAAAAAAGCAGTTCCAGCGCTATACCAATAATCCCAACCATCAATAATACGGTACCTGTCACAGGGTGAGTCAGAAACGCGGATAGATTATCGAGAAACATCGTCGTTCACTCCTTCCCTTCAAACTTCTTCTCATAAGGTATGTACGTATTAACTTATGAACTGTTTCGGAATTTAGTAGAAATTTTAAAAAAGCACTTAAACTGTGAGAAAAACTTCTATCGAAGTCATTCGAGGATGTGCGACCGCGTTTTTATGGTTGTTTTTATCGCCAATTAGCAAGACGTTTTCGGGAACCGAAAACTTATACTTTCTAATGTGGAAGAAAAAAGACCAAATGGAAATGATCCACTTGGTCTTCACAAAACATATTTGGTATTAACCTAATAATTGTTGAACTAACTGATTGATAAGTTTACCATCAGCGCGTCCTTTAACCTGAGGCATCAATGCCGTCATCACTTTKCCCATATCCGCTTTGGAAGAAGCACCAATTTGCTGGATGGTCTGCTGTACAATGGCTTTCACTTCTTCCTCAGAAAGCTGTTGCGGCATGTACTCAGCTAGAATAACAAGTTCCGCCTTCAGGTTGTCGGCTAGATCGTCACGACCTGCCTTGCTAAATTCTTGGAGGGAATCCTTACGCTGTTTGATCTCACGAGTTAGAACATCAAGCACTTCATTGTCGTCTAAGGGTCTTTTCAGATCAATCTCAGAATTCTTAATCGTAGAACGTACCATTCGAATTACAGAGAGCTTAAACTTGTCCTGACTCTTCATCGCTTGTTTCATATCTTCGTTCAATCGATCGCTTAAGCTCATGTTGCCTCCTAGAACTTTCTTTTACGAGCAGCCTCAGATTTAAGCTTACGCTTAACGCTAGGCTTGTCATAATGCTTACGTTTCTTTACTTCTGCAAGAACGCCATCCTTAGCGATGGAACGCTTAAAGCGACGAAGTGCAGCATCTATAGTTTCGTTCTTACGAACTCGAGTTTCTGACAACAGTTTTCCCTCCCTCCGAACAGACCATCTAAGACAAAACGGTTCATCAAATCTCATTATAGGTGATAGTAATTAGGGTGTCAATCGCAAACTGATCTTTCCTACTAGAAAGATTAGTTATGGACCCCAAGGGGTGCCAATCTCGCACCTGCCATCAAATGATAATGCAAATGGTGAACAATTTGACCGGCGTTTGCTCCAATGTTCGTGATCACACGATAACCGGATTCTTCTACCTCTAGCTCTCTAGCAATTTGCGCAGCCGCACGCTGCATTTGTCCCACAACTGCCCAATCTTCCGGCTGTCCTGCCGCTAAAGAAGCAAAGTGTTTCTTCGGAATAATAAGGACGTGAATCGGTGCTGCTGGCTGAATATCATGAAAAGCTAGAATCTGATCATCTTCATAGACTTTCTTAGAAGGGAGATCCCCCGCAATGATTTTACAAAAAATACAATCACTCATTGATCCATTCGTCCTCCCGACATTGTTATCCTACTTAGTTATAAGTTTATCGGAAAGCACTCAAAAAATCCAATCCAAATCTTATCGAAATTAGCGATGAGGTTGACTTTTGAGGGATTGGTGGATCTTCTTCCATTTTGCCTTCTCAGCTGCTTGAAGTCCTTTGTCCTCTTTGCGAGCCAAATAAGCCAGTTCCTTCTGTAATTTCACATAATTCTGAAAACGCTCCGCGGACAAAGCTCCCGAATCTAGCGCAGATTTCACTGCACATTTCGGTTCATTCTCATGCTTACAATCTTGAAAGAAKCATTGCTCGGCGAATTCCTCAATATCCTGAAAGGATGTGCTCAACCCTTCGGTAGCGTTCCAAAGCTGCAGCTCTCTCATCCCTGGTGTATCGATCAAAATACCGCCATCCGGCAGTAAAATCAGCTCACGATGCGTTGTCGTATGCTTTCCTTTGTCATCGCCCGATCGAATATCTCCCGTGTTCAAAATATCTCTGCCATAAATACGATTCACTAAGGTTGATTTCCCTACCCCTGATGAGCCTAGAAGTGCCACCGTCTGTCCGCGAGTCATGTAGGCAGCAAGTTCATCTAAGCCTCGATTTTCGGCAGAGCTAATAATATGAATGGGTACGCCAATGGCAACAGCCGCTACTTCAGCCGCCAACTCATCTGGATTCTCGCACAGATCAGACTTGCTTAATACGATGACGGGATTAGCACCGCTTTCCCATGCGAGTACTAGGTAGCGCTCAATTCGGCGAACATTAAAATCCTGATTCAAAGCGTTTACCAGAAAAACGGTATCTACATTGGTTGCAACAATTTGCTCTTCCGTGACTTGTCCAGCCACTTTACKGGAAAACTTACTTCGACGAGGAAGCACGGCATGGATCACAGCACGCTGCTCTCCTTCACGGATTGATAATACTACCCAATCCCCTACCGCAGGGTAATCCTCGCGACGTAGCGCTTGGTGACGCATTTTGCCGGAAACTTCAGCCAACACTTCGCCAACTTCCGTTTGAACGCGATACATATGTTTATGTTCTAAGGAGACGCGGCCTGCGACAAATCCTTCTTCGTTAAGAAAGGGTTCAAATGCTTTTTCGAAACTTACATGCCATCCTAAATCTGCTTTATTCAAGTCCATATTACATCCTCTCAAGGGGTTCTAATGTGCAGTATATACCGAACTGATTCGCCCCACACGGGAAAGAATGAGTTAGATTATTTAATCCGCGGATCCTATTTGACACMGGTCAATTCACTTGTAGACTGAAAGTCTATTTTTGCATATAATAAGTGTAAATGGATCGTTTGAATGGAGTGAGCGGATGAGTCAATTCATGAGAGCCTCGACCCGCAAAAAGCGTGATGTGATGATGGAAGTTGCCCTAACGATGTTCATGGAGAAAGGCTACGAGAATGTTTCTGTCGATGATATTATCGCAGCAACCAGCACCTCCAAAGGAACCTTCTATCATTATTTCAAAAGTAAAGATGCCATTATTTCAGCGTTATACAGTAAACAAACACAATTAATTCAGGAGTGGGTGAAACAGCCCCCTTCGAAGGTACAATCGCTAGAAGGTCATATTAATCGTCTATTTTTAGACTTAGCGTCGAATATTCAAATGTCACCGAGACTAATTCGTAGTTTGCAGGCACTTTCTTTACAAAATGATACGGTAAAATCCGAAGAACTACAGCAATTGAAAGTCTTGACTCAAAGCTTAATGCACTGGCTCCCGGAGCCCAAAAAGATTGAACTACTCGTATGCATGTATACCGGAACGATCCTTACTTGGTGCAATCAAGATGATGCCGACCTACTCTCCATGATGAAAAACAACTTAGCCTGGCTTTGGGTAGGTCTTCGTTCTGAGGAACCTTACGCATCGCTGCAGGTAGAACCCGTCCCCAAGGAGGAAAAGCGAATGAAAGTAGCTATTATTGGCGGAGGTTTAGCTGGATTAACAGCAGCCGCGTATTTATCAGAGAATCCACACGTAGAAGGTATTTTATTTGAGCGTAGTCCACAGCTCGGAGGGCGTGCCTTTACGTATGAGAAAGCAGGCTTCACGCTCAACTACGGCGCGCACGCCATCTACGGAATTGATCGTCATACCCTGACTACGATGGAACGTGAGCTCGGTCTGTCCTTCTCCTCTAAACAAGTAGATAAACGCAAAGTCGTCTATGCAAAGCACAATCAACTGACAACTGCACCGCTGGATGCCATTAACCTTCTCAAAACTGATCTGCTAAGCACGATTCAAAAAGTTCGTTTTGTTGGCGAAATTGCGGCTATTATTGCAAATATCCACAATATAAAAAACTACGCTACTTTGGCCGACTACCTTGCCGAGTCAAACGCCGATGAAGATGTTAAAGAGCTGTGGGAGCATTTGGTTTGCTCCAACTTCTTCATTACACCGGAAGATGCTCGCAACGTGTCCGGCGCTGTAATTAGCGAGTATTATCACAACTTGTTCTTGTCTAGCAAACCTGTTAACTATGTCTTGGGCAGCTGGGCTGTTATCACAAATCAACTAAAACAGAAGATGACCTCTTCCGGCAAATGGGAAATCGCCTTGCAGGAAGGTGTCGATGGACTTCGTTATGAAGATCGGAAATTTGTATTAAAAACGAAAACCCGTGAAATGGCATTTGATAAAGTGATCTTCGCGATGCCGGTTCAACAA
>NZ_JBFTPF010000144.1:0-6320 GCF_056398345.1 Paenibacillus sp. 01T442
GCTGGCGCCTGAGCAGCGCCGCCAGTGGGCGCAGCTCGCGGCGGAGCACCGCGAGCGCGAGCAGGCGCTGCGCGCCCAGCTGGCGCAGCTGGCAGCGAAGCTGCAGGGCCGCGTGCTGAGCGCGGCCGAGTGGGCGCAGTCGCAGGCGCAGCTGAGCGACGCGAAGKCTTGCGCCGAGGCCGCGTTGGAGGCGCGGGCCAAGGCGGCGCAGGGCGCCAGCGAGCTCGCTGCGCGGCACTTGCGCTGGTGCGAGCTCGAAGCGCAGCGCGCTGAGCAGGCGACGCAACTAGAACGGCTTGGCAAGCTGCAAGCCGTGCTCAAGGCCAATGCCTTCGTCGAGTACCTTGCCGAAGAGCAGTTAATGCAAGTAAGCCGCGCGGCATCCGAGCGACTTGGTGAGTTAACGCGTCGACGATATGGGATTGAAGTCGACTCGGGAGGTGGCTTCGTCATTCGTGACGATGCGAATGGCGGGGTGAAGCGACCAGTTGGCACGCTATCGGGTGGGGAAACCTTCCTTACCTCGTTAGCATTAGCATTAGCCTTGTCCGCTCAGATTCAGCTGAAAGGCGAATATCCATTGGAGTTTTTCTTCCTTGATGAAGGCTTCGGCACGCTGGACCAGGAGTTGCTGGACATGGTTATTGGTGCACTGGAGAAGCTGCATACAGATCGACTAGCTGTAGGTGTCATCTCGCACGTACCCGAACTCCGCGCTCGACTCGTACGCAAGTTAATTGTTCAACCCGCAGAACCATCTGGCCGCGGGAGCCGCATTTCTCTTGAAGAACTATAAAAAAGTTTATTAATAAACGCCACTTTTTATCTCGAAATAGTCCGTGAAGATCAGCTTTTACTACGCTGCGCATCTCACTTTCTTATCACCTCCATTAAGGCTAATGACCCACTATCGGTCATTAGCCTTTTTTTGTTTCCTGTATGCCCCTTAGGTAAAGGCATCATGCCGAATCGTACAAGTTGGCATACACTGCACCAACATGACGAAAAGGGGAATGTGCATGGCAACATTTCATGAAGCACTGAAACATAAGAATCGTCTCTCGCCTGTATTATTGAAAAGGGCAGAGGTTATGGGCGTAGGCGTCGGGTACGCAGATCCCAAAAAACCAACCGCAGGTGCGAGTGTCATTGTATACACCCACCAAAAAATCGTGCCATCAGGATTAAATAATCTGAAAAGCGTTGCTTCTAAATTAGGTTCGTCCGTTCCCGTGCGTTTTCTCTCTGCGGATTCTTTTAAAGCACATGTGTTAAAAGCACCTAAACCCAAAGTGTACAAAGCAACTTCTTTTCAAAGCAGAAATCGTCCAGTACCAGGGGGCGTAAGTATTGGTAAGACGAATCCCTCCGCGACAGGAACTGCAGGCTTAATTGTCATCAAGAACAATCAACTTTACATTCTAAGTAACAACCATGTGTTAATCAGAGATAATTCGTCTGCATTCTCTGAAACGGTCCAACCTGGTCCGGCAGATGGCGGAACATCGGGAGCTGATCGTGTAGGAAGAGCTTATCAATTTGTACCGTTACGCCCTGGTGAAGTTAATTATCAAGATTCGTCTATTGCCCTTCCTACCTCAAACAGCCTATTAAACCCAAGGTATTTACGAAGTGCATCGGGCGACTTAATTACAGTCCCAGGCCATCTTCTAAGTTATCCGGTTGGACTTCAAGTGTTTAAATCAGGTCGTACTTCAGGAGCTGTAAGGGGAACAGTGGAGTCAAATAATGTAGATGTTCGTGTGTCATATGGCGGTAGTTTAGGTACGCTGCTGTTTCGCAATCAGACTGTCATTGTTGGAACCTCGGGTCCAGTATCACTTCCAGGTGATTCGGGCTCTGTCTGGCTCCGTTCCAGCGATCGTTATGCGGTAGCACTCAATTTCGCCGGTCCGGCGGATGGTTCTCGTTCCATTAGTAATCCGATCGGTGTAGTTATGGCATCTTATGGTGTGCGTACCGCTATTCCGGCTGCAGGTGGCACGTATATCGCAGGTAAAATAAAAGGGATTGCTCCTCATGGTGATGCCTCTTATGTACAGCCTTTGACAGCGCAACAACGGAAGCGTACTAGAGCTATTTTGGTGAAATCCCATAAATGAAATAAGTAGGTAGAACTGGAATTACAATGGCTGTTCACATAAAACGAGGTGATCGCAATCCTTATTTATGTTTAATAGCCATCGGTCATTCCTTTACATATTTCCACGACTCAATCATTTACTGGCAAACCCAGTCTCTGGTCGAAACATCTCCCCCTCGAGTGCCACCCCATAAGAAATAGACTTCAAATAAGCTAATTGCTTTTCTGCATAAACGGAACCTTTAGAGACGATTTGATTTTTTTCAATGTAAAAAGGTTGAAAAGACATCTCGATTTGCCCATCATCGAGCTTCAAATGGAGCAGACCCGTGTCTGCTTTCGGGCCAGTTACGTAGTCAGGGAATAGGAAATTACCGATCGAATAGGCAATAGGCTTGCCTTTGTAATACTCAAAACCTTGCAGTACATGCACGTGACTCCCAATGATGGCATCTGCTCCTGCATCTATCATTTGTTTAGCAAATTCGCGTTGCCAAGCCTCAGGGCGATTATTCATCTCCACCCCCCAATGCAGGTAGACGAGAACATAATCGGCATCCTTACGTTCCTGAGCAATCGCATCGAGCACTGGCTTTCTATCGTAGGCCTGAGCAATACCAGGCTTGTTCTTGCCTGCAAACCAATCTCCAGTTGGGATGAACCGAGAGAAAGCGAGGAATTTTACTGTTTTTCCCTTCAAATTTACACTCTTTGCTTGATACGCCTCTTGTGCATTCAGACCACCTCCCACATAGAGCAATCCAGCTTTGTCTAAATGGGAAAGTGTATCGAGAAACCCCTTTTGCAAGAAATCCATAGAATGATTATTGGCAACGGATACCATATCAAAGCCAGCATTTTTCAGACCAGTAAGGGATTCAGGATTCGATTTGAAATTGTAGATCTGATTGGTATCCTTTTCATTCTCCAGGGTTACTGCCGTTTCAAGATTGACGAATGAGAAATCCGCCTGTTCAATCTCGGATTGAATATGCATAAAGGGATAATCAGGACCGTTGCGGTTGATTGCTTCTTTGACAGACCAATCGAACATCGCATCGCCGGCATAGAGAATATGCAAGGGTTCCGACCTATCTTGTTGGGTTGGAGCTGGTTGTACATATACGACATTCGGAGAATTATCATCATCGATTGTGCTGAGAATGGAGGGAGGTGTTTGACTCATATCTTCATCTAATCCAGTCACCTTCGTCGTTGGTATGGGTTCCAAAACATGTAGGTTGTTTAAGTCCTGTGAAGCTACAGTTGATTTTGATTCATTAGGAGTTGACTTCATTCCAATGGACAAGGGGTTAAGGGCGGCTTCACAACCAACAAATAACGAACATATACAAACTGCCATCAGGAAAACTGACCCTTTATTTTTCATGTGATGGAACCTTTCACACTCTTATTTTCTATATTTTAACAATGGTTAATTGCAAAAGGGATCGAACCGTCGTGGTGAAATCATCAAATTTGGGTCAATTTTGCCTGATAGGTAGTGGGATATTGTAATTTTTTTAAGTAATATGCTACTTTTMTGTGACTCATAACGTATCAAGTACAAGCGAATATTTTAGAACATCATGAAAGGGAGTATATAACAATTGAAAATGAATAAACGAATAGGAATTCTTTCACTGGCTGTTGGTATTCTTGCAGCGGGTATGGCGGGGGCACCAGTACCTGTACGTGCGGATGTTGTTTGGGATCATTGGAAACAAGCTGACTCGTTGCAAGCGTCTGGAAATTCCAAAGCAGCGGTTCCTCATTGGATATATCTAGCTGATTACTATGCAGGTGCAGGGGACTGGGAGAATGCGGCTCTTTTCAGTGGCAAATTAGACAAATATTTTGATGAGATCGGCGATTATGATCAAGCAATTCGTTATTATGAGCAGGAAAATCAATATTGGGTCCATGCAGGCAAGGATTGGGGTGCTGTCAAATTACAGCGTGCTGATCAAATTCGGACAACCGTTGAATTATACCGGGAAGAAAATATCGAGAGCATCGTCGAGGATCGCTCTGAATCAGCTGGATCCCGTTTGGCCAAGTTTGAACCAGCATATGGTACATATTTAGGCATGTATTCCGAGCAAGATCCTAAAGTCGGTAATACTTTTACTAAAATGCAATCCGTCTACGGTAAAAAGCATGCGATTTACTTAGCTTATGCACATTGGGGACAAGGTTTTCCATCCTCCTATGCGAAGCGCGCCAAAGATGCTGGTGGTGCTTTGCAAATCGCTTGGGAGCCAGACAATGGGCTAGATCCTGTTACAGATGGAGCTTATTTAAGGAGCTGGGCGAAAGAGGCGAAAGCTGCTGGAATTCCAATATTTTTACGATTTGCAGGAGAAATGAACGGTGCATGGGTGAAATGGCATGGGAATCCTGCGCAGTATATCGCGAAGTTTAGAATGCTTCATGATGTATTTGCGACAGACGCGCCTAACGTGGCTATGGTGTGGAGCCCTGGGGATGTACCGGCGAATGATATTGATCCCTACTATCCAGGTGATGCGTATGTGGACTGGGTTGGTGTCAGTTTATATATTGAGCCTTACGAAAATGGAGACCCATCACTGCCATCCATGCTTGCGACTAGTAACGTAGAAAGACTTACAAGATTGTACAACACTTATGCAGATCGTAAGCCTTTGATGCTGAGTGAGACTGGCGTTCCGCATTATTCGCATTCGGCTGGTGAGGATTACACGGAATGGGCGAAGCTGAACCTACAACGGTTGTATGAAATTATGCCTTACAAATATCCAAGATTGAAAGCTATTACGTATTTTAATGTGGATCAGCAAATGAATAACGCAAAGAACGATTACTCGTTATCGACTTCCTCTGACATTCAAAACTACTACAGCAAGTTGATTGCTAATCCTTATCTTCTTTCTGAAGTGAAGGATGCAGCTAAACCTGCGGACCGTGTAGGTTATGTGCCGATTGATGCTGATCATCAAGCATTTACGAAGCAAACGAGAATCATTCCTTTTATCAAAATACCTGAAGTATACATTGGTAAAGTGGAGTATCTGTTGAATGGTCGAGTTATTGCTACTCAAACGAATTTGCCTTACGGGTTAGACCTTAAAGCTGGCGAGGTGCCAGAAGGCTCTGTTCTGCAGATGCGTATCTTGAATAAATCCGGCCAACAAGTGGCTTTCCGCACGTTTGGAATATCATCACAAGTTTCCGTGAATATCAATGGTACTGTACAGCAATTTGAACAAGCCCCTGCGATTGTAAATGGATCGACATTTACACCGCTTCGTGCCATTTTCGAAGCTATGGGAGCTAAAGTTGATTATGAAGCTGCAACCCGATCTGTCACGGCAACCAAAGGGAACACGACCGTCAAGCTGACACTTGACCAAAAAACGGTCTATGTGAATGGCAAGCCGATTGAGTTGGAAGAACCAGCCAGACTAGTCAATGGCTACACGCTTGCGCCTGCTAGATTCGTAGGTGAAACTTTTGGCGGTATCGTCAATTGGGATGGGGCAACGAGAACGGTGTCCATTACCAGCAAATAAAGCGAAAAAGCTGTTTCAATTTCTGACAACACGTCAGATCTTGAACAGCTTTTTGTTGTTAATTCATTTCTCGAATTTATACGTTCTGTAAAGCTTGTTCCACTTCCTGTACGATAGACAATGCCGCRCTGCGTGCACTCGAGAATGCGCGTTCAGCAAGCTCGCCTTTACCTGTGCAGCCATCTCCACAGAAGTAGAACGGAATATTTTCCACACGAGTTGGCAAAAGTCGATTAGTCGCAATGTTTTTCACACTGGATACCATTGCTTTCTTCGAAACTCGCTTAACCGCGGTAACATCGCGCCAGCCTGGGTAATGCATGTCGAAGAGGGCTTCCATTTGAGAAGTTTTATTATCCAAATAGGCCTTGCGTTCCTCGTCGTTATCGAATTTATCACTAAGGTAAGCGATACCTTGAAGCAGTTGACCACCTTCTGGGACAAGAGTATGATCCGTTGCGGAAACATCGCTGATGAATAGTTTATTATCCATATCACTGATATAACTAAATGGTCTAGCGACGACGCGGMTTAATCCAATGTCATACACCATTACTTCGGTTGCTGTGTTGGATTCATAAGGGGCTAAGAATGGCTCCCAAGCCGAACCTTTAAGTAGTTTTACTACTTGTTGAACCGGCATCGCGAAGATCACTTTATCA
>NZ_JBFTPF010000145.1:0-6267 GCF_056398345.1 Paenibacillus sp. 01T442
TCTTCTGTTCCCGCATGTCCAAAATTGGAACGACGGAGTTTAATAAGCTTACTTTCAGAACGACAACTGTTATCCAGGGAAACGGAATCCTGCGAATGAGTGAGTAAAAGTGAGATAAACCCTTAAAACCGAGGGAAGGGCAGTTATGCGTGGTGGAAGCCAGCTACAAACATTCAAGTATTGGGCAGGATAGTTGATTTAAACTTAATTTTATCTTGAATCCCCTCCAGAACAACCATATTATTGTAGTTAACAAAATATGGATTTTAGTCGAGCTTTAAAGGAGAATGTATTCATGTTAGAAAACGTAAATATTAACGTTATCATCAAAAACCTATATGAAAAAAGATTAATTGGTAAAAACATTATTGCGATAAATAATAAGACTGGATCTACTGATGGGCATGTATATATTCTTTCAGAGAACAACGAAGAAAAATACGTTTTAAAGATAGACCATCCGCAACAAATTATCTTAGCTGAAGACTTTCTTAATACATATCACCACATTAGTCTTCTACCTAAGATTCTTTATACTGATCCTGAAAAGACGTTTATTGTGTATTCATATATTACTGGTACAACTCATAAAAATCGTGGTTTAAAGATTAATTGGCTGACTATTTTAGCTGAAGAGTTATTCAATCAATACGAAAAGCCTCTTCAAACTGAAATGTGGGGAAGGATACAAAGACCGACTTGGAGTGAATGGAATTATCGGAGCTTGGAGGATACGAGAGATAATTGGGGTAGTCTTTTGACAGTTGAGGATTATGAAAGAGTTAAATCAATTGTTGAAAACATATCGAAGTGTGCAGAGCATGAATCCAGATATTTGCTACATGGAGATACTGGGATCCATAACTTTGTATTTCATGAACAATCACTAAATGGTGTAATCGATCCTTCACCAATGATTGGTCCAATGCTATATGATTTTACTTATGCATTCTGCTCCTCACCAGACGATTTGAACCTAGAAACTTTAATTGCAACATTCACTTTACTCAATCATGAACCTGTGGAGAAATCAAGACTTATTGAAGAAGTAATCTTTCAACTATATTGCCGTATTGGTATCTGTATACAATTCCATCCAAATGACTTGAAAGATTACATAAAAGCGTGGGAATATTGGAAGTCACTTTATATTAATGATTCCTTGAATACATAACTTGTGTTTTTATAAATCGACATAAACTCGAAATCTTTTGGGATCACTACGCTAGTTGGGAATGTTAGTTCAATCAAAGATCATCTGCCTTTGTCTTTTGAATTAACGGGATAGTTCAACTTTAATGGAAAATTATAAACGTATATGTACTGGTCAATTATTATTATAGACGAAGGAATGGAATTTACTAGGGGGATTTTCATGAGCATGGAATCGGATAATGAAATCAAGAGGGTACTTTCGGAGTCCAAACTGGCAGCTTTGATTGCCCTTCAAAATTACGATTTGGATTGGGAACAAATTCGGTTCAACCAACTATCCGAGACATGTACTTTTGTAATAGAAACAAGCAAGAAGGAATCTTTTTTACTCCGCATTCACTCTAAAGTGAACAGAGAAGAAATCAATTCTGAGCTTGAGTGGCTTGATATTTTGAGTGAGAAAATCGACATTACAATACCAAAGGGGATTTTGGACCGGACTGGATCAAAGACCGTAAGCATACAACTGGAGAATAAAATCCTAGGTTGTGCTTCATTGATGCAATGGGTTGAGGGTGAGCATCCGAGTAATGGACTGACTGATGACCAACTCCGTGGAGAGGGAATTCTCCTGGMAAAGCTACATGAAGCATCAAATGATGTCGAGCTGACTCCTAATTTCGGACGTCCTGTTTGGGGTGAGCAAAGCTTCAGGCTCGCTATGACTCGTCTATCTCGACATTACAATCGGTTCTTATCAGATGCGGAATTCAAGTTGTATCAAGCAGCGGCTGAAAAGATTCTATCTTGGATTAACAAACTTGAGAAGAATGAAGATGACTATGGATTAATACATGGTGATCTGCACCAAGGTAACATTGTATTTCAAAATGGAGAGCCTCGCCCAATTGATTTTGGAAGGTGTGGATATGGTTATTTACTTTATGACATAGCACATACCATTTTAGGGGTTTATCCAGTGCAAAGGAAAGTTATTATTAAAGGCTATGAGAGCATTAAAGAACTTAAAGGAGACTGGCTTCCCACGTTGGAGGGTTTTACCGTTATGGTAATGATCGAAAATTATTGTCACCATGCTCCTGACCCGAGGGAAACAGCGGGACTTAAGGAAGAACAGCCTTATGCTCAAGCGATAATAAGAAATTACTTAAGTGGTAAACCATTTCTTTTTAACACGATAGAATTATAATTTGAAAATTGAGAAACGACAGAAAGATTAATACATAGATGAGTATTCAACTAACGGAAGAACTATAGTTTCATCACTCCAGGCTGCCGATATTTATTGGCGGCCTATTGAAGTAACGTTAGTTCAAACACGACAGCGGCATGCAATATGCTGCAGCTGTCAGTTGGCAGAATAATTTAAGTCTTGACGCATTAAAACATTATGGGTATTATTACCATAATGTTGGTGAAATGGGGTAATTAAATGTATAATTTGATTTTTAAACAACCTTATCATCATGAGAGGCGTTAACACATTCCTAAAGATTTGGGATGGGTTAACGCTCTTCGCGCTTCCCATCCTGCGATATACAACGCGCAGGCCCCATGGGTCCTGCGCGTTTTTTTGTTTCAGCACATAAGAAAATGGAGGGTTAAAGAAATGGCAATAATGACAGATGCGAAAGGAAACATTTTCTTAGAATTCTTAGAAATAGCAGAGAATCAACTAGTTGTTACCGAACTCGATTCACCACTAACACATGCACTAATTGTAGTGGATTACCAAGGGAAGTACCTATTCATGCATAATAAGTGGAGAAATAGCTGGGAATTGCCTGGAGGTATTATTGAAGATGGAGAAACTGCTAAGCAATGCGTAATTAGGGAATTATTTGAGGAAACCAATCAAAAAATCGATGAAGTTTACTTCAAAGGTTTAATGAAATTTAGACTTCAACCAAGTTTCCATGGCCCTGAAAGGACAKAGTATGGAGCTTTGTTTTCAGGTCAACTAAGTCAACTTGATGATTTTGTTGAGAATGATGAAGCTACGCGCATTATTTTATGGGATGGCATATCGGAAATTGGAAAGATTAGCGAGATAGACAAGAAACTGATTGAGTTTGCCTAAATTATCATTATGTTTAGGTCAAACACGTTTTTTATTTACGTACCACGTAAATTAAGGAGTTGAGACTTTTGTACATTAGATATCATGGTAATTATACTAGTCCTAAGATTAAACAACCTTATGGCATTTTTGTTGTTATTTATCACTTATATCGTGACGATAAGCTTTCAGAAAGTGATAGAAAACTTTACCTAGACACAAAAGAATGGTTCGAACAGAATCTGCCCAATCCGCACTTCTACAATGATAACAATTCAGTAATGCAGTAACATGGTTTAAAGATGGAAACAATGCACCAATTATGATAACCCAATTGGAGTCATTCTTTAATATTGCCGAGAAGTATAACATCGAGATAATTAAATCCATCTCTAAAGATCTTCCCGGTATACTTATTTACGAAGACGAGTACCAGATAGGAATTGTCCCTCATTGCGCTAACGAGAGAACGTTTGTTCAATACACAACAATGGGATGCTGCCGGACGATCGGCAGCCTTTCGCTCATCTAACGGGCAGGATAATGATAAATAACATACAGAATTTATAGATGTGTGTGATAATTTGGGGGGATAATTTTGTCAGATGAGTTGAGTGAAGAAATACTAAAAGAACTAAAGAAGATAAATGAAAAACTTGATATTTTAAATGAACCCAAAGGGTTGTCAACCCCAATGAAGATTATTGCATTCTTCGTAATAGGACCTATGGTTGCTTTATTATTAACTGGCTTGTTTTACTTTGTAATGTAGGATTCATTATAGTAAGGCTGGCTCTGTCAATCTTTATTAAGCTAGACGGGTAACGATAGCGTAATACAAAAAGATAATAATATGTTTTTATTGAGGGGGAGAAATTTTAATGTTTACCCGTATTACTCAGTTAATTGATTTTCTTTCAGTATTAGATAAGTTTAAAACTATTGAACGTAAAACCTATGTATCGAATACGGCACGGCGTGAAAATGATGCAGAACATACCTGGCACATGTGTATGTTTGCTCTTTTGTTACATAAGGAAATTGGTTATGAAGTTAACTTAGAAAA
Source organism: Paenibacillus sp. 01T442 (assembly GCF_056398345.1). NCBI lineage: Bacteria > Bacillati > Bacillota > Bacilli > Caryophanales > Paenibacillaceae > Paenibacillus > Paenibacillus sp. 01T442. Next base: position 4,302 of record NZ_JBFTPF010000145.1, read on the forward strand.
AACTTTGAAATTGATTCTAATTCACGATTTAGTTGAGATTTATGCTGGTGATACATTCACCCATGATATTAAAGCACGTGTTGGGAAGAAGGTAAGAGAGGATGAAGCTGCTGAGATTCTGTTTGCACAGCTCCCAGAAGACTTTAGAAGCGAATTCAATGAGTTATGGGATGAGTTTGAATCAGGAGAGACACTAGAATCACAATTCGTTAAGACAATAGACAAAATGCAGGCTTTTGCTCAGAACGTCAATACAAAGGGAACGGTTTGGAAAGAAAATCAAATTGCACCTGAGAAGATATTAGCTTATAACGAAAGCTGGAGACATCATAATGATTCTTTATCGGAACTATTTAATCATCTATGGAGTTTCGCAAAAAAAGAAGGCTATCTTTATTATTCTGAAGATAAATCAGTTAGTGAATTAAACTAACGCCAAACTATAGTTGAGGAGCATGCTTCGTGGCTGCTCCTTTTCCGTTTGCTGAACTAACTGGCAGCATTACTTAGTATTTGGGTATGGTATTGTTGGGAACTTATCTAAAATGTGAGGTGTTCCAATGAAGAGCGAAGAAGTATTAGAGTGCTTAATGAATATCGATAAAATTAAAGATCTTGATAAGTTTCTGCACTTTATAAGCACACAGTTCCTCAAAGAGAAGAAAGTTCTTTTTTATTACTGTTAGATAAGTCGGTTGTGGCATCTGATTTAGAAGCACTTCTCTACTTATTAGAAAGGATGGAGTACGAAGAAGATGCTGTGTATTGGTGCAAGAAAAAACAGTGGATATTAGAAAACAGGCTTAACATATTTAGGGATAACGTAATAATATCTAATGACGGAGCAATCTTTGAGGAATATGCGCCAACGAAAGTCATTAAGGAATTAATCGAACATGATAATGATTTTGACATTGATACTAAAATCCTTATTGAAAACAGCGTAAGTATTTTTTGTCTTTTCGACGAATGGAATTGGTTTAAAGTTTTTGGAGTAACCCCTGAAAAATAATATCTCTACTTCTGGTTTACAACGGCATAAGTAAATTAACTTTTTTGTATGTGGTTACTTAACTAACGAAGAAGTACGACAAGTTCTGCTATAAGCACCAAACAGTGCGAAAAGCAGAAGATTACAGCAGTAATCTTAACTTTACAACCGAGGATGGGAATGACGGAACCATGTATCCCGAAACCATTCCGCCAATACTCCTGCGTGCGTCATGTTTAACAGAATATGAGGTATGAAGTACAGGTAGATTCGGCAGAACGAAGGCTGTAGCCATTCGATTAGAAAAAGGTATGCCACCGGATATGTCGCGCGGCTGAAAAACTAGATATGGTGAGAATGTTCAAACAGACTGAACTGACGAACTTCCGAATGTACAGGTCTAAAGTTAGAGCATATGGAAACATATGCACCATCAAACGATGGGGTGAGCGGCGTAAAGTAAGAATTTCTTCTATGAAATACGCTATGCCGAACAATGGTGGCATTGGTCTCACAGGCTTAGAGGAAGCACCTAAGTCTAGAAAGAATAGCTAGGATGTAAGGGACTTGGAAAGCAAGGGACGTTGCAACAAGGGCTGTTACCCAAAACGGTTGTTATAAGGCACATCCCGAAATACATTCATCCTTGTGAGGGCAGGGGCACGACTGGTGAAACTCCTGTAATGGGAGTGGAGGAATAGCCCCAAGTCTAACTGAAAAGAACGATTGTTTTCCAAGCGTGAATTGCACCGATCAGGTAGGAACGTGGGGACATCAATGGATGCCACAGTGCAAGCTACTAGGATAGCCTAACAGTCTATATCCTTGAGTAACGAGGAAGTGCGACTTGTTCTGCTATAACTGCTACTTAGTAGGAAAGGCAGGGACTCAACCCGAGTCCAACTCTGTATCCAAGGATGGGAATGATGTAACCATGTCTACTGAAACCATCCCATTAAATTCCTACTTGCGGTG
>NZ_JBFTPF010000146.1:0-6258 GCF_056398345.1 Paenibacillus sp. 01T442
TTTTCAAGGCGCAAACAAACGCTTTGACTGTTTGGTGATGATGGCGGAAGGGATCCACGCGTTCCCATCTCGAACACGACCGTTAAGCCTTCCAGCGTCGATGGTACTTGAACCGCAGGGTTCTGGGAGAGTAGAACGTTGCCAAGCAGATACCTAATAGAGGGATCTTTAATCGATGATTAAAGTCTCTCTGCATGGGTATTTTTTTTGTCTAGTAAGATTTGCCTTTATGGAGGCTTAGTGAAGTGGCTAAACACGGCAGACTGTAAATCTGCTCTCTTCGAGTTCGGTGGTTCGAATCCATCAGCCTCCATATACCTTATTTAGGGGCATAGTTTAAGGGTAGAACAAAGGTCTCCAAAACCTTTGGTGTGGGTTCAATTCCTGCTGCCCCTGCCAATAAGTTCAATGGGGATTAGCCAAGCGGTAAGGCAACGGACTTTGACTCCGTCATGCCAAGGTTCAAATCCTTGATCCCCAGCCATTTTTACACAAYGTATGAGTCATTAGCTCAGTTGGTAGAGCACCTGACTTTTAATCAGGGTGTCGTAGGTTCGAATCCTACATGACTCACCACTTTACCCCAAAAAGTGAAGTGATAGCTTCGAAGGGAATTCCGAGTACTTTTCGGGGACCCCATCATCAATCATGCGCGTATGGCGGAATTGGCAGACGCACTAGACTTAGGATCTAGCGGGCGACCGTGGGGGTTCAAGTCCCTCTACGCGCATCATCGTCCCTAGGTTACATCATGCAGCTTAGGGATCCCTATGCGGAAGTGGCTCAGCGGTAGAGCATCGCCTTGCCAAGGCGAGGGTCGCGGGTTCGATCCCCGTCTTCCGCTTTTTACCTTCGGGACGTAGCTCAGCTTGGTAGAGCACCTGCTTTGGGAGCAGGGGGTCGCATGTTCAAATCGTGTCGTCCCGATATCAACCACAGTTCTTCATCAAGCGATGAAGGATTGTGGTTTTTTGTTTTGATCTAGAGTTACCCCTGGTTACTTAGTTACCTCGATGTAACTCATTTTCTAACCACGCCTGTTCGAGTATACTGGAATTGAAGTAAAAGTGAGAAATCTAAGGAGGCTAAAGTAAGTGGGTACGAATGCAAAAATAGGTGGCGGCGGTTTTCATCACGTTGCACTCAGAGCGAATGATTTTGACGCAACAGTCAAGTTTTATACAGAAGGTCTAGGATTTGAAGAGAAGAATAACTGGGGCGAAGGGAATAAGCGCGCGGTCCTGTTAGACTCTGGCGATGGGAATTATATGGAAGTTTTTGCTGGAGGAACAGGTGAGCAAATTCCAGAAGGCTATTTCTTTCACGTTGCTTTACGCAGTAATGATGTAGATGGAGCAGTTGCAGCAGCAGTTGCTGCCGGAGCTATCGTGACGGTAGAACCGAAAGACGTGATCTTAGGCGTGAACCCGCCAACACCTGTGCGTATTGCTTTTATCAAAGGACTAAACGGTGAAATCATTGAGTTTTTCCAAAGTACTGGGGAGAACCAACTATAACCTATCAGGGATGAAAGGGGCATGGAACATGGCTTATACCTTTACTTTATCGCTCGGAGATGAAGCGCCTGATTTTTCATTACCAGCTACGGATGGACAGACATACGCGTTGAAGGATTTCAGCGATGTGAAAACGCTCGTTATTTTTTTCACTTGCAACCATTGCCCTTATGTGATCGGTTCTAATGAAGTAACACGCGAAACTGCTAATCGGTATAAAGATAAGGGTGTACAGTTCGTTGGGATCAACGCCAACAGCGTGAACACCAGGCCAGAAGATTCCTTTGATCATATGGTATCGCACATGGAGGAACATGAATATCCATGGACGTATCTGAGAGACGAAACCCAAGAAACGGCATTAGCCTATGGTGCACTAAGAACGCCGCATTTTTATGTTTTTGATGAAAATCGCAGATTAGTTTACACGGGACGTGGCGTTGATAACCCTAAGGATGCGTCAAAAATAATCACAATCAATAATTTAGATATCGCGTTAGATGAGCTGACCTCTGGTCAAGCGATTACATTACCGATGACGAACCCACTTGGCTGTAATGTAAAATGGGATGGTAAGGATGCGCATTGGATGCCTGCTGATGCATGTGACTTGGTATAGCTCACTTCTGCTCGTGTACATATCTCAGAAAATAGAAAGCAATGAGCCTCCATATCGTGGAGGTTCATTTTTTGCATTCGAGCTATTCATTACTAGTAATTAAGTTAAAATACGGTAAAATAGTAGAGTTCACCAAATCTACTAACCGTAACTCATTTATCTATTCCTTATACAATTACATGCCAAAGGAGACCCATAATGTCTTTTACACAGCACTTAGTCCAGAAATATCAGCACGAATGGCGCCAAACCCAGCAGCATCCCTTTGTTCAAGAATTAGGCCGAGGAACCCTAGACCGTAATAAATTCAGGTTCTACTTGATTCAAGACTATTTATATTTAATTGATTACGCCAAATTGTTTGCATTAGGAGCCATAAAGGCTCCAGATCTTACTACGATGAGTGAATTCTCAGCGTCTTTAAGTAACATTTTGCATGAAGAAATGGGCATTCATCGTTCCTACGCTGCTCGCTTCGGTATCACCAAAGAAGAATTGGAGCAGGCAGAACCTTCACCAATTACACTCGCTTATTCGCATTATATGTTGCATGTAGCACAGAATGGTGGATTAGCGGAGTTAACAGCAGCATTGCTCCCTTGTATGTGGAGTTACTGGGAAATCGGCCGTATGTTGAAGGAGTTCCCAGGTGCAGTGGATCATCCTGACTATGGTGAATGGGTGAGAGGATACAGCTCAGAGGAGTTCAGTAAACATGCACAATGGTGCATACATTTAATGGATCGACTAGCCTTAGGGAAATCGGAAAGTGAATTAGCGCGATTAGAAACTATTTTTTTGAATACGACTCGCTACGAAACGTTGTTCTGGGAAATGTCGTACCAACAACAGATGTGGCTGTAATTTCTGACACAAGTGCCAATGAAACGCATTCATAAGAGTCAATAGAACGAATATACATATACGGAAATCATCAAAAGTTGGTTATCAACTGGGAGGTGTTTCGTATGATTTATTGGATTTTGGCTGTGATTGTTGTGGTCGTTGGTGCGCTGGTCATCATGAGTGTAAGAAGAAGTAAATCCAAAGCGCCTGTTGAAGTGAAAACGCACAAGCCCTGCTCTTACTGCAACGAGGAAATCGCTATTGATGCGCCAGTGTGTAAGTATTGTAGGGGGGTTGTAGTGAGTTAAGTTCATTAGGAATTCCGGCTAAAAAGGGGAAAAGAAAAGCAACGAGTATTCGCTGTTTGCGAGCTGCTCGTTGTTTTTTTGTATTTGCGTTAGTCTTTCTTGCTTCGTCTACTAGCTTCCTTAGCATCTAACGTTCCTAGGAAATCACTCGCCGTCCTGACAATATATTGAACTTCATCAAGCCCACGTTCCATAAGCATGCTTTTGTGAATATCGATAATCAATTTCTTTTCATGGATGCCATCTACACCGTCAAGTTTTTGAAAATTAAACAACTCGCTCGGGTCTATGTCTAACGCATTCATTAGTGTTTCTAACGTGGTCAATGAAATGTTCCTTTGGCCTCGTTCAATATCCGAAATATGCGATTTGCTCATACCGACTTTGCCTGTTTTTTCAGCAAGCTGATCCTGTGTGTATCCCTTAAGCTTTCTAATCATACGTAATCGCTCACCAACGAGCCTTAGGAAATCGGACATCTCATTCACCTCAAGTTGAGGTTATTGAATTCGAACCCAAAAAGAGATACCTATATATGGTGATTTAATGCTAATAATCCTGTATAAATGGTACTTCCATAAACTAAACATACCAAAAAGTTGGCGCTCTGCCCAAAAAAAGTGTAACATCTAACACATATAGCCACAGAAGGAGCTTGAATCAGTTGAATATTGAATTACACAATGAGTTACCTACCGATTTTGAAGAGTTGAAAAAAGCAGCGAACCGCACATCCAATTGGAGGGAGCGTCTGTCTGCTGTTGAAGCATTAGGTGAACATGGCGATCAACAATCGGTTCATATTCTTAAACGTCTAATGACCAATGATGCCGTGTATGCGATACAGGAGACAGCTTACCGTAAGCTCAAACTTTTAGGTGAGGATGTGCAACTGCCCCCTCGCAGAAAAGGCGACTTAATTAAAGGCGTAGGTAAAATTTTACTTCGCATCAAGAAGAGCTTGCCAGAAGGTCATACGTATGAGGCTTTCAAGGAAAAGCTGCAGAAAATGAGAAGTGATGTTTATGACACTTACGAAGGTGACAAAGGCTCTGATTTCGATCAATGGCTAGAATCGACATGGTCGGGTTTATTAACTAATAAATAAGAAGCAACACGTATGGAGTGAGTTTATGGCTAAGGGTAAAGGTGGAACAGGTAGAGGTACTGACAGCAAAGGCTGGAACCGGTGGAAAGCAAGTGAGAACCGGGCGAAGAGTGCCCCGAAACCCTACAAGAGTAAAGGTTTGAAAGCCGCTGCAATCGCGGCCAAGGCTGCGGGGACTTCAAGTACTGCGGGTACCAAAAGCACCAAAGCTTAGCATATTGCTGAGCAACGAACCACCTTCGGCATCTTGCTGGGGGTGGTTTCTTTGTTGAATCAACTGTTTTTGCATCCATCACATGACCTGTGTAAGATAGATGTAGGATATTTTGGGTGAGGTGAGAGTCATGGTATTTGGGGCGCGCGTGTGGAAAACAGGCATCGCTGTTGCATTAGCATTATACATAAGTGCTTGGCTCGAATTCACGCCACCAGTCATTGCGGCGGTTGCGGCGATCTTTGCGATGCAGCCCTCGATTTATCGCTCCTGGCGTTATTTCTTAGAGCAGCTGCAGACCAATATTATTGGCGCGGCTTTCGCGCTGTTGGCGGGGATGTTTTTTTCGCAAAATGTGATTGCCATCGGCATTGTATGTATTATTGTTATCATTTTAAGTTTACGTTTGCGGATGGAAGAAACGATAGGTCTTACCTTAGTAACCGTTGTGGCGGTGATGGAGGCGTCGGGGGAGTGGCGTTTTGCGGTTAATCGGCTATTGCTTAGCTTGATCGGGATCGGATGTGCCTTCGTGGTGAATGTTCTATTCTTCCCACCTAAGCCTAAGGAACAATTCGCAGCGCAGATCGGATCTATTTTCAGCAAAATGTCACTGCTCCTTCGCACGGTGATTTCGAATGAGATTAAGGAAACGGTGTTTCGTGAAGAGAAGGAAAGTCTTCGTAATAGCCTAAAGTCATTATCTGAGAAGTATAGACTTATGGAAGAAGAAATTAAGAAGATGAAGGGCAGCGGCTCCAAAAGGATCCGTGAACTCGTCGTGTACAAGCAGAAGCTGCTTGTCATGTCCAAAGGGCTTGAGGTATTGGAAGCTGTAGATGAGCATTATTTTCAGGCTTCCCMAAGCGCGGAAACGGATGTATGTTTTGACGATCATATGGAGAAATTGATTAAGTACCACGAGCATGTACTCCTGAAGTACGATGATAAGCTGAAAGATACGAGCTCGGATAGTTTGGAAATTGAAGCGGAGAACGAACAGTTTATGATCGATCTCCTTGCAAGGTACAGCGAACAACCAAGCGGTATGCTTCGACTCTCCATTGTGGCTGCAGCCATGTATGATTATGGTCATCAGATCGCGCGTTTGGATAAGCTTGTGGAGCATGATCATCGAGGGGAGACGGAAGAGAGGGAACCTCTTGAAATTTTGCTCAAAAGTATTCGACTGAAATAGTTCAGATTAAGTTTGCATTACGAAATGGTTTGTGCTATATTATGTTTCTTGCTCCGAACAGGACAGGCATGAACAAGCACAAACCATGGAGTCTGAATGTGTTGAGTATCTTCACGAATGGATGAAATAAAATAAAGCTTGCAAATGAAAAACCAATATGGTATATTACTTCTCGCTGCTTCGGTAACACGGCAGTTTGCGAAAGAAATTGATCTTTGAAAACTGAACAATGAGTGAGTAAGCACAGTCGAGTAATCGACTATAAAAGAGATTGCAAAATCTCGCTAGCTTCAAATGAGCAAGTCAGCTTTCATATATACGGACAAGCAATTGTCCAAACTATTATGGAGAGTTTGATCCTGGCTCAGGACGAACGCTGGCGGCGTGCCTAATACATGCAAGTCGAGCGGGTTTATCCTTCGGGATAAGCTAGCGGCGGACGGGTGAG
>NZ_JBFTPF010000147.1:0-6238 GCF_056398345.1 Paenibacillus sp. 01T442
TTGCTGAATGATGTTTGTAGCATTAGGGGGGACTCCATGAGCAAAACGTTTATTATCGAAGCGGTGATGTTAGCCGTGCATGGCCAGCTCATGCTGCCATCAAAACCTGTGACTTATTTGATACCTTATACGACCATTCAAGAATTATATGAACTGCATAGTAGCCCTGAACCTATTATGTTAGAGCAAGAAGATGATGGCTTCGTCAAACAAATGATCGGTGAACTCATCGCATTTTTCGAGGAATCTTTTAATAAGAAAAAAATAGAAAAGGCTTTGTCCATACCATGGGGAAAAAGCCCACCGTTACCAATAAATGAGCATGTGACCTTGAAAATTGTGTATGCGATAGATAATGAAGCCTATGGTGATCAATTTGATCCTATCGAAACGGAATTAATTTTGACCGCTTTGAAAGAACAAGCTGTATTATTAACGGATCAATTCGATTTTATTGAGCGATTAGTGGAATTTGCCATACCTGTTGAGGCTTTCGATGTAGAGGATTTTGAATTCGCGGTAGAAGGCGACAACCAAGTATAAGAAGAGGAGGTGGTTCAGGGTATTATGCGAGTTATTGAAAAAGAGGAACAATTAGCATTACTCCCGGCTAATTGGTTCGGGGCCCAAACATGGACGCTTCGTGTTGGTGCAGGCGGGATGAATAATACAACACGATTCGTTGAGGTAGAGGGTCGTACATATGTTCTACGACTGTATGAGACACATCGTGACCGGAACAAAATTAAGTTTGAGCATAATGTATTGCTTCGTTTAGCTGAAATGAAGGAGGAGCTTCCTTTCGAAATCCCGATGCCACTAGAGCTGCCAACTGGGGGAACCGTGGTAACGTTAGCGGATGACGATCAAGATGGGAAGCTTGCTGCTTTGTTTACTTTTACAGAAGGTCATAATCCAATTGAATTAAGTCTAAGCCAACTGCATGAGATGGGGAAAGCAGCAGGTCAATTATCTGCAACCTTAGCCAAGATCTCAATAGCAGATAAACCGGAGTACTCTCCTTACTATGAAATAGAACATATTCATCCTAGCTGCAAGCCAGATGCGATTCGAGCGTTCGCGCTGCAACCGCCAGAGCCTTTCATCGCACAGCAGGACGAACTTGCTTATATATTTAATCGTTATATGGCCTTGTACAGCGCAATACCAGCGATTCGTCAACTTCCCCATCAACTCGTTCATGGCGATATTAACGGTTCCAATATGCTGGTGGATGACGAGGGACATTTTGTAGCCATTCTCGATTTTGAATTTGTAACAATCGATGCGAGGGTTATGGAACTTGCTGTTTGTTTATCTGATCTAATTGATCCGATGCTTCCCGAGGATAGACTCAGAAGGAATAGCAAAGCGTTTTATGACGGTTACCGTCAATTTGTCCAATTATCACAAGAGGAAATCAGGATATTACCTTTGTTAATCGAGCTTCGTAGACTAGATGTGTTCATTCATTTCCTAGGACGATACTTGGATGGGGTAGATCCGCAAGGTGTGTTGGTCGATATTCTTGGCAATACCTATGAGAAAACGAAATGGCTCCAAGAGCACAATACTTTGTTGCGTTTCGATCTGAATTAATCACTAAAGCGTGCCATACTAACCTTAAGGTGAGTAAGACACGTTTTTTTCAGTTCTTTTTTTGTTGATAGGCTTGAACTATACTGGTACATAGGAAGCAGGATATTTGTGAAAACTTTAGTGAATACATAGGTTTCTTGCCTAATAATTAAGTTACTTAGAAATATGAAGGAGGACTATCATGGTCTATCAAGCAAGTTCAACACGCTATGCTGAAATGAAATATAATCGTACAGGGAAATCGGGACTCAAGCTTCCAGCTATTTCACTTGGCATGTGGCATAATTTCGGAGGGTTAGATTTACATGAGAACGGAAAAGCTATGYTGCTTCGTTCATTTGATTTGGGGATTACCCACTTTGACTTAGCGAACAACTACGGGCCGCCGCCAGGATCAGCAGAGGAATTGATGGGCCGTGTACTTAAAAGTGACCTYGGGGCTTATCGCGATGAAATCATCATCTCGACTAAATCGGGTTACCACATGTGGGAAGGTCCTTATGGTGAGTGGGGATCCAAGAAAAACATGGTGTCGAGCTTAGATCAAAGTTTGAAAAGAATGGGCCTAGATTATGTCGATATTTTCTACTCTCACCGTCCAGATCCGAACACGCCATTCGAAGAAACAATGGCGACTTTGGATTTAATCGTACGTCAAGGTAAGGCGCTCTATGTTGGACTTTCTAATTATACGGCTGAGCAAACCATAGAAGCTGCTTCCATTCTTAAAGGTTTAGGTACTCCGCTTCTTATTCACCAACCAGCTTACAGTATGATGAACCGCTGGATCGAGGATGGCTTACAAGATGTGCTGGATGATTTCGGTGTTGGAAGTATCGCGTTCTGCCCGCTTGCTCAAGGCTTGCTAACGAATAAATACGTGAACGGAATTCCTGCTGATTCGAGAGCTGGCGGCAAGAGCCAATTCTTGAAAGAAAAAGACATCACAGAAGAAAAGCTCAACCAAATCATTCAACTGAACGAATTGGCGAGCTCTCGTGGTCAAAGCTTAGCGCAGATGTCGCTGGCTTGGGTGCTGCGCGGCGAACGTGTTACGTCAGCTTTGATTGGTGCAAGCCGCGTATCACAAATTGAGGAGAATGTTGCCGCACTTAAAAATCTGGCGTTTGCTCCAGAGGAATTGGCAGCGATTGAAAAAATCTTGAAGTAGAAGCAAAGTTGAATAATAAAAAGCCAAACAAACCAAATTAAGACTCCGCGCGCTTATCAATCGCTTCAGACATCGTACGATCCGTGAGATGCGCATAGATTTGCGTGGTCTCAGGGGAAGCATGGCCAAGCTGCTCTTGCGTTTTGTACAAGTCGTTCTGTAGGTAGTAGTCGGTGGCGAACGAGTGTCGCAATTTATGTACAGATAAGTACGGCTTACCAAACCTTTTCGCATATTTGATCACAAGCTCTTGAATGGCTCGCTTCGTCATACGTTCGCCTTCTTTTTTGCCATTGGCCATGGCGATGAAGAGGKCTTTTTCTTTTTTTGCTGGCTTGTATCGGGAAGAGCGAATACTTAAGTAATCCGTGATGGCTTGAATGGCATCGAGCCGGAAGTAAACTGGCGTTTTGAACGTATCGTCATTTTTACCTTTTCGATACACATGGACAAGCTTCAATTTCATATCGATATCATCAACGTTTAGGTTGAACACCTCAGATACACGAAGTCCTGAATTGAGGATTAGCGTAACGATACAGGCATCTCTGACTTTATTTAACTCATACGCATATAGAGCTTGTTTATTCGTTGCTACATCGTGCTCATAGCCTTCCTTTACATAAGCAATGAACTCGGCAATTTCTTCTTCCTGCAGCAATTTGCCTTCGAGCTTCGCTGCACTGTCTTTGGCCTTGTGAGCACGTTTAATTTCCACTTTCGCCATCACATTTCGTTTCAGAAGCGGGTAGAAGTTATCATCTTCGGCAATTTGACTCAAATAATGAAATAAGGAGCGCAGCGCAGACAATTTGCGGTTAATTGTAGTTTTACCATTAGCTTGTGCTTTACGAGTTGCAAGGAACATGCGAAAATTATTAACACTGTCCATATGTAATCGCTCTAAGTCCTCAAGTGGAACTTGATTCATGACGGTTGCCGTGCTTAAACCTTCGGCAAGAAGCCAGGAGAGAAAAATTTCATAATCACGTACATATTCAAGTAGTGATGAAGGTGAAAGATCAGGAAGCTTATAATTAATAAATTTCTCAATATACCAAGGCATCGAAGGGACTCGTCGATCTAACTCATGGCGGTCTTTGACTTTAATAATATTCATACGGTTCACCTCATAAGCGTCTTGCTGTTAGTATACCAGTGGATTCCCTAAATTGGTAGGCATCCCAATCAAACTATTTGGCACCCTTAAACGTCTTAGCTACAACATGATTTAATTCTGATTAACCGCGCGGTAAAAGGAGCGTCATCAACGATATGACTAAGAATAGGAAGCTAGAAACCGAACTTATTACCTGTATAACGGAACATAAGGAGCATGTATATCGACTCGCCTATAGTTATGTGAAAAATCAAGAGGATGCACTAGACATCGTGCAAGAGGCGATTCAGAAAGCTTTTGCAGCAGCAGATTCGTTGAAAAGCCATGTAGCCATTAAAAGCTGGTTTTACCGAATTGTCGTCAATACCTCATTAGATTTCTTGCGTAAACATAAGAAGCTTACCGTCATGGATGATGTGACGATCGAAGCGATAACGCCTGGCAGTGAAGATGCCTATACGAATATTGACTTGGAGAGAGCGCTGGAAGATTTGCCGACTATGTATCGCAGTGTGATTACGCTTCGTTATTTTGAAGATTTGAAGATCGATGAAATTGCGGATGTGTTAAAAGAAAACTCGAGCACGATCAAGACTCGGCTCTACCAAGCACTTAAACTTTTACGGATAAAAATGAACGATGATACGCTTGTGGAGGTAAACTAACCCATGGATGAGAAGCTAGAACAAATGAAACAAACCTATATGGACATCCCCATTCCTGAAGAACTCGATTTCATAGTCAATCAAGCGATAAAACAACATAGAAAAAAGCCTAGGACTAATCTGAAATGGTCATCAGTAGCTGTCGCGGCTGCAGTAATTGTATTTGTTGCGGGTCTTAATACGAGCCCAGCTTTCGCTCATTCGTTAGCGGAGATGCCCGTCGTTGGCAAACTGATCAAAGTGCTGACCTTCCGAGAATACCTATATGACGATGGTGCACATAAAGCAAAAGTAGAAGTCCCCGTCATCACGAATTTGGATAATAAAGCGTTAGAGGAATCCCTAAATACGAAATACTTGGAAGAGAGCAAGAATCTCTACACGGATTTCATGAGCGACATTGAGAAGATGAAAGCAAGTGGATTAGAGGGACACCTTGGGGTAGATAGTGGTTATATTGTAAAAGCCGACAATGATCAAATCTTAGCGGTGGGCAGATATGTTGTCAACACAGTGGGTTCTTCGTCCACAACCTTTCAATATGACACGATTGATAAGAAAAATCAGTTGCTAATCACCTTACCGAGCTTATTTAAGGATGAAGGATATGTTCAAGTGATCAGTGATTATATTAAAGCGCAAATGATACAACGGATGAAAGATGATCCAGCTAAAATTTATTGGGTAGAGGGTGTTCCGAATGATGTGAAGTTTTATTTTAGTTCCATTAATAAAGATCAAAGCTTCTATATTAATAAGGATGGCAAGCTTGTCATTGTGTTTCAGAAATATGAGGTTACACCAGGTTATATGGGGACACCGGAATTCATCATACCGACCAACCTTTTAGCTGATCAATTAAGTACACATGCTTATCTTTTGCCCGAATAAAAAAGGACTAGGTTGCCTACATTAATTGGGTATGCAAAACATCAGCTGGGGGTATTACCATGCCGCAACAAAAGGAACTTGGTTTAGCGCAAATCAAAGATGTTGCCCAGAAAGCAGAGCAAGCAGCCGAACAAACCTTGCAGGTTGCTCAGCAAATCTATTCACAAGCTACAGCAGCGGCACTTACGGAGGCCGAGCAGCAGTTAGAGGATCTTCAATCTCAAATCAAGCAAGCGCAGCAGAAAACAGAAGATCTGAAGCAGGAAATTAAATCGCAGAGTGAGTCTACACAGTCTGAATGAAGCTATAATGTGACCCCACTTTCGTGGGGTTGAACAACTTGCAGGAAGATAGAGGAGGAGACATTATGCCGCGACGTCGTAATAGTGGTCCACATACGATTGATCCGAATAAAGCCATGATCCAATCCGTACATTATGAAAATGGAAGTATTGGGGCTGTTCAATTTCAAAATGGCCAAGTGGTCGATGTCCAGACTGCAATTGAGATGACCGAAGCCGATTTAATTGAAGATGCGAATACGGGGGTCAATCGGAAAGGCGAGAAAACCTTGCGATCCTATCCAGATGGAGACCCAAGCAATAATTTATCAAATTTACCGCGATTTTAAAGGATTTGAGAAAAGCTGTTTACCATTCATTGGTAAACAGCTTTTTTGTGCATTAAAAAAGCTGCTGAGTATTATCTCAGCAACTTTGAATGCGATTGCAAAATTATTTTTTAAAATAGCCTCCAACATAATTGTAGAGGACGCCAAGCACACCGATATAA
>NZ_JBFTPF010000148.1:0-5991 GCF_056398345.1 Paenibacillus sp. 01T442
GTTTTTTAGGCAGTGGCAAAACAACACTGCTTATCCGTATGCTACGAGAAGCTGCCATCTTCAATCTTTTACCTGCTGTTCTTATGAATGAGCTTGGCAAACAAGATGTAGACGGACATCTTCTTCAAGAAGCTTCACCCGATGTGAACTTGGCCAAACTGCTCGATGGATGTATTTGCTGCTCCAAGAAGAGTGACATAAGCGGTTCTATTAAACAATTGTTAGTTCGCAAGCCTGATGTCATTCTCATTGAATTGACTGGTGTTGCCAACCCAGAAGAAATCGTCGATGCTCTCACCGAACCCGCATTACTTCCTTATGTGAAACTGCATAAAGTCATCACGGTACTTGACGCTGAGAATGTACTTGACTATAACAGTATCTTCGCCTCGGACCGCGAGCTGGTTCACACGCTTCGCAGACAGATGGAAGTTGCGGATCTACTTATTCTAAATAAAATCGACCTTGTCACAGATAAACAGATAAAAACAATTGAAAAAACAATTCGCAAATACAATAAACACTCTTTGCTACTTCCAACGTCTAATAGTAAATTTGATTTAAGTCTTATTTTCGGTGAGATTCCTCCAATGCAATATCAGTCTGCGAATACACTGAGTTTCAACAGAAGCATGCAAGTGCAAACCATGAAGACCCCACCGTCATTGAAGCAGTCTGACAAACCTAAAGCATCTTTTTCACGTATTCAGAGTATTTCTATTCCTATTGCGAGTGACCTTCAGTTAAATCAACGATTTATTGAACGTTATCTAGCCGACTGGGGGGCTAAGCTCCTTCGTGCTAAAGGTTATTTACTGATTGGCGCTAAACTTGAATCGTTGCTCATGCAATTTGCAGGCAATCGTATAAACTGGCAGCCAACATCCTATCAGGGAACTCCTTATCTTGTTCTCATAGGCTTGGATTTAGACGTAAAATCCCTGGAAGAAGATTGGGAGAGACGTTTAATTGACTTTAACGCATAAAGAAATAAAGCAGCCTGAAGTGCTTAATTTAGCAGGCTGCTGTTTTTATTAAGAATGTCCTATTTCTCTATTACACTTCATACGTTATAGTAGTAATTTTTTTGATTAAGGAGTTTACAATGCCGAATACGATATACAGGACTACGATGCAAATAATGGCAGCTATTTGTTTCATCCTCATTTTACTTCTTCTAAAAGATTTTGATTTCTTACCTAGTTTATTTACAGTTGAACACATTCAATCCTTTAAAACCATTTTCATCAGCATTCTCTTAGAAGCAATGCCGTTCATTTTACTTGGCGTATTATTGTCTTCATTACTCCAAACATTCGTGTCTGAGAAAGCGATCCAACGATTTATTCCCAAAAACCCTTTCCTCGGAATTTTGTTTGCATGCTTGCTAGGTATTCTTTTTCCAATGTGTGAATGCGGAATGATTCCCGTTGTTCGAAGGCTCATACTGAAAGGAATGCCCGTCTACATCGCAGTGGTATTTATTATAACCGGACCGATTATTAACCCTATTGTGTTCGCGGCTACGTTCATGGCTTTCCGAAACCAACCATCTATTGCCTATTCTCGAATGGGACTAGCTTTCCTCGTGGCCATTGTTATTGGGTTAATCCTTTATCGTTGTATCAAAAGCAATCCGCTACGAATCAGTCGTTCAAGTTTCGCAAGCCAGTCCGAGTTGGAAAGTCATCAGCATTCAGGCGGTATTTCAAGTAAATTAAACACATTTTTCGTCCATGCTTCCAATGAGTTTTTTGATATGGGTAAATATTTAGTCTTCGGTTCTCTGTTGACAGCCATCATTCAGGTATTTATGCATCGCGAAAGTCTTCTTGCCATTGGTCAAGGCCCAATTAGCTCTCACGTGTTTATGATGGGTTTTGCGTATATCCTTTCCTTATGCTCGACCTCAGACGCTTTCGTGGCCTCTTCTTTTCAAACGTCATTTACACCTGGTTCATTGCTTACTTTCCTTGTATTCGGACCTATGCTTGATTTCAAGAGCACGCTAATGCTGCTTTCCGTGTTTAAATCCAGATTCGTCTTGTTTCTAATACTCTTAATTTCCATTACCGTACTAGCTTGTTCACTGTTTTGGGAACATTTTTTTTCTTAAAAATAGCTTTTAGGAGGTATAACTTTGAATCAAATTCGTATAACCAGCTTACATTATTTTTTTCGTACGATCATTTTGCTTGGCTTCTCCGGTTATATTGTGTTCCTTGTCAAATCAGACGCTCTTCAATATTACATCGCTCCGCGAATGATGATCTACGTGAAAACAGCTTCAGTCGTCTTATATATTATTGCTAACTTTCAAGGCTATCTGGCACTTCGTGCCTACTGGGGTAGGCCAGTTGCTTGTGAATGTGAACAGCCCGTTACGCGATCACGTATTCGTAATTCAGTAGCTTACGGCCTTCTGGTATTGCCGCTGATGATAGGCTTCTTACTTCCGGACACAGCCTTAAACAGCGCGATGGTTGCTGCCAAGGGAATTAATCTTTCGGCAGGCACATCCAATTTCGCCAAACCCAAAGTAACTTCAGCTGCCGAAATATCGAGCACTCCGATTCCAAATGTAAATAGTTTAGGAGTGACAGCAACACCGAGCCCATCAATGGTTACACGAGATGACACGAACAAGGTTACGGTTATTCCTAAACCTGCTACTAGCGATAAAACGCCGCCATTCGCTCAACCAACAACTCAACCTGATGCTCCACCTGTCGCTTCACAAGATGCTGAGATCGAGAAGTTATTCAAAACTACCGATGAATGGAACGAAGACTTTGCGAAGATGGGCGTCATTCTCTATAAAAAAGATCATATCGTTGTACAGCCAGAAATTTTCATGGAAATCCTTTCAACCATTGACCTCTTCAAGGATAACTTTATAGGCAAAAAAATAGAGCTTACCGGCTTCGTGTATCGTGAGGAGAAGATGTTAACGAGCCAATTTGTCGTTGGCCGATTTGCAGTAAGCTGCTGCTCAGCAGATGCTTCTCCCTATGGCGTGCTGATTGACTTCCCAACAGCTCAAAACTACCCAAAAGACATGTGGGTTAAAGTTACCGGCACAATTCAAAATGGTAACTATAATGGCAATGATATTTTCAAAATCGCAGCCACCCAAATCKAGAAAATCGCTGCTCCTAGTTCGCCTTATGTTTATCCGAATTTTGAACCGCTTAAAGTGCTTAAGTAGTTGAGGAAAAGTGAATGCTGACGTGCGAGGATCCCACCGCTAGCTACTAGCTATTTCACTTTTTATTCATCTACGTCTCATCAGAAAAACTTCTAAGCAAGCTAAATGATGAGACATCTGTAGCTGGAAAAATATAAATTACACGATAGAGTCATCTCTTATCGCGTTGTATGTAAATATTGTGAACGATTGCATTATTTGTTCGTTGCAAGCCATGTCGTAAAACTTTGAATATCTTCGTCACTATTTTATCTGTGATCTGCTCCTGGGTTAGTTTGCCCACAATTTCGCGAGGCTCGACTCTCTCTTGTCCCTTTCAGGGCTACTTTGTCACAAGGCTTCAACCTTAGGATCTCTCCACCAGTTGCCTGTTAGCTATGAGGCGACTTGGCTCTTATTTCGATTGAACTTCCATCAATTAGTTGTGCCTAGCTTTGCTAGGCGCGCCAATAACTAAAAAAGCCCGCGATTTACGCGGACTTTATTCGGACCATATTCTTGTCAACTGACACTAATAAGATGTGTTTGTTTAAAGCTTGCTTCATTCTTATAAGCTTACTCCAGGATCAGCAGGAGCAGGTCTATTTCAATTCGATGGAATTAGTCGCTATCATTATCATTACTGAAAATATCATCCAGCTCTGAAGTATGTTCGTTTGCTGCAGCCTGGATCTCTTGATCTACTTGATTACTCCCTTGAATTTGTTCCGCAGCTTCGGCTTGATTGTTCAGTTGCGGGGCAATTTGACCAATGCCATGTGCGCCTTGATGTCCTCGACTCGATGTCATCGTAGTTGTACCCTCCCTTTTCGGTAAATGGACTTCTAGCTATATTATGGCGCTATTTTCCATCCTTATTCACGAATATTAAACCTGAATGATAATCGGCAATATCATCGGCCTTCTTTTGGTCTGGGTGTATAAATATTTAC
Organism: Paenibacillus sp. 01T442; assembly: GCF_056398345.1. Lineage (NCBI taxonomy): Bacteria > Bacillati > Bacillota > Bacilli > Caryophanales > Paenibacillaceae > Paenibacillus > Paenibacillus sp. 01T442. The sequence continues at coordinate 4,141 of NZ_JBFTPF010000148.1, forward strand.
CAACCGCTTCTTTAAGCGCTTGTTTATAGAGCCCCCATTGGTTCGTTTTGGTCTCTTGCAGCTGTGTGATGGTCGTTAATGCAATCCGATGTACTTCCTCCATTAATTCCTCAGATTCTTTCACGTAGACGAACCCGCGGGATATGATATCAGGCCCTGATACAACGGTGCCATCCGATTTACTGAGTGAAAGCACAAAAATCAATATGCCATCTTCAGATAACACTTTCCGATCTCGTAAAACAATATGACCAACATCTCCAATACCAAGTCCATCTACTAGCGTATTTCCATTCGGAATATGCCRCTCTTGACGAGCGATAGAGCCTGTAAAGTCAACTACCTCGCCGTTATTGATAATAAAAATGTTATCTGAATTTACACCAACAGCTTCAGCTAATAAACGATGCTGATACAGCATGCGATACTCCCCATGAATTGGGATAAAGTATGTAGGCTTCATTAATGTGAGCATGAGCTTTAATTCTTCCTGACTGGCATGACCGGATACATGCATGCCAGTTACCGATCCGGAGCCGTAGATCACTTTAACTCCTTTCGCGAATAAGTTATCTACGATACGAGCTACGTTCCGTTCGTTACCAGGAATAGSTGTCGCTGCTAGAATCACTGTATCACCAGGAGAAACTCCGACTTGGCGATGTGTGCCACTCGATAAGCGGGMTAATGCAGCCATAGGTTCCCCTTGACTTCCCGTACAGAGGACAACAAGCTCATGCGGAGAGTAACGATTCACATCTTGAGCTTCAATTAACATGTCAGGAGGCATTCTCAAATAGCCCAGCGATAAAGCTATTTCCACGACATTGACCATGCTTCTCCCTAAAAGGGCGATTTTACGGTTTGTTTTTTCCGCTGCCACAATGACTTGCTGTAACCTGTTGACGTTAGAGGCGAAGGTCGATAAAAATATTTTTCCTGTAGCCTTGGCAAATGCTTCCTCGATATGATCCCCTACGAAGCGTTCAGATGGTGTGAAGCCTGGCCTCTCCGCATTCGTACTCTCAGAGAGTAGAGCAAGTACCCCCTTTTGACCGATCGCTGCCATTTTATGAATATCTGCATATTGCTCGTTTACTGGAGTTAAATCAAACTTAAAATCGCCTGTATGTACAACTACGCCTTGCGGTGTATCGAAGACGATACCTAAGCAATCAGGAATGCTGTGGTTCGTTCTAAAGAAGCTTAGCGGAATGGCTCCTAATATAAGGTTAGTATTTGCATCAATCTCGTGTAGCGTAGTCGTGCCCAGAAGTCCGTGTTCTTTCAATTTCCCCTTAATAAGACCAAKGGTAAGTCGCGTAGCATAAATGGGCATGTTCAACTGTTTGATAATATAGGGTATACCGCCAATATGATCCTCGTGTCCATGAGTGATAACCAAACCTCTCACTTTATCAATGTTTTCAAGTAAGTAAGAGATATCTGGAATTATCAGATCTATGCCCAACAGGCTTTCATMTGGAAATTTGGAACCACAGTCGATAATGACAATATCATCGTTATATTGAATAACGTACATATTTTTGCCAATTTCATTTACTCCACCAAGGGCAATAATTGATAGCTTATCCTGGTTTGACTCCAATAAAAAAACCTCCATAGCTTGTACGATTAAGTTTTAGGTAATTTTCGACGCGTGACAATGGTACAAATAAAACATTTCGCTTTTTTTCCTTTTAACATTTGCTCGTTTTCGCAAAGTAAACAACGCATATGATCACCTCTGTTTTATTGTGTCCAAAAGAAATAATCAAAAATTCACTTTTTCAGTAACTTTATTCTATTTCTATTTAGAACTATCTAGATAAATTGGACATTATATCGAGT
>NZ_JBFTPF010000149.1:0-5962 GCF_056398345.1 Paenibacillus sp. 01T442
ATCTGATAATTATAATAATACACAGATGTTTACATCAGGTTCAGTTGTTGTCGATCAATATTCTGATCCCTTATTTAATACTGGTGTTATTGATTCCGAGAGTGCGAGTGGTGAGGTAAAATATCACCGTTGGAATAAGCGGAGTGAGTATTGGTTTCAAGACAATAGTATTGGAAGAAAAGTTTGAATGAAGCATTTGTTCCAAAAGATATTACAGAAAAGTTTGTCAATATGATTTGCTCACCAACGGTTGAACGCCAGTTTGACAAATGTTCGGTTCATTTTCCAATAATAAATAGAATTCTAAGTACTACATCTTTTTTTGGTTTTGATAAACGATTTATTATCCCTGATGTCATAATATCTGAATATCTAAATGTGCTTTACAGTTATGAAAATGGTGATTTGATACTTTATCATATGACTAATAATCTTTATAACAAGTACAAAGGGAAGGTCGATTATTCAGAACAAAGATTAAAGTCATATATACGTGTTTTAATTTTTTGGAGTATATATGAATGCGATATTTACAATGAAGATAAAAGGCCAAAGGATGTTATAAACAAATGAATTTTTTTCTCTTATCTAAACATCAAACGATTGAAGAAAATGTATTAGTCTCTTCTAAAATCTTATATGAGTTGCTTAATAAAAAGAAACACGTTGAGCAGTTGTTTCTTGAATTTGCAAAAAAACAAAACGTGGCCTTAAATTTAAACATTGAAAGAGTCCTTTACCTGTCTTTGACTTTTTTATTCTCTCTCGATTTAATATCCTGCCAGAAGCATGGGATCGTTGACTCTAAGCACATGTTTGTCCATTGCCGCTTGAAAATGATCCGCTAATAACTGGTAGATACTATGCTCGGATTGTCTTATTTCCTGTAGTTGTTCCTCATTTAAAAAGGGCTCAGCCTCTCTCAGCATCGTTTCGATTTCGGCATGGGGATTGGTTAACCGTGCTTCGGCTACTGTAACCAATCCCTCTTCGAGGTGTTCGGCCTCCTGTAGAATACGAGATATATGCCTATGTACTTGATTTAAGACGGTCGTAACTGCCACATTAAATAATTCCGGTTTGCTAATGAAATGATAATAAATAGCAGGCTTGGACACTTGGCATTCTTCGGCGATTTGAAGCAGCGACACAGACTCGTATCCGTACTCCATAAAGCGTTTGGATGCAGTCTTAATAATCATTTCTTGTATGGAAGGATCATTTTTTGCATGCTTGGGTCTACCTGGCGCGCTTTGCGAGTGTTTTTTTATCATAACTACCTCCATGAATATTTTATGACAATTCATCATTTTAATCAAAAGCGTCTTGATAATTAACCTACCGGTATATATAATTTAATGAGATCAAAGTATCTCCTCCATGAAAATTATTGTCATGGTTGCATCAAGAACAGGCAGGTGAAAAATACTGGCAACGATTACTCGGTTGAAATGGCTTAGTTACGCAACAACGCTGTTTATGTTTTTCGCGACATTTGGAGGTGGCATCGTCACCAGAACAGAGTCCGGTCTGGGATGCGGCACGGAATGGCCACTGTGTCACGGGAAATTTGTTCCGGCTCATACGCTTGCTTCTGTCATCGAATACACGCATAGGCTGGTGAGTACGACTGCAGGCATTTTGGCCGTGGCTACACTGCTAACTTTTTTAGTGTATTTGAAGCAGCGAAAAGATTTGCAATTTTTTGCAGCGTTAACACTGGTTTTTGTCATCATTCAAGGCACAATGGGTGCATTAGCAGTCGTATTTTCACAATCTCCCCCCGTGATGGCGCTCCATTTGGGCTTCGCTTTTATCGCTTTAGCGAGTTCTTTAATGACGAGTCTTGGCTCGAGGCAAGAACAGAAGGCGCGGGGACTTGCGAAATTCGAGCAGATGCCGAGGACAAGCAAGGCATTTCGCAATTTGTATGGTGCTTGACCGTATATTCTTATTTGGTGGTCTATACCGGCGCATTTGTAAGTCATACCGATTCGGCAGGTTCCTGTACCGGATTGTTTTGCACAGGCAGTCGACTGYCGGAAGTGGCAGGAGGGATAACAATCGAATTGACTCACCGGATCGCCGGAATGCTGCTGGTTTTGCTGGTTGTCATGTTGTGGTTTTGGATTTACAAAAATTACAAGAGCAATCGTGAATTGACGATGCAAGCCCAGTTTGCTGTTGGTCTCATTTTGTTCCAAGTTCTTACTGGCGTAGGCATGCTGTATACGCTTAGCCGCCCGGAAGTGTACATGTTCGTTGTACTAGCCCATATGACCACTATTGCTGTACTATTTGGCATGCTTGCCTACATGAGCTATCTGACATGGAGGCTTTCCAAGCCCGCAACAATTGAAAAATAATGAAAGTTATTCAAAGGAGAGTTGCTCAGTGACAAAGACAAAACGAAAACGCATATGGCTGCGCATCCTGTTGGCGGGCTTCGTCCTCATCGCGCTTGTTGCCGCCGGATCATTCCTGTATCTAAAATCTCAAACATACGCACCAAGCAATAAAGCGGAGTCGGCATTGCAAAGCAACAGCGAGGTAAATGTAACAGAGGGGAAAGACGGGTATACATTCGAGCCTGCGGATGGAAGCATCATGCAGCCCAACATTATTTTTTATCCTGGCGGATTAGTTGAGCCGGGCAGCTATTCGCCGTTTGCAAGCGAGCTTGCTAAGCTAGGTCATCGTGTATACATTGCAAAAATGCCGCTTAATCTGGCTATTTTTGGGCAAAACAAAGCCGATTCCTTCGTGAAGGAGCATCCGGGCGAATCCTTTGTCATCGGAGGACACTCGCTAGGGGGCGCGTTTGCGGCCAGATATGCTTCAGAGCACAGCGATCAACTGGCAGGCATCTACTTCTTAGCTTCGTATGCTGATGAGAGCGGAAGCCTTTCCGAAACCGACCTTGCCGCGCTGCAAATTACAGGTACGTCTGACGGGGTTCTTAAACTTGAGGAATGGGAAAGCTCAAAAGCCAATCTTCCCGAGTTAACGGAATATGTTTCGATCAATGGCGGGAATCACGGACAATTCGGATCCTATGGCCCGCAAAAGGGAGATAGTGATCCTCAAATCGGAGAAGATGACCAGTTGGAGAAGGTTGTTGATGCCATGCAGAATTGGATGGAGCAATTTAAAAATAATTAGCACAATCTAAAGGATATGTGCAATAACGGCATGAGGGCAGCCATCAGCGATCGGCTGCCTTCATATCATTTAGTTGTTCAATCTATTGTCTCCTTCCTTCCAATACACCATAATGATCAAATTAATAAGGTTGAAAGTGATTTTTTAATTAATATTAATGCTTTTTGGCGGAGACTTTATGGAAGTGAAAAAACTGGATAAGAATTGGTATTAGGTATCGTGTTTTTTTTGCGTTCTTAAATAATTTTACGACGTATCATCTTACAATTTTCATATGAAATGACAAATAATAATACAAAAAGTGTCAAAACTTAAATGCGATAACGTCAGAATTAGCACTTGAAAAACGACAAAACAAGTTACAATTCACACGGCGATTGGAAGATGAAATGTCGCTGAGTTTGAACTTAAATGGCTGTAGCTCGTACCTTTATGGTACGGGCATTTTTTCGGTTTCAAAGTTATCTGGTGTGATTGTTGAGGGGCATCTTTATTCTAGATTATGAGAACTATTGCTCCATATAAATCTGGAATATAATATGTCGGTTTTAATGGTCACTTACKGGGATGGAGGAAGCTAGTGATGACCAAAAGTCTGGGGAATCGCGCTTGGCTGCTGCATCTGGTCATTATCTCACTTTGGGTTCTTATGCTGTATCCGATAGCTTGGTTAATCGCGAGCTCATTTAAAACATGAAACAGATGTTATAGATCATATTTACTTTCAAAATGCTTGAAATAAAAAATAACCCTTTCTCATTGGAGGATAGGGTTATTCATATTAAGTCTTCATTTAATCAACTCACGTAGTGCTTCAGCAAATCTGGATATCCCCAATGCAATCTCGTCAGACTTCGCCCTAGCGAATGTAAACCGCACGTATCCCGAATCGGAACCATAAACACTCCCGGGTACCATGACGATACCTTTCTTAATGGATTCTTCCAACAATATACCGTCTGGAATACTCGGAATCAATTTGCACCAAAAATGAATGCCTCCTACGGGCACCACGTACTCAATCAGACCTGAAAGTTCTTTTTCTAAAGATTCGATGAGTAAATCACGTTTAAATTGAAGCTGAATTCGCAAGCGCTCCAAATGAGGAGCAAAATAAGCTGACTGTAAAAATTGCCCCGCAACTTGCTGGGGAATGATGCTTAATCCAAAATCCATCTGTTGCCTAGCATCGGCTAGCCTTTCCACTATAGAACGAGGAGCTACCATCCATCCTATCCGTAAGCCAGAAGCTGCGATTTTGGAGAATGAACCAATATATAGAACCGAACCCGTCGTATCCATGGATTTGAGTGACAAAGGAGGGACACCGTCATACGAGGTTAAGCTATATGGATCATCTTCTACTACAGGAAGTCCTAATTCACTAATGATATCAAGAAGACGTCTGCGTCTTTCTTCACTTAGTAACGCTCCAGTTGGGTTCTGGTAATTCGGATTCAAAAACACCATTTTAATACGGTGTTTTTTATATAAAGTGCGAATATCCTCTGGCTGTACGCCATGATTATCGACTGGGAGGCGGAACAAGCGAAGGCCAGCAGATTGAAACATGGGCAGCGAATAGCAGTAGGAAGGATCTTCTATGGCGACTGCGTCACCTGGAGACAGAAGACACTGCGTAATTAAAAACAACGATTGTTGAGAGCCCGATGTGATAAGAATGGAGGATTCTGTTGTCCGTATTCCTCGATAATTAGTTAGATAATCAACCAAAGCCTCTCTTAATGGAGTTGAACCTTGAGGGTTATCGTAACCCAAATAGGACGTGTATGCGTTATTACTCATGAGTGCAGCGATTTCATCTGTTGGAGCTAGATCAGCCGAGAGCTCACCGCTCGCAAAATCGATTAATGATGGATTATGAGCTAGCGCTTCGCGGATCCTCCGTAAAAAAGGCAGGTTAGGAAGAAAGCTTCCTCCTTCAGCAAACCGACTCCAGTTTGGCGTATGTTTCGGAGTGGCCCCCCATTTGGATGTACTTACCCGAGTTCCGCTACCAATGCGGCTCTCGATAATCCCCATAGATCGCAGTTCCGCGAATGCTGAAATGACAGTGCTGCGGTTCACATCAAATTGTTCAGCAAGTTTTCGTTCGGGGGGCAGCAAACTGCCCGGAGGAAATTCCCCATATGAAATTCTTTGCTCGAGATAGTCGGCAATTTGCTCATATAGAGCTTTTTTACTATTGCGATCAGGTTTCCACATCTTAAAAATCCCCTTGAATATTAGATCAAACCAGACCAATTTTACATTTATAATACCACTTTTTATGAAAAATAACCGATGTTTTCTTCTTTAGCATTCTGTGAACATGGATTAGATCAATATTGGTTGGCATAAAAACTGAGTAATTGGTTGGTTACATTCGTCCTCTTCAAATTTATGATAGTTATTAATTAGTCTTGGTGTTATTAACTGAGGGAAGGAGATGGACCAGTGACAGCTTTGCTATCTTTCATTATGCTTTGCATTGCGCTCGTATCAAGTCCTTTGCTTATCGCTATAGGTGGGGCTCGTCTCATCCGTGAAGATGATCGTGAAATTGAATGTAAAAAGTCCAGAATCAATACAGTAATAACGTGAAAAAAGGAGAGAATAAGAATGAATAATTCACATAGAAACAATTATGAACAGAAATTGGATGGACTTCTCCTATTAACAATTATATTTTTTATTTCCATTTTTTCAGGGTTCTTTTTCTTTCTAATAAACCATTTTTTATAGAAGTAATGCTTTATTTCAGCTATAAAAAGAAACGAAAGAACCTTAGTACAGTGAG
>NZ_JBFTPF010000150.1:0-5602 GCF_056398345.1 Paenibacillus sp. 01T442
ACTGAACTCCTATTTACCATGCATCTTGAAATCCTGCGAATGAGCGAGCATTCGTGAGAAAATCCTTATTCTATGAGGGAACATTCCTGTAGAGCGTTAATTTTGCGCTTAGCACAAAAACGAGCGACTCCGGTCTGAGGTCCAAGTCCGGAATCTCCCCGTGGMCGACCGGCATGCAGTTGCCGCCGGGAAGCCCTGCCAACGCCTGAAGGATGCCGGCATTCGGGCGGAGGCCGACGAATCGAACGAGAAACTGGGCTACAGGATCCGGGAAGCGGAGCTTCAGAAAATCGAGTATGTGGCCGTCATCGGCGACAAGGAAGCGTCCGCGGACAGCGTCCTGCTTCGCGTTCGGGGGAAGGCGGAGCAGCGGGTTTGCGGAGTGGAGGAGCTGATTGCTGAGCTGCAAAGCGCGGCCGGCGCTCCGCTTGCTTGATGGTGAATCTGGAAATACTATCCTTGTACAGTCTATCTACAAGTGGTACGATGTAACTAGGTCCAAAGACCCAATTCGGAAAAATACATTTCATTCAGACCGGAGGTTACTGCCGTGCCAACCACCCGTATTATCGACAGTCCAGCCCGGATCGTCGAAATCGTATGGGCGTCTGCAGCGACGCCTGACGATTTTGACCGCATTACCGATGAAATCAAAGGATTTTCCGAGAAACTCGGCGGCAGCTTCGATGTGCTCGTCGATATGCGTACGGTCAAAGCGTTTAAACCGGAATCGCAGGCGAAGCTGGTGGAACACCAGAAGGCGCTGAAATCGTACGGGATGAAGCGCGCGGCGGTCGTCACCGCTGGCTCCATTGCCCGCCTGCAACTGAGCCGCACGGCCAAGCAATCCGAACATACGACGGAAACGCAATGGGACGATTATGCGGAGGCGCTGGCGTTTCTGAAGCAGTAGCCGGCAAGGCTGTAAACAGAGGGGCTGTCCCAACGTCATCGAAAGATGACGCGGTACAGCCCCTTTCCGTTCCTGTTTGGTAAATTAAATATAAGCATGTACATCGGTAATAATTCCTTCTTTGTAATTTTTACAGACCTTCCAAAAAGGGAAGGACCAATTATGATCCTCCCAATTTTGTGCTCTTCTGCCCGTTCGTATTATGAGGTCACCAGATATTTCTGGTCGACCTCTTTTTTGTAAGGTCGTAAGATAGCGGTAGCCGGGGATCGAACGTTTCTGCCCGTGGGACTTGGATCCCGAGAGCTATTCAGTTCATMCCCCCTACTTGTTCAACCATGGTTAGGCTGGTTGGGACATAATCCCGTATCACATGCGATAGTGTGGAAGACAAGAAGGTTAGGGGTTGCCGGTGAAAATACTATAGGAGTGATGTCATGAATCCAGTCATTGGTTTGGATGTATCGAAGGGAGAGAGCCATGCACAGGCTTTTTTAGACCGTGGAGTACCTCATGGGAAGATCTTTAGGTTTAATCATGATCTTGATGGGTTAGCGTCTTTTCTAAATTACATTAAAGGTGTGGGATCAGCTGCAGGGATGCGTCCCTCCATTGTTATGGAAGCAACAGGCCATTATCATAGCCCCGTTGTTCAGTTTCTGGATGAGCACCAGTATTTGAACATCGTCATTAATCCTTTAATCTCACATAACGCCAAGAAAACCAATTTGCGACGGTTAAAGACAGATGCCGCAGATACCCATCTATTAGGAACTCTGTACTATAAAGAAGAGTTTGAACCCTACAAAAAGCGGGGTCAGCATCTCATGAATTTACGCTATCTAACTCGCCAATATGAATCTTTAACGGGTATGTATGTCCAAGTGAAACTACAGTTTCAGGCTATTCTAGATCAAGTTTTCCCTGAATATCATGGCGTGTTTGGCGACCTTTATTCAAAGGTTTCCCTTCGATTTCTGGCTTTACATCCAACGTCTAAAGATGTACTAGAAATGTCCGAGATGGAGATTACAACTGCCATCGGGCGTCTTACTGGACGTGGTAAATCCGTCTCATGGTGCTTGGAACGCGCTCAAATCCTAGGGGCTGCAGCAAAGCGAAATCCCTTTAAGGAGACGGCTTTTCCCAGCCATTTGATCTCCATGCAGCTGCTCATCGAATTACTTCTTCAATACCAGGACCATCTTGCAACCCTTAATAAATCAGTAGATGCCMTGGCTGAAGAGTTGGTTGAATATGATTTAATCCAATCGATACCCGGTATTGGCACTAAGATTGCTGCAACAATTTTAGCTGAGATCGGGGAAATCGATCGGTTTGATCACGCAAAGAAACTGGTGGCCTTTGCTGGTGTTGATCCAAGTGTTTTTTCTTCAGGCAAGTAAAAATTAAGAGCTTATTATGATAAGAAACGTGCTGAAGGAAAGCTGTTCAAAGTAGCGGTAATTGCTTGTGTGAATAAGCTCATTCACTGGATTTTTGCCATCTTAACTACTAAGGAAGCGTTCCGTTTAGATTAAGTRAAAAAATTAGAAATATATGGAATGTCTTTTCGTGCTTTATAGGACGGTTCTTTCCTATGCACTTTTTTAAGTATACCACTTCATGAATCCAGAATTAATAATTAAATATTGACAAGCTATTAGCTGGAATAGTTAAACGAACTAAAAACGGATGCATCGGCATCCGTTGGTCCGCTATAGTTATCCGTTAGCGCAATTAATTACTACCATATTAAATGGTTAGAAAAAAGCATGTGATATTCCCTCTTCCCCGTATGGTTCCCCGCGCTGTTTGTAACGGCTAACAGTATTTTGATCATTACCTTACAAAGGGTATACTAGTAAGGAAAGGATGTGGTTTATTATGGCTACAATGAAGGCGGTAGGACTAACCCGATACCTTCCAATTGAAAATCCAGAAAGCTTAGTAGATATAGTTGTGGAGAAACCAAGTGCGACGGGTCGTGACATTTTGGTCAAAGTTATCGCCATATCGGTCAATCCGGTTGACACTAAGGTACGTGCGCCTAAAGACAGAGTTGAAGAAGTTCCTAAAATTTTAGGTTGGGATGTTGCAGGAATTGTTGAAGAGGCGGGACCGGACTGCTCGTTGTTCCGTCCGGGGGATGAAGTTTTTTATGCGGGCAGCATTGCACGACAAGGCGGAAACAGTGAATACCATCTGGTTGATGAACGGATTGTAGGGCGCAAGCCAACTTCCTTGAATTTCGCGGAAGCGGCAGCTCTTCCTTTAACCTCTATCACAGCTTGGGAAGCATTATTTACCCGAATGTCGATTTCTCAATATTCGGGCGCCAACGAAGAAAAATCCCTGCTGATCATCGGGGCAGCTGGGGGTGTAGGGTCCATTGCCATCCAGCTTGCAAAACAAGCGGGGCTCATTGTAATCGGGACTGCTTCCCGGCCGGAAACCGTCGATTGGGTTAAATCAATGGGCGCCGACTATACCATTAATCACCATGACCCGCTCCTTCCGCAGCTTGAAGCAATTGGGTTTTCAAGCGTTCCGTATATTTTCTGCCTGAATGCTTTGGAAATACACTGGGCCGGCATCAGCGAAGCCGTTTCTCCCCAAGGAGTCGTTTGCGCAATTGATGATCCTACCTCTCCGCTCAACCTCAAATTGCTTAAGCAAAAAAGCGCCACCTTCGTGTGGGAGYTTATGTTTACGCGCTCGCTTTATGAAACGGATGATATGATCGAGCAACACTTACTGCTCAATCTGATAGCTGATGCTGTGGATCATCAAAAATTGAAGACAACGCTCGCCGAAGTACTTGGACCGATCTCAGCAGAGCATCTTCGCCAAGCCCACAAGCTATTGGAGAGCAATAGGACGATTGGCAAGGTTGTTCTAGAGAATTTTGTTTAAACACCTGTTCTTGGAAAGCACACAATAGAATTCCCTTGCCCAATAAGCAGGTGATACGTTTATTCGCAAGAAGAAATAAGTTAGAGCCGACTGCTGTTTGTAGTCGGCTTCAATTTTGCAATAAGAAAACTTGAAAATATTTATGATACGGTTCTTCATATCATGTTTGAAGCGAAATTTTTAAGTACCCTTGAAAGGGTTCCATATATTGGGCAAGGGATTTGGGGAGTTGAGGGGTTTGAACCCTGTCCGACAATATCGGCTTCAACGGGGCTTTTCGATGGAGAATATGACTGTCCAAAACGCCTTTTTCGGTTCTCCCACTTCGTTAAACAACAACGGCCAGTTTTTTCTTCCTTTTACGAGGGATAGTTCAACCAACTTGTCTTGTCTGTAACTCCCCAGAATGTGACACCCGAAATTAAATCCCGGTGTATTATTTTAGAAGAACTTCAAATATTTCTTTGTACCTTTGTGCCTGCTTATCCAGCATTTCTGACGTTGGCTCGGTGTAGCGAATCACTTTTGTTGTCTTATAATAAAGTTCTTTAAAACATCCGCGATAAACGCAATAAAACCGGCCTAAGTGGCGGGCCGGATAAGAAATAAAGTTGTTTAAAATCGTATTGAACTAACGTCTCCGTTAGGACAATAATTCATTTTCTATTTGGGGTAATACCAGAGAAGGTGTTACCAAGTGCCAACTGTAGAATCACACAAATGTTGAGCAAAATTATATAGAAAGTATTCGCCTCTCCTACTATTTACTTTTTTCCTTTAACCAACTTTCAAATTCGGAGGCCACAATGCGTTCCCCCGTGATGCCCTCCGCTTCCGGTGAAGCCAAAAAGACAATCGGCTMCGCCATAACCTCCGGCTGCATCAGCCGGAATTTCGCCTCGATCTCGCTGCGCAGATCATCCGGAATCATTCCCGTCGCCGTTGCTCCGCCCGGAAGCAACATGTTGACCGAAATTCCAGATTCCTTCAGATCCTCCGCCATGATCGCCGACAGCGATTCTGTTGCGGCGCGCGACGGACCGTACGGAACAAAACCCTTTCTTTTCATGGTCTCATGATTCATGGAAATGTTGATGATTCGTCCTTTTCCTTGTTCGATCATGAGTGGGGTAAATCCTCGCGCTACCAGAAAATAACTGGTGAGATTGGTTTCGATAAGATCGCGGAAGCCTACCGGCGTCACCTTGTAAAAGGGCTGCGGCTCCGCCAGAAAACGCGGGTTAACCGTTCGCATCCCAATGCCGGCATTGTTTACAAGGACATCAATTTCACCCCATTCAGTTTTTACCCATTTCACCACATCTTCTACCGATCCCTCTGATCTTACATCCAGTGGAAGCTCAAAAACAGTAGTATATCCCTTTTCTTTAAGTTTTTTTACGGCTTCAGTTAATTTTGACTCTGGACGGGATGCTACTGCTACTTTTGCCCCTTTATCAAGAAGGGCTTCTGCCATGGCATAACCTAAGCCGTCGGAGGCACCGGTAATGACAACATGTACATTTTCTAATGCTTTTACCATTCTTTCACCTCATTCAAATTGTTAGAGTGCTCTCCACTTGATTATAAACAATTTTGTGGAGAAATCTCCTGTTCCGTTAAACTCCCTCTATGAGGAATAGATTTTCTTTTAAATACTCTCTAAATCTTAGGATTTCGATGCTTTGCTAAAGGTTAGGGACAACGTGCCTATGGGATAATATTGAGTTAGATGAAAAAACTGGGTGTGGAAATATAAATGAATGCCTCCAC
>NZ_JBFTPF010000151.1:0-5416 GCF_056398345.1 Paenibacillus sp. 01T442
ACCCATTGGTGGAAGATTAGGATCGGTGCTGTTCGATGCGTAATGCGTAGCTGGGGCTATGAATCCACGTTGTGTCTTCCGAACCGTGAAACGGAGTGCGTGGTTAATTTCGCCTGTACTGGCTTCGTCATATCGTACGAGACCAGGGAAGATTGGCAAGCCGGCCGCGTCAGCAGAGGTCCAATATTTAGGGCGAAGCGTATTGGTGTTCAAATCCCACTTTGCGCCGTTCGAAGCCTGCCATCCATTAGGCGTGATGCGTGCATTGAACAATTCGTAGAGCATAGCATTGTCTTTATCGACCACGATGACATGACGATCGCCATCGCTGTTTGTTCCGCCTTCAATTGGTGCATTCGCGGGAATTGGGTAAGGGCCAGGATCACTTTCATCGCTATAATCCGTAAACGTTACGTTTACTTTCGGTTGATCCCCGTTTACGATTGTATAGGGAATCCCAATAGGTGCCCCTTGCCATTCCGTACCAAAATCAGCATGCACACTCGTATTAAAGCCGATTGACTCGATGTACTGCTTTGATTTCTGATGAACAGGGAAGCCAGAGATGTCGGTATTCCATGGATTATTTGTTGGAAATACTTGTAAGACTCCAGAGCCGGATGAGGAGTTCTCATTATCGTTAGTTGGAAGTGGAATCTGTTTGGGTTTATCCCCTATAAAGATCGAGCTTGTCGCATTATCCCAACTCACGGGTTTCCCTAAGGACTCCGTAAGAAATCGAAGAGGGACATAGGTCGTATTTTTGTAAATGAAGCCTTGAAGATCTGTAGGGGGTTGCTTAATCTCACCATCGAAATAATACTGCAGCTTTCGAAAATAAACGTCAATTCCGATTGGATCAGTCGCAGCATAGGAAAGCCCTGAAAAAAACAAGGCGCCACATATAAATCCAACTGTTCCTGACTTCCATTTACCCATTTGTACCCACACTCCATTGTCTCTAGTTGGCATTATGCTAGATTTGTCTTATCATAAGACTATTCGTAGGTTCTACAATGCTTTGTGTCCAGGACGATAAAATGGCATGCTTCAAGATTTACATTTATGAGATGAAACTATACATTCACGGAGGGCGTACAATGAGTCAACGCTATCGCATTACAAGAGCTTTTCAACAAAATGAACAAGCCGTACCATCTATTTCATTGGAAGAGTGTAAAGAATACTTTGCTACACAACCGGATTTCACTTATACATCCGTTTTTACTGTGACTGGCGCCACCAGCATGTCTATCCAGGGGGATTTCTTCCTGTGGAGCTATGGGGAAATCAAGATTCCTTTCCGGCATTATCAGGGGGATATTTATGTGTCTGGTACGAATGAAGCGGTCATTCCTAAGATGTTAGAGGTAGCAAGTGAATTGGGAGCAGATGTGGCGGAAGGTTAAAATCATCAATGTTTGTGTTTTGCACAAAAAATCTATCTAATATTTACAACATACTCTCCTCATACTTTTACGCTATAGTAGTAGTAGTTGAACTTAGCTGACAAACTATCGTATATTCTGATTATCATTTGGGAGACATAGACAACTAGATATTAAGGGGGGGACGTCTTTGCATACGAATACTTTCATTCACATATTAAAAACGGAACTCGTCGTCGCGCTTGGCTGCACAGAGCCGGTTGCGATCGCCTTGGCTGCAGCGAAGGCTCGAAACTATGTGAAAGGTCCTATTAATAAGGTTACCGTTCATGCTAGCGCAGGAATCATCAAGAATGCATTAGCCGTTGGGATTCCAGGAACGAATGTAACCGGGATTGATTTTGTCGCGGCTTTAGGAGCTATTGCTGGGAATGCGGACAAGCAATTAGAAGTGCTTGCTGATATTCAGCCAAGTGATGTTGTTATGGCGCAGGACATGGTAGAGCGTGGCCTATCGGTGGTTCATCTCGCTGATACTCCTAGAAAGTTATATATTGAAGTCATCGTGAGCACAGAAGGAAGTTATGCTAAGGTGATTATCACCGATAATCACACCAATATCACGCTGATTGAAGTGGATGGTCAAGTTGTAGAATCAGGCGGCTGCGCAAATGCAAGCTTCAAGAGTTCCAAAGAGGAACGTGGCGAGCTTACGATCGATGGGATCGTAGAATTCATCAAAACAGTTGATCTCACTGAACTCCAACTGGTCAAGCAAAGTATTGAATTGAACCGTAAAGCAGGATTAGACGGATTAGCGAATGACTATGGTCTCCAAGTCGGGAAGACGATTAAAGAGAATGTGCAAAGGGGCATTTTGTCTGATGATCTTATCTCTCATGCGATGGCGCTTGCTTCCGCAGGGTCAGATGGTCGTATGGCTGGGTCGAGCATGCCTGTTATGGCGAATTCGGGCAGCGGAAATCAAGGTATTGCTGCGACGAATCCTGTTATTGCGGCAGCGGAGAAACTTGGCTCTTCGGAGGAGCAACTCATTCGTGCAGTTGCGCTAAGTCACCTAGTTACGATTCATATCAAATCCAAATTCGGTCGATTGTCTGCTTTATGCGGTGTCACTGTATCGGGTACAGGTGCAAGCTGTGGCATTACCTATCTACTCGGCGGTGGGATCAACGAAATTAAAGCGGCCATTCAAAACATGCTCGGCAATGTAACTGGGATGATGTGTGATGGTGCCAAAGGCGGCTGTGCGATGAAAGTTGCCACTTGTACGAGTGCGGCGGTCCAATCTGCGCTTCTCGCTTCGAAGGGAATGACCATATCCTCTAYGAATGGCTTTATCGAAAATGACGCGGAGAAAACGATCGACAACTTCTGTCGGATCGGGAATGAAGCCACATCCGAGATCGATAAACTCGTCCTTGAAATGATGTTAAACAAAAACATATAGTTGGTTTATGATCCGCCGCGAGGCGGATTTTTTGTTTGTATAGGCATTTATATGTTTGGAAGAAGAATATTTCCTCTGGTCCTGTGCCAGTTAAAAGTGAAGCAGATAAGAAAGCTCCTATCTTTGTTTAACTRTAAATTCTACAGCTAATTTCACGACTTACGGGGGAAAAGAGTGATTAGATGGAAAAAAGGTAGTTATATTTCGAGTATTCGCCAGTTCTTTAGAGAAAGTGCAGAAATAGCTACATAATTTCCAGTTATTCCACTTTTGAGGGAGAATAGCTCGAATTTAACTGTACTATTTCCATCAATTTACGATTGTGTAACCATGACCATGACCATGAGTAACTTGGGTGTGGTGAAGAGACACCGCGCCTCTGAGCGAGAGTGGTATTCCAATCGTTCCATTTTTTACCTATCATTTTCACCTATCTCACGCCTCTACACAGATCGTATACGCACCAATCTCCTCATCTAGAGATGATGGCGTAGCCTTTTATTTTGATATATAGGGGAAAGAAGCTATAAAAAGCGAACGGTGTACTTTACGAACGGTGTTCGTTATGGTATAACTAAGTCATGACATTCCAAATCTAATACCGAGGTGCACACCATGATGACAAATAAAAATGAACAACATCGTATCGCAATTATAGGTGCTGGTCCTGGCGGGTTAACACTTGCTAGAATTTTGCAGGAGCATGGCGTGAAGACGGTGGTTTATGAACGTGAAGCATCACCAGCAAGTCGTCAGCAAGGTGGTTCGTTAGACATACATCCAGAATCGGGACAAAGAGCACTTAGAGAAGCTGGTCTACTTGAACAATTCCAGGCATTAGCTCGCTATGAAGGGGAAGATTTCCGTCTGCTTGATAAAACTGGCAAGGTGTATCTTGATGAAGTGGCAGATTCAAAGGAGGGAGAACGCCCCGAAATTGATCGTGGTACGCTCCGTGGGCTATTACTGAACGCTATCGACCCATCTTGCATCCGTTGGGGCTACAATCTAAACGAAGCCATACCTAAGGATAATGGCCAGCATGAACTTCATTTTGAGAATGGACATGTGGATATTGTTGAACTCGTTGTGGCCGCAGACGGCGCCTTCTCTCGTATACGACCGTTACTGACTGATGCAGTACCAACGTATACAGGACTTAGTATGGTTGAACTATATATAAATAATGTAGCTGTTGAGCATCCAGAGATTGCAGCTTTTAATCGACGTGGCAAAATGTTTGCTTTGTCAGATCATAAGGGCATTTTAGGACAGTTGAATGGCGACGGTCGACTTTGTGTGTATGCAGCTTTTCGAGTTGAACAAGATTGGGTTGAAACAAGTGGTATTCCGTTTAATCAGCCTGAGGAGGCGAAGCATCAGTTGTTGAAACTTTTTGGCGATTGGGATGAATCGCTAACGACATACATTAGTTCCGCGACAGGTCCAATCTTGCCGAGACGTATTTACATGTTGCCTGTCGGGCTTACATGGACACACAAACCGGGTGTTACCTTGATCGGTGATGCCGCGCATTTGATGTCTCCCTTTGCAGGCGAAGGTGTGAATCTGGCGATGCTTGATGCTGCTGAACTGGCATTGTCCATTGTTGAGCATCAGGATTTGAGCGCTGCTGTTCATGCCTATGAAGAGAAAATGTATCCATACACAGCAGAATCTGCTAAAATGTCCGATGATAATCTTGCGCTATGTTTTGGCGAAGATGCCGCACCTAAAATGATGGAGCTGATGAATCAGTATCATGACCAATAAACCAACTCGAACAGTTGTAAGCCGTCGTTCACGCCCGGCTAAAGAACCATTAAGTCAAGAACTCATCGTGGAAACAGCCTTGGGGTTAGTGAAGAGCGAAGGTTCAACTGGACTAAGCATGCGGAAAATCGCCAAGGCGTTGGATACTGGCCCATCATCCTTATATGTGTATGTATCCAATCAACAGGAGCTAAGTGCGTATGTATTGGATGCTGGGCTCGCGGAAGTGATTTTCCCAATGTCAGATTCAGGTACCTGGCAATCGCGGCTATTCGATGTGTTAGACTCGTATTTAATGGTTCTGTTCGATGCGCCAGGAATCGCTGAGCTCGCACTTACGACAATTCCGGTTGGGCATAACTCTCTAGGCCTTACCGAGTATATGCTTCATCAATTGAATGAAGCTGGTGTCGGTGCCACATCTGCAGCATGGGGAATTGATCTATTGCTTCTGTATGTGTCCTCCGTAGCTTTCGAACAAACATCTCGCAATCAAGTAGGAACAACCCTGCAAGCAGTTAAAGCTTCTTATCAAACACTGGATGCCAAGCGATACCCATTGCTCAGCGGTTTGAAAGAAGAGATGACCTCTGCGGAAGGTAAAGAACGTTTTCGTTGGGGGTTGGAAGTGATTCTGCAAGGCATATTACAGGGGAAACCGGAAATTAAATGAAGAAGATCGAAGTGGCTGCCCTCGGGCAGTCCTTTTTCATTATTTTTATAAGTAAAATGGAAACTATTGGTGGATAGCTCCGTCTAATTGATTAGCAAACAATGTCTGGAG
>NZ_JBFTPF010000152.1:0-5246 GCF_056398345.1 Paenibacillus sp. 01T442
CGTTTTTCAAGGGGCTTCGCCACACATTTATACGTACTTGTCAAGTCTTACGTTTTTCAAGGGGCTTCGCCACACATTTATACGTACTTGTCAAGTCTTACTTCTCTTCTTCGTGCAAAAAAAAGAACGGGCTATCTTTTCGATAACCTGCTCTTTTTCTTGATATTTGAACCCGCGCCTTAACTAAATGACATTGGCCGCGAGGCAGCTCTTTGCTTAACAAATTTATGAGTCATGGTAACCATATTCATTACATTGGGCATGGACTAGATTTAAAGTTGAATCTTTTGCAGCACCAGAGAAGGCAGTCGGTCATTTTTGGCTCGATTGCCTTTCCTTATGTTAATTGCAGGGGAATCTTATTTATCCACGAATAATCAATGTATGGAAAATTGTATTAATGTGAAGTATGCGTATTGGTAATCGAGGATTTCGATGATTCCTGCTTAGAGAGAATTTACTCAAACATTAGATGATATGACCCTTAATCATTGTCCATTGCACTTGGAATTGTTCATTTAACAAGACAAGATCAGCGTCAAAGCCCGTGGAGATTCTGCCTCGGTTATCAAGACTTAATATTCGTGCAGGTGTGGTTGAAGCCATTTGAACCGCGTCTTTTAAAGAAATGCCGGTTTCTACGGTTAGACGAAGTGCCTCATTCATCGTAACCGTACTGGAGGCTAAAGTCCCATCCTCTAGTCGAGCTACACCGTCGGAAACCGTAACATGATGTCCACCGAACACATAATTCCCATCACCTAGTCCCATGGCTTGCAAAGCATCTGTGATAAGTACCATGCCATCTGGTCCTTTCAGACGATGCATCATTCTAACGATCGCAGGATGCAAATGAATACCATCCACAATTGCTTGGAGGCTTACATGTTCTTCTTCAAAAGCGGCTACAACCAGACCGGGATCACGATGATGAATCGGACGCATGCCATTGAAACAATGCGTTACGTGACTCGCTCCGGCTTCAAAGGCTTGCTTTGCTTCCTCATATGTGGCATCCGAATGCGCAACCGCGATTATAATGCCATTTTCTTTCAGAAAAGAGATGAGCTCCATCCCGCCAGGTAATTCTGGGGCTATTGTAACCATCTTAATCAGTCCATCTGCTTCGTTAAAAATTTCTTTCATTTCAGTAAGATTCGGATGTCGTAAAAACCGTTCATTTTGCATACCTTTACGCTTCGGATTCAGGTACGGACCCTCTAGATGAAGCCCGGCAATTTTGGCCCCGACTTCACGCCCGATTAAACGTTTCACACTACGAATCATGGCTAGTAATTCTTCAATTGTAGAGCTAACGGAGGTAACCAGAAATGAGGTGCAGCCCGTTTCAGCACAAGCACGCGAAACCTCCTGAATACTCGCCTCACTGCCATCCATCATATCGAACCCGTTAGCACCATGGATATGCACGTCGATCATACCAGGTATCAATAAATGTCCTTGGCCATCCATAAGTTCATATTCGCCCTCCGGAAGAGAAGAAAGACCACTTTCTATCTTTTCAATAATTCCGTTTCTTATCCAAAGTGTGGCAGGTAGAACAAGGTCGTCTGGTTGAATTACGTTTACGTTGTGCAAAATTTTAAGACTCATCATTGTTATCCTCCTCGTATTTGTCTTTCTCTTCACATTGAATAATCGTTATATTTTTATTATGGAGTACTTCTCTTATTTCGTTAGGCACTTCTTGATCGGTAATCAAAATATCCACAAAGTCAAAATCTAAACGATAAACCGATTTGTTTGTAAACTTCGTGAAATCAGCCACGACGATTACCTGATCCGATCTGCGGGCCATCTCTTTTTTTACAGAAACATCATCTTCGTAAGGAAAGTAAAGCCCATCAGTTCGTATAGATGTAGCGCCGATAAATGCCTTATCAGCTCTTAATTCTCTTAGTTTATCAATGACGGAAGGTCCATATAATAACCGATTTTTGGTATGTAAATAGCCACCTAGCACATATACTTGCAAATCTTCCCGTCCTGAGAGAATCCCTACAATGTCTATGGAATGTGTGACAACTGTAATATTTTTAGCTGAAATTTGTTCTGCTACAGACTGTACCGTAGTTGATACGTCTAAAATGACTGTTTCCCGATCTTGAACTAGTTTAGCTGCTATCTTCCCAATTTTACTTTTACTGTCTGTTTCGTCAATTAAACGTTCCTGATAGGAGGCAATTTCCTTCTTCAATTGAGGTAAAGCGACGCCTCCATGTGTACGAATAACGACCCCTTCTTGTACTAATTTAACAATATCTCTTCGGGCTGTATCCCTAGATACATCTAGAAGAGAGCAGATGTCCATAACACTCATCGCATGGTGTTCATTAATATAGTCGAGTATTTTCAGTAACCGTTCTTCTTGATACATCATCATCACCTCTTATAAGTAATATTATCATGAATTATAAGTTAATTAAAGATATTTTTAAGTATATTTAAGTATTTTAGTAATTCCCCTATTTCATTTGGCCAATTGATAGGCTTAATTTGTAATTGCCGTATATTAAAAGCTCTTCGAGCAAAGCATTCAATTCTATGGCTGTTGTGACACTTACCCTTATCCAGTAGTAGCCTTCTTCGCTTACGCGGTGCGCTTCAATGACATTATTGTTTTGTTGAACAAACGATTGAAAAGATTGTGTTAATGTTCAAAATTCATGAGCGTAGAACGAAATACGAGGTTTGAACAATAAAAAGGCTCCTTGGTATGATGTTAATGGATCTCAGTTGCTGGCGAGCGTCGGATCCAAAAACAAAACCAAGGAGATTACAACATGCATTCTACTCAGTTGTTCATGAGTTGGTTCCAGGAGATTTCAATGGAACAAGGGCTCCAAGACCTGACAATTATAGTGACTATGAGGATACTAGGGAAGATTTCGAAGATGGTGAGTCAGGCAGTCAACCCTGAACCACCTAACCGTATCGATATTACTAGACCCACAGCTCGTAGCTGTGGGGTTTCCTTTTGTTATCCAAGGACTGTTTAATGGAATTATGTGGTAAAAAGTTTTGTAAAAGAATTGGAATGGTAAGAGCAACTTTTACTTCATCGTACCGTCTATAATTCGTAATGGTAAATAAAGGGAGTGTTTGAATTTTGGGATAGTTTGTTTAGGTCTAACTTAAGGAGTTGAGATTTTTGAGGAAATTTATTCTTGGAATAGTTGTAGGAATGTGTTTATCCATCTCTACTGCGGTGATTGCTTCAGAATCAGTTCAAACATATTTGTTTCCAGCATTTTTCAATATCAATGGTCAAAATGTCCCTTTAGACGACAAAGAGTATGCGGTACTTAATTATCAAGGGCACGCTTACGTTCCTGTCCGATTTATAGCTGAACAGTTAGGGGCTTTTGTAGATTACACAGACCAAGGTATATACAAGGACATTACAATTAATCATTTCCCTTCAAATGTTCCCATACTTAAAGATGATAAATATGCCAATATTCACTTTGGTTTGCTCGACTTATACTTAGATGGCGGATATACGGGTATTCGAGGATTATTAGCTTTAGATCATGACAAAGATTCGATTACCGAACATGACATTGAGTTTAAATTGCATTTTTATGATGCGAACGATAAGCTGATTGGGACGGCATCAGGCACGTCCAAACCTGGTAGCTCTGACCAAAAGCAAACCATTAGCATGGGCGAAATTAAGTGTGTTTCGGCTGGCGAAGTTGGTGATTTCTCTAAATATGCAAAAGTGGATTTTGAAGTCACAGCCTATAAATAATCCTCGTTGGAGGCTAAGGATTTAAGTTCCGTTAATAGACGTTGTCCCTATTTTACCAATAGCTTAAACTAATAAAGTATCTCGTTTACTTAAGTCAGTTGAAGATGCACCAGCAGTATTCAACATCTTTTCTGATGCTGATGTAACAAAAGATATGGGCGAAAATCCGTTTTAAATATTATTTGAGAAATCATCCAGAGGATGCCAAGCAATATGGTGACTTAAAATCGGAACTCGCGCAACGATTCCAGAATGACCGTTTGGCATACACGAATGCTAAGGGGGATTTTGTGAGAGAGATATTACAACGTGCGGGTTGGAAATGATGTCTATTACTGCTTCTTGTTTTAAGAAACAACGCTTCGCTCTTTTAATGGACTCTCTCCAGTTTCTCTTGTGAATATCGATAACTCACCAGAACGGAATCAAATCTTTCGTCATTAATGTAGAATTCAAAGAATGGCGGATCCAAGTTTTTGGAAATTTTGACGTATATTTTGCTTTTGTAATCGGAAAGACCAGCGGACCAGCTGCTCTCTTCTGCTAACGTATCGGCAAAGGCCGCACTTCGTTGAAGGTTACCGTTATGCATATGGATGACCATTACGTCAGGCAACTGCAAATGCATGCCTTGAAACTCAATGACGAATTCATTTTGTCCATCGGCGTCGAGGTCCTTAAAAGACGGGCTGCCCCATTGATCAAAAGTATACCAAGCTTTTTGCGAGAAATCGTAGACGATATAGAGCATGAGCCCCGGACCGTTCGCAGACAACTCAACCCCGCCTAAGAAATAATAATCCTTTGAACCGGACGAATATGTTTGGTTGAACACGACTGTGTTATTGACTGCTTCTTTATCTAGTAGATCGTGGGAAACGTTGTTAATCAGGTATATTTTTCCTTGCAGGTTCATTTCAATGTCCAACTGTTGCGGTAGAAGCGAAGCTTCGTCTTTCGGTTGTTGATAAATGGTCAACTCGATTGGCTTTCCTTGGAAAGCTCCGAACGAAAGGCTACGTACACTTGCCCATTCTGCTTGTGGCTTACCTACCTGTAACTGGCTCAGCTGAATAGGTTGAAAGGACAGATTTACTGTTTGAGGGAATGCCTCCGCAACAGGTGGAGCTGTGTTTGACAGCTGGTTGGGCTGAACCGATGCGACGTTCGGTTGGGGAGTGCTTGCAGGCTCGCGTACAGTTGCCTGATTGCCTGATGAGCAGGATGCAAGAAGTATGCTTAAACAAAGGATGACGAAAACAAGAAGCTTCTTCATGATTGGAACCACTCCTTTACATATTTACATTTTTCGTTTCTTTCCAACAAAATAGACGACTCTTCAAAATAATAGTTGCATCGAAAATTATAAAGAATCTCTATGTAAAGTATATTTGTAATTAGAAATACGGAAATAACTGAGTAAAGATTTTGTAAAGTATATTTGTAATTAGAAATAATTGGTATAATTACC
>NZ_JBFTPF010000153.1:0-5179 GCF_056398345.1 Paenibacillus sp. 01T442
GTCATTAGCTCACCTTGGGCTACCAACAATCGTGCTTGTTTGTCTAGTTCTAGTGCGTTTACACCTACTTCCTTCATCCCTGTTTGCCATTCCGCACGATACATCCTTCTTAAAATCACGATGAATTACCTCGACTTTCCGTGTTGGTTTTAGCCTTAAATGTGACCTATTTGAACGCATAGTAGAACTGTGCTAACATAAGTACAGTTCTGTCAAGGTGGTGAATTGGATCCATGGCAATAAATAAGATTTCCTTAAATAAACCCATGAAGCTGTTCATAGCTCTCATTACTGCCCTGTTAGGTGGTTACTTGTTCCAACTTCTACGTATTCCCATCCCGTGGCTGCTTGGCCCGATGATCGCGGTATTGATTGGTTCCAATGTGTTCAAAGAGCGATATGCATGGCCTACCCCGATTAGAAATGCAGGACTCATCATTGTCGGATACACGATAGGTCTCTCCATGACCGCGACAGCTTTACATGAAATGGCGATTCAACTGCCTTCCATGCTGCTCATGACATTGCTTTTAATGCTACTCTGCGTATTACTTGCCTACGTCATATCCAAGCTATCTCGGATTAACTTCAAAACAGCATTGCTCGGAAGCATACCTGGCGGGCTTACACAAATGGTTATTTTGGCGGAAGAGACAGAGGGTATCAATTTAACTATCGTGACCGTCTTGCAAGTCATTCGCCTTATGATGATCGTTATCAGTGTGCCGTTGCTGGTGTTTAGTCCGATTATGGGTAATCAGCATACCGCCCAAACTCTGATTCAATCGGTAACGACTACGTCTGCAAGCTGGGGTGCCCTAACACCGAATTTCTTCATTTTCGCCGTAGTCAGCATCAGTTGTGCACTTCTAGGTCATAAAATCAAATTTCCAACTGCCTTTTTGCTCGGCCCTGCCTTCAGTACGGCAATCATTCAACTCCTAGGACTTCATGGACCGGCGTTGCCAACAAGTATAATTAACGCAGCACAGATCATGATTGGTATCCAGGTAGGATTAATGCTCAAACCAGCCCAACTCAACCACAAGGTCCAGATCATTTCGCTTGCAATTGGCAGTAGTCTAGTCCTTCTTCTAGGCTCATTTGGACTCAGTTTTATTTTTATGCAGCTGCATGCCATCTCCAAATCAACGGCTTTACTTAGTCTCGCACCAGGCGGAATGGACCAGATGGGGATCATCGCTCACGAGATTAATGCTAATTTATCCGTGGTTGTTGGCTATCAGTTATTTCGCACTTTTTTCATCTTCTTTGCGGTACCACCACTATTACGTATGCTATTCAAATATAGCGCAACCAAAAAGATTATTAGAAATAGCCCCTCCTAATCAAGGAGTGGGCTATTCTCATTACCCTTTTACACGATAGGCTTTCTCATGATACTCAGTAATATAATCGAACAATTGTCTCCCGTCATGCTGTTCGAACGACCCAAAGCTCATATACATAGCCCGATAGGTTTCAGGGACCCAAATGTAGGAGTGCACATAATCGGTCAAATGAAATCCGGCTTTTTCCCAGAATCGAATTCGATCCGCATTTTCATTGGAAGGTTCCGCCTCGACCTCAATGACGATGCCCAGACAGCCTGCTTCGTTCTCTGCCCAATTTCGAATGTCACGCATACATGCCAAACCTACACCATGACCTCGCTGCTCTTGGCGAACCGCAATATAATCGATAATAAGAATTCGTGCTTTGATATTCAAAGCGGTAAGCGCCATTGCAACCACATCTTCATCAAGGCTCCACGTGTGCAGCATACAGATCCCTCTTTCGAACATGCTTCGAATGAGTGTACGATTTTTTCTACCATGTTCAGGAAAGGCTTCATTGTATACGTGCTCCGCTTTCTCCCAAAGCGCTTCATCCCACCGTGTCGTTATCTCATAAATCATGTTCAACATCCCTTAATGCAAAATCAACCGCATATTCAGCATGAATTTTCGTTGTATCGAACAATGGAACCGACGCATCCTGTTGAGCTATTAAAAGCGTAATTTCCGTACAGCCCAAAATAACTGCTTCTGCCCCTTCATTGACTAAATCTCGGATGATCTCTATATAGGATTGCTTGGAATCCTCCTTTATCGTTCCGAGACATAACTCTTCGTAGATAATATCATGAACAATTTTCCTTGCGGCTGCAGGAGGGACGAGTACTTCAAGATCATATTTCTCAACAAGTCTGCCTTTGTAGAAATCTTGTTCCATCGTAAAGGCTGTGCCGAGTAAAGCAACTTTCTTAATGCCAGCTTTTACGATCTCCATGGCAGTTGCATCCGCAATATGAAGCAACGGGATGGATACGGCGTCTTCAACTTCTTTGGCCATCTTGTGCATCGTATTCGTACAAATGACGATACAATCCGAACCGGCAGATGCCAGTTTTTGAGCGGAATCGATCATGACGCTTGTCGCTTCTTCCCATTTACCCTCATGCTGAAGCGTCTTAATCTCATGAAAATCCACCGAATACATGAGGCTTTTGGCCGAATGATGCCCACCTAATTTTTCCTTTACCCGCTGATTGATGATTTGGTAATAGAGCAAAGAGGATTCCCAACTCATACCACCAATTAATCCAATTGTTTTCATCCCGATTTCCTTTCATTCTCTATACTCGTTCGAGCGGACGATAGGGCTCCACAGGTAAGATAACGCGGATTTCATCACCAACTCGAACGTCTCCACCAGATAACACGATCCCCATCACTCCGGCCTTTCGGACGAGGTTGCCATTTGCATCATGATCCAATACGGCTTGCAACAACCCTGACTGGAAATGATCAATTTGCGCACATGGATTGCGGAGTCCAGTAATTTCAATGACAGCATCCACACCGATGGTTAGCTTTGTTCCGGTTGGTAATCCAAGTAAATCTATGCCACATGTTGTAATGTTTTCACCCAATTGACCGGGCTCTACGTGAAAACCTGAAACTTCTAACTCGTCGAATAACTCCGAATGAATGAGGTGAACCTGGCGAAGATTTGGTTGATCCGGATTTTGCGCAACACGTGAGCGATGCTTCACTGTTGTTCCCATGTGTGCATCGCCTTCCACGCCTAGTCCAGCCAGTAGCTTAATGCCCTCGAAAGTCTGTTTACTAAAAGAATGTGTTGCGTAACGGCTGGTCGACAGAACTTCTCCAATTTGAGATTCATGGTTTATGGCCATTTCTAACTCATCCTCTCCGATTTGAAAAACTCTTTTCAACCCTATTTTACTTCCAATCTTCCACAAAGCCAACTCGTGCTGACAACGCTTGATCTACTTCATACAAAATTTCGCTATAAAAATGATTTGGAATATCCGATGGGCGTATCAGATCTTCCGCCTGAATGTCACTGTAAATGTAAGGGCCTCTCTTCACTTTACCAGCTATATAAAAGACTAGATCATATACCGTCACAGTTTCATCCTCATACCCTACCGAAGTTCCACTAAAAGATAATTTCACGCCAACCCCAAAGTGTTCATTCTCTTTGAAAAATTCATCATAACCTCCCCCATCGACGATGGAACCGCGTTGCCAACCAGCCTTTGTTAACTTCCCTAGTAACGAGAATCCATTTACTTGCACGCCACCGAAGTCCTCAACACGAAGGGAATCGTTATGCTCAGGAATAAAAACTTTTCGATTCAATTGTTCGATAGGTTGAGTAATCTCAAGCTTTTCCAACTGCTCTCTCCATAATTCAAGGGAAGCTTGAATCAATTCTAGCKGGTGAATAAGTCGAATATAGCTATTCTCTTCCAGAACAACTACACGATGATCCGCAGAAATATAACTCCCATCATCCAGATAAAGGAAGGATTTCTGCAATTCTTTCCCCTCCGTATACGTCCMCCAAATTAAAGAGCGTGCAAAGAAATGTAAGATGGCATTCTCTATAAAAAGCGATTCCCACGCTTGCTTCGTCCAATACCGCCGCGTAGACATTGCTTGTTCTAAGCGGATTGCGATGGAATCCTTAACAAGCTTCAGCTCTTTCTTCAACTGTTTGAATTCATCCATTGCTAATTTAATTTGCGTTACATCCTCATGTTTCCTTGGAGTCGGCAATGATTTGTAGGTTTTGCCTTCTGCATCCTCAATTCGGATTTCCAACTTTTTCGTAAGTATCAGCTTCAGCTCTGAATCGCCAAATTGGAGTACTTGCTGACCAGTCGAATTGAAACCTAGATTAGAAATGATGCGGTCGGCAAGTTCCTCTGGGTCGATATCAAGTTCTTTAGAAGCTTTAGCTAAAGCTTCCTGAGCTGTTTTCTTTAATTGCTTAAACTTGCTCTTCCTAGCCAATTGATCAACAATAAGTAAGCCAGAATTCTTCTTTGAAAGCACTAATGCTTTCACTGTGTCTGCCGCTAGAGCTATTCTCGACTCTAATGGCCACTTCAGAATACAAGAGTGAAGTTGGTTAATCGATCGCTCATCGCCAAACATGGTCGCAAAAGCCATAATCCATTTCTTTTGAACATCGGCACCTGAYTCTAGCCAGTGCTGTAATAGAGACCAAGCAACTTGAGAAAGGTCCTCCGGTTCCAAATGTTCTGCCACCGACCGAGCTTCCCAATTCATAACGATCTCATTCTGAATTGCATACGTATAGAACAAATATTGGCTAATGACAGGTTCAATAATGTGTTGATTCTCTTTTAATCGGATAAGCGGTAATTCATCAAATGGAATCCAGTCAAGTTGTTGAAGCTTAGCATGTACGAGTTTGGCCCTGCAATAGGATGAGATATGGTCTTGGCTAATCGGTTCTTGATGTGTGATCTCCGGCTTTTCTTTTAAAATATTTAGAATAAGCATTTTGATTTTTTCATTTTTTTCTGAGTGTAGCAATAGCTCGAGCTCTATATGGGAAGGCTCATCATTCCAGCTGTTCAAGAGTTGCACCGCTGACTCTCTTATTGCAGGCTTCTTATGAATAAGATATGGTTTCACAAAAGGTAAAGCTCCAGGATATTCCCTAAGCAAATTGATAGTGGTATCCMTTACCACTTTATTATCATCCTTCAGATACGTGGAAATGAGAGGTATGTACTTTTCATTATTGGATTGGTAAAGCTCTTCGAGAAGAAACTTCTTCGTATATTTATTATCCTCCGAGTCCTGAAGAAGGGCTACTATGACTTCCCCTTGAT
>NZ_JBFTPF010000154.1:0-5143 GCF_056398345.1 Paenibacillus sp. 01T442
AATATCGGTGATACATATTTCTTCGCATATATGCAGGGATTCCTTTTAATGTAAGTTAAGCCATAGATAACTGCCCGTTACTTGAATGAACAAATAGAGGAACTGCAGAGATGCAAGCTCCTCCACTAAATTTTTCCGTAAGCTAAACTCCGATAACTATTCCAAATTTAATTTCCCATCGAACTTTTTAAAATCATTAAATACTCTTTGATAATGTCTTGCAAAAAGCTCACTAGAAGCTTCTGGTAAATTGTCAAATGGGTAAAATTCAGCTTCTACACTTTCGTTTGTCTCTTTTTAAGAGTACCCGACCACTTATCCACCCGAAATAAATATTCAATTACGTGATGCTCGTTTTCCCAACGGTCMGTGAATGCTTGTGTTGTGGGAGAAGAATAAATAGTAAAAGGGAGATACTTCGATACGGTCTGCACCGAATCCGGAAAGAACCACAGCGGCACCAAAACTGCCGGACAGCACGCGGACGATCGCATCTTTCACCATGCCCATATTGCCTAGCTCCATCACCCAAAAGGCGATTAGTCCCACGAACGCACTAAGCAACCATAAGATGGCGTAACTGAGAAGGGTACTGGGGATAAACAACAGAAGCCCCGTCACGGACTCTGGCAGAGGTACACCGAAAAACAGCGAGGAGAACAGGAAGAGCGGCAGAACTCGGTTGACAAGTACGCTGAGCATGCTGCCAAGGTCATCGGCCAAGTAACTGGTCAGAAGAGGGATCGGACGGTAGAAATCCGTCACGATCTGGCCTTCGCGAATCTTGGAGTAAATCGTATCCTGAACGCCGCATGCAAAGATGGAGGTTAGCATAATAGATATGACCGTATACGTGATCAGGTCCTGCAACTCCAACGTGTTCGATTGGACGATTCCGCCACCGTATGCAGCCTTCCATAGAAAGACCGAGGTAATCAATATGATCAGGTTCGTCCCAATCGATGCGAATACCTCAAATCGATAAGCTAGGATCGTTAGTATTCGCATTTTGGTAATGTACAGGTAAGCATGTACCATTCGGCGTCACCTCATCACAAAATCAAATTCTTTAAAGTTATCATAAATTTCAAAAATTACACTAAAGCGTGCTTCTCCACCGGGAGTGAGACTTCGGTTCTAGCATATAGCTGCCTCATGATATCTTCCATTTTTGGCTCCTGGACGGTTAGATTRTGGATATCCAGTACATCAGAAAGCTTCCGCACCATGACCGCGACTTCGGCATCGTCATCAATTTTGAACCAGAGCCGGTTGCCTTCCGAACGTTCTACTCTCGGCCCCTTCCAACCGATCTCATTCCAATTGGACGTTTCAACAATCAAATACCGATGTTCGCCGAATCGATTGACCATTTCAACCGAGCTTCCGTCAAACAATACTTTACCTTTATCGATAAAAATAACCCGTTTGCACAGTTTCTCAACATCATCAAGATTGTGCGTGGTCAGGATAATCGTAAGTTTCTTCTCCACGTTTACTTTTTTCAAAAAATCCTGTATGCGTTCCTTCGCCATCAAATCAAGCCCAATCGTCGGTTCGTCCAAAAATAGTAGTTTCGGATCGTGAAGCAGGGAGGCCGCGATATCTCCTCGCATTCTTTGCCCTAGACTCAACTGCCTGACCGGTGTTTGGAGAAAGTTTTCCATGCCCAAAATCTCGGTGAACATATCCAGGTTATACTTCCATCTCTCCTTGGGTATGTTGTAAATCGATCCGAGTAACTTAAACGATTCGATCAGAGGCAAGTCCCACCACAACTGGGTTCTTTGCCCGAACACAACCCCGATTTGCTGGGCATGCCTCTTCCGATGTTTATGCGGCTCGAGTCCCATCACGTTGACGGTTCCTGAAGTTGGCACCAAGATGCCGGAGAGCATTTTGATCGTAGTCGATTTGCCAGCGCCATTCGGCCCCAAGTAACCAACAAACTCCCCTTCTTGTATACTAAAATTTATGTGGTCAACCACTCGGGTTACAGTTCCGCTTCGCTCGAACAATGATTTAAGCAGGTGGAACGATCTTGTTTTTTTTCCGTACATTTTAAACTCTCTTACCAGATTCTTGACTTCAATTGTATTCATTACGATCCCGCTCCTTTATAGGCATTAATTCCGCGGTTCCAAAACTTATACGTAACCCATGCCATGAAAATAGCCACTACCGGTGGCGCATATACCATATACGGTGAAAAGGGCACCTCCGCCTCCTTGCCGAAAAACATGGAGGAAGGATAGAAGCTGATGAAAGCAATCGGCAAAACGAACGTTAGAATCAACTGGATTCCCTTATTGTATATCGTTAAAGGAAACTGGTTGAACTGGAATACGAACGGATTAATAATCGTACGTGCGCCGTCCGCCTGCAGAGACCAAAATGCGATACAACCGACTAGCGTGTAGATCGACCATTGAATTGTTGCCCCACTGACCATGACTATCAATAAATAAACCAGATATAATATGTTCCAATCGGTGACATGAGGGGCGGAGTACGATAGTCCGATAATTCCGGAAAGCAGATCGCCGAAGCCCGCAAACGTCAAGTAATAAGTGGAGTATTGGAACAAAGGGTTGAGCGGCCTGACCAAAAAGCGGTCAAACTCTCCTCGCCTAATAACCCCTTCTATCCGGCGAATTTGCTGAAAAGTGAGAATAAAGAACGCATGCGTCACCTGAAAGATCGATGACAGAAACACGAGCTCATAAAAATCCCAGCCTGCCACTGATGGAACTTTGCGGGTGAGAACCCAGATTAACACGAAATTGACGAGACCGACGACGGCCACTCCGAACACTCCAGTCAAGAAATTGAAGGGGTACATAATGGAAGATTTCAGATTGGCCCACTGCAGCAAAAAATATAATTTGATGTGCCTAACCATTGCTTAGCCTCCTGTCGTAATCAATAACCGTTCCATTAATTTCAGCGAATAATGAGCCAATGCAAGCAACAGCACAGCCCAGACGAGCTGAAAAAGAAGTCCGTTTAGCAGTTCAACCCCGGAAATTTTGCCAATAAAAATCGATAAAGGAATATGAAACATACCGCGAAAAGGAAGCCAATTAATAACCTGCAGCAAGCCTTCCGGAAACAGCCAAAGAGGTATGAATGATCCTGAACAAAACTGGACGACCGTATTGAGCACATACTGAAACCCCCAAATTTGCGTAAAAAGAAACGCGAGCAGGCCTAGCATAAAGGCAATTGCATACGAGATCAGATAAGCAAACAAGCAGCTCAACATAAAAATCAAGGATTGCCAGCCCGTTGGAAAGCTCAGCTGAAACAGAATAGCCGCAAAAATCAACAAAGGCAGTACGACAAAGATGATTCCGGATATTGATTCACCTATCGATTTGGCCAAATGGTAGTACAGGAAATTCCAAGGTTTCTGGAAATCAGAAGCAACGTCCCCGCTGCCGACCCGTGAAGAAATTTCATTCGATACAGATGAGGCTAGCACCATTTGAAGCAGAACGGATATTATCGTATAGGTGGCCATGCTTTGCAACGAAACACCCGAACTTTCCGCGAGAACAGACTGGCTGTTGTAGATCGCTACCCATGTTTCGCGCAAAGCAATGACCAAAATCAGGGTGCCTATTACTTTTAGCGCGATGTCCATCTTGTAGACCTGGCGATTTTTCATCGTCGTGATTAACGTTGCCGCATATTTGCGCATTCGTACTCCTCCATTTTTTGCAGCAATATAGCACACACTTTAGTGGAAAATGGCTATAAAAAGAAGATCCTGGTGGAAGATTGCCGCTAGTTCCTTTTAATGAGTTAATAAATTGGAAGGATTTTCATCCTCACAACATAGCACTCTATTGCTAATCAGTAAATAAGCATTATGGCCAATAATGTGTGTATTTTGGACATTGGCCATTAGGCATATCGGGTCTTGTTCCACGCCATTAAACAAGACTTCCGCAGCTTTATCTGCTATGCTTTCCCAAGCTCGAAATAAGCTTAGAGCAAGCGCAGCAGTTAAGTCATTTAAAAACTCCCCTCTGAACGACAATTAATAATCAAGTTTTCACACCMTACTCGTTTTTTTCTAATACACGCTCTAAAAGCGACAAAAAAAGATGCTTTGGTTATTTTCGACATGGTTATTACGGCTACTACTCCCCTGTCCGGTTCCACTCCTMTGAGTACGAGGAGCTACGAGTACTCATGACTAACCGAGAAACAGTCGTTAAACGACTTGTAAGTACCGTTAACTAGATCCACCGCTKGGTCGACATTGTCTTCCCTGAACTGAGACAAGTCTTTAAGATCTTAACTTGCAAGGGTGCATTGTTGACCCTTCGGCTTTTTCCGCTCCCGGCTGCGCTATGTAATCCTGACGATGTCATTAAAGGATGGCAGAAAAACTGTTGGTTGCAAGCAGGCATCACATGCTTACAAACTCCATCTAGAACAGCTCCTTGAGGAGCATGACGTATCAAATAAACAACTGCAGAGGATTGAAAAAGAAGCCAAAGACGTTGTTGAACCTATCCCCTATCAGGCAAAATCCTTGCCATTACGGGAATAAGTGCAATTGCTCTAGCTGGTGTTTTAGGAGAGTCTGGAGATCTTAAAGGTTTTGAGCATGGGAACGCTCTACTCCGTCACGCAGGCCTCAATGTGAACGAAGCAAGCTCGGGTAAATGGAAGGGACAACTGAAGCACAGTAAACGAGGCCGTCCACGCCTGCGACACTTTCTCTATTTAATTACGATGTGCATGGTCACGAGTAACCAAGAATTTAAGGCTCTACATCAACATAATGTCCAGATTAAAAAGCTTAAAAAAATGAAATCTATCATGAGGATATATGAAAAGCTGACTCGACTATTAGTAKGTCTGACACGTAGTGAAGAAGGATACAACCCAAAGAAAGTCTTCGCATTAGCAGCTTAAAAAACTATGCATTACTAACGCAAGTGGAGTATTTGGAACGAATTGGGTAATTCAATCGCACCACTGTGCGTTACGTGAATGAACAAAAAAAGAGCTGCCGCCAGGCAAGCTCCTACACTATAGTTCCCAGTTAACTTAGTATTCAAATTTCAATAACAATACTTTACGTTTGAACTCCTCATACTAATGCCAGCACATAAGTAAATATCTC
>NZ_JBFTPF010000155.1:0-5084 GCF_056398345.1 Paenibacillus sp. 01T442
ATCCTGTTGTGGTGCTTGTTTAACAAATGTTCCTTCGTTAGATTAACGAAAAATATAAGTAGCTTATGAATATTTCAATCAACAGAATAACCAAAACGGCGATCCAACCGAAAAAGAAAAGACCTAAACAGGCACTAAACATTTGTTTCCCAAAACTTCTTTTTTCATCTGAAATCTTGATTGTTAAGACATAACCAATAAATATTAAAAAGAATAAAGTCCAAAAGATGCTCTTGAATAGACAGATGGCTCCGCCGAATAAAAATGATGCTAAGATAAAGTAAAATATCGATTTTTTCTTGTTCATTTTTCACCTTTGATTTTATATGGCGTAATACCTCACAGTGTAATTCTGCAACTAATAATTACAATAATTATTTCAATATCTTCTCTTCGTTTTCCTCCCTATACTTTAACGAAACCAGGGAGCAGCTTTCGCGTGGCGAGCTGCTCCCTGGTTATATACGCTATCGTTCTTACGTTAGTTGAGCGCAATATCTATTATCGACGGAAAAATTCAGATCTTGAAGTTTTAATAACAGCAGTTAGGACATACCTCTGCTGCTTTGGACATATCAACTTGAAAACCAAGTTCGGATTCTAAAGACTGAAGAATTGACGGTTTTACCATTCTTTCATTCACAGCGTTGATATCGTAGCAATCTCCCATCCAAAGTGAACGGATTAACAGAGGGCAGTCATACATTTCTTTATGGTCAACCATGTTAACGCTTCTATAATTGTCCACTTCTGACCACGTAACGAGGCCTAATGTCATTCCCTTTCGTGTTTATCACATTCTCATTCCCTCGTTAGTTTAGTTCCCAACTGTTTCTCAAAGTTGCTTGCTCTTGACTTATTTACTCTTTCAAATAGGAATCAATCGGCTCAAAATCTCCGCAAGAAATTATTAGCTCAGCACTGTTGGGCATTGAGAAAAAGCCCATAGTTTGAGAAATATATCCTTTCTCGCAGGGATCGACGTGTACATGATAGCTGTTTGTATAATCATTTTGAGCCAGTCTTAGTAATTCCTGTGCAAAACCAATTAATCCATTTTTACTTAAAGTGATCATCACTCTATTATTTTTTAAAATTTCAACCTGTCCTACGTTATCTTTTTTTGTAAACTCGGGAGTGTCATCATCAATATTTAAATTAACCCCTACGGAATCCATACTCTTAACCCCTATGCTGTAACAGTACCCTGTCTTAAATCMATCTTTAAGTGCAGTTTCAACCTCTTCACTCACACGGACGACATCGGAATCCACTGTTGCATACCATTGGTTTCTTGTATCTCCCCAGTCTTCTTTTCTCCATCCCAACAATATATTAAATTCACCAACCGTAGTCTTATGCACAATTGCTTCTAAATGAAAATCCTCATCGTATAGAAATACGCGTTCCCCTTCGTTTAACTCAAAATAATCAGCTACTCGACTTTCAATTCTCCAATGTCAGAACTCGGTCCATTAAAATCATTCCAAATACGTTTCATCCTGTTCTCCTTTAAATCAGAACTATCCTGAATATTTAATAAGAGCGGGTAACTCGGTTTCACTCCGCTCTAGCCAATCTGCTGGCAGCCATTATGGTTTTGTGCTATAGTTTCGCTAGCTTGATCATTTTGAGTTAACAATATCATCGAACCGAGCTTCTAACTTGATAAATTTTTCACCCCAACCACTATCAATTGATATTCCTTGGAATGATCCAGTTGGACCAAATAAGATTATTAGTTCAGATATTGCTTTATCTTCTCCAAATTTTAGTCGCTGTTTAAGCGTATCTATGGGCGTTAGGACATCCTCAACATTTTCGAAACGCGACCATGAGACATCTGTAATTGAAGTGTCTATCAAATTCCTTAGTTCAATTAGCAAATACAATAAATCATTGAGATTGTGCACTTTGTTTCACTCCCAATTTCCGGTGGCCTGATATCGTGGTGCTATAGTTCCCAGTTAGCATAATGAATGTCCAGTTTGCTTCTCAAGGCGTTTCCAATATTGAAAGTAGCTTTCTAACCTCTTCTTTGGTAACTCTCCCATACTTGGACTGACCTTCAATAATTACTTCTAATAAGTCTTTCTTTGGAGATAGCCAAACGGCATAAGTTACTGGTTCATAAGAAATTGTTGGGACTACGTTGAAGGTAAAAATTTTATAATCAGGTTGACGGGACATTTCTACTTTTGCGTTTTTCCATTGCACATTTAGTAAAATACCCATTACCGTTTCATTATCTTCAATCTTCTTATAAACCGTGTAGTTCTGACCTTCAGGTTTACTAAGATGGAGATTTAAGTTATTTTCAATATTCTTTACCGCAACTTGTTCGGTTTGTTCTTTACCGCAACCAATCAGCAAAACAAAACTACATAATGCTAGATAAATAATTATCTTTTTAATCATTATGTATACATCACCCCTTTGACGGAATAAACCATTTGAAATAAGACGTATACCCCCGCATGAATGTTGCAACTTTCAACTATCCTGCCCGATCGTATTATAGCGGAGTGAAGAACTACCGCCTGGCTACCCTTCAAATGTTTTAACTATCGTTTTCCATTAATTCAATCTTCCGAGATGGAATCCACTCGAATGGCAATGCGATAGTAATTTGTCCAATCCCCGTCTCCTACTAAAGTGGCCTGAAACCAATTTCCTTCACCAGTTGGGACATTGCCATCTCTGATTGAAGGCCCTATCAAGATAAGATTACTCTTGGCGGTGCCAAGTACTTTATTGCCCTGATCATAATAAGTCAATGTAAGCCTGTATTCATGTGTGCCTGGGACTTTTCCTTGAATCCAAGCATTTCCAACTGAAAAATCCTCACCGTGCTGCACTCTGAGCATGCCCAATCGAACTTTTTCATCCTGATCCTGTATATTACCGCCAGGAGGATATGGTAGTCCAAAGTATAAGGGGAAGGTTCGCTCAAGAGTCACCCATTCAGTCTTGGAGAGGTCCKAACCTTGCGGAATGGCAAGTATTAGGTTCACAATTCCACTTTTCCCAGCCCGCATCCTTGATGTGTAAGGAATTCGTGTTATCGTGTCTCCTTCATTATTCCGAAAAACCAACTCGCCGTATACTAAACGCTCATCCGTTCCGTAGTTTATCCTACCAACATTCCAAGCTCCCTCTTGAATTACTAGACTGGCCTGAATAAAGGTTTGGTTAGCCAGTTTGAAGACCTCAATCCTATTTACCTTCATCAGTTCGCCGTAATCGGGACTAAGTGCTGAGGGAAAATGATGTTTGCCATCCCCCCCGTTTACTTTCAATTCAGGTTGAATCAACCACTGATCACCCATCCATGAGGTTTCGATCTCAAATGCATTAAAGCCAGTTGGTGAGATGAATACTCTTTTAACATGCACTTTCTGTGGGGACAACGCAGCTCCATTGGCAGATTCTTGCGAGGCACTATCGTATAACGGAGTGTCGGATGCTAGCTCCATATCGGCTGAGAGAGGCTTAATTTCACCAATTTGAGTGTTATATAGCTTGATCCACATTTTTCCGAGCCAAGAAGTTTGGATCTGAATCCAGCTGTAGCCATCGGGTTGCAGCCAATCTCCATATTCAACATTGAGTACATTGACACTTTGAGGACTTAGTGCCGCTGGACTTTCTAAAGTATCATCTGGCTTTTCATACATCGGAGTTATAGTGATCAAGTTGATCGTACTAGGTATACCGTAAGGTAGAACTTTAGCATTCATTTGTGAGCTATCAGATTGGGCATATCCTGTACTTGAAAAAATGCCCATGTAGAGGCATATAAAAAGTAATATTCTCTTCATTTATTTTCCTCCATTCAATTCCACTGCATTTTTTTACCCATTTGACCACACCAACCTTATTTTACCATATAATACCATAATTAGTCCTAATGTATTAGCTCGCGGATACATCAAAAATGCCCCCTCTACTGACATTATATTTCTATGAGCTTCCCCGTTAGCGCAATGCTCTTTGTTCGATGTACTGTAACAAGAACTCTTTATCTTCAGGAAAGGTAAAATGCAGTTCATTCAGCTGCTCAGTGGTCTTCCAAGCAATTTCATATATAAGTACATCAGGGTCATGGATTGTTGGTTGGCCACCTAAAATTTCAACCTCTAAATATGTAACATGGAATTCAACTGGACCAAATGCCCCTGCCTTACCCTTTATCTCTCTGTTAACTTTACAGCGGTAACCTGTCTCCTCATAAACTTCTCTAATGCAGCAATCTTCTAGTGTTTCATCTTCTTCTTCTTTGCCCCCAGACGGCACAGACCATCGTTTCTCTTCTTCTGGTTTACCTTGTAGGACCATAAGTAATTGTCTATCAGAATTGACACATATAGCTGCAGCACCGACCCATCGATTCATCAGAATTCCCTCCTGCCACAAGACTAACCTTCACACTACATTTTAACACATATTGGAAGTATCCTGCCCGATCGTATTATGAGGTCACCAGATATTTCTGGTAGACCTCATTTTTGTGTGGTCTTAAGATAACGGTAGCCGGGGATCGAACGATTCTGCCCGTGGGAGCCACATCCCGAGAGCTATTCAGTTCATCCCCCCTACTTGTTCAACCATGTTTAGGCTGGTTGGGACATGAATCCCGTATCACATGCGATAGTGTGGAAGACAAGAAGGTTAGGGGTTGCCGGTGAAAATACTACAGGAGTGATGTTATGAATCCAGTCATTGGTTTGGATGTTTCAAAGGGGGAGAGCCATGCACAAGCTTTTTTAAACCGTGGAGTACCTCATGGGAAGATCTTTAGGTTTAGTCATGATCTTGAAGGGTTAGCGTCTTTTTTAAATTATATTAGAGGAGTGGAATCAGCTGCAGAGATGCCTCCTTCCATTGTTATGGAAGCAACAGGTCATTATCACAGCCCCGTTGTTCAGTTTCTGGACGAGCAAAAGTATCTGTACATCGTAATTAATCCGTTAATCTCACACGAAGCCAAGAAGACCAATTTGCGACGGGTGAAGACAGATGCCGCTGATGCTTATCAACTTGGGGTACTGTTTTATAAAGAGGAGTTTGAACCCTACAAAAAG
>NZ_JBFTPF010000156.1:0-5009 GCF_056398345.1 Paenibacillus sp. 01T442
TTCTACTTCTACTTCTACTTCTACTTCTACTTCTACTTCTACTTCTACTTCTACTTCTACTTCTACTTCTACTTCTACTTCTACTTCTACTTCTACTTCTACTTCTACTCCTACTCCTGCTTCTACTCCAACCCCCCGGCTCAATTCGCAACCAACATGCCACATATCAGCAAGGACATTAAAGGGCGAATCTTCAGTTCCCCTTGTCCTTAAACAAACACTTCATCCTGCCATGCTGGATCCTCTCCACGCAAGAAAGGTGACGCATCTCTTCCTTGCTCTTGACCACTCGCTGCCACTCCCATTTATCCAGCCATCGTTTGCTGGAAGTCGACGACACTTACTAACTTATCCACAACTACCCCTTGTGGAATACTTGCAGGCCAACGCATCAGCATAGGTACACGATAAGCGGTCTCATACAGGTTGTTTTTATGGACAAGTCCATGCTCGCCCATATACTCACCATGATTCGATGTAAAGTTCCAGCTAAGTTCCGGTATGCTCCTTGTTTTGCCTCATATGTATCCGCTTATATTTCCCACTTGTGTCTAACTGAACACGAGAAAAGGAAGCAGCTAGGATCTGAGATCGAAGCTGCTTCCTTTTTATGCATCCGTATACCTATTCCACGTTATGATACACTTGTTGAACATCTTCCAAATCTTCTAAAGCATCAATCATCTTATCGAATTGGGTTTGTCCTTCATCGGATAACGTAACGTTATTTTGAGCAATCATCGTCAACTCAGCAACTGCGAAATCCGTGATGCCMGCCTTTTTGAGCGCTTCTTGAACAGCGTGGAACTCCTCGGGCTCCGCATACACCATGACCATGTCTTCTTCTTCAAGAAGATCACGAACATTTACGTCCGCCTCCATCAGAATTTCCATAATTTCGTCTATACTTTTATCTTCAATTCCGATCGCCGCTGTCGCGTCGAACATGTACGCAACGGAACCCGTTACCCCCATGTTACCGCCATTTTTACTAAATGCGGCACGAACGCTTGACGCGGTACGGTTTACATTATTCGTTAGCGTGTCCACAATGACCATGGAGCCATTAGGTCCAAAGCCTTCATAACGAAGCTCTTCATAAATTTCATCAGAGCTGCCTTTGGCTTTATTAATGGCGCGATCAATGATCGCTTTCGGTACATTATACGTTTTGGCGCGTTCAAGAACGACTTTCAACGCACGGTTTGATTCCGGGTCTGGCTCACCTTTGCGTGCTGCTACATAAATTTCGAGGCCGAACTTCGCGTACACACGACTCGTACTTGCATCATTCGAAGCTTTCTTCTCTTTTATGTTATTCCATTTACGTCCCACTATGGATCCCACTTTCTATTATGATTTCATTCCCTATCATAACCTATTTTCATGCGAAATTAAAATATTTCCATAGGTCCTGAAGATTTCGTCATAATAGATAATACCAAATTTCGAACGGTGTAGGGAAGATTTCAAACGATTTTTATTTGAAGTGACCCTTCGGTTTTCCTTTTTTACCGCAGATGAAATGTTATCGGGCTACCTTGATCCCAAAGATAAGTTTCCTGTTTCTCGAGCGTCACACATGTTAGTAATACCCCTTCCTCACCACGGGTAACGACTAAATCGAAACATGAATCGAACGCTCGAATTGAACGAAGCGCCATAGTGCCCCAGTGTTCAGGCATTCGAGGCGAACAGGAAAAGGTATGAAGACCCGTGGGCACGATGCCGAATAAACCTTCGACAATGACTCGTGCGTAAAGCGCACTTTCCGCAGAGAGGTGCCGCCCATTACCCTCGGGGAATGCCTCAACCGCATAGGGAACATGTTCGCCAAGCAATCTGTTCCGCGAATATTCGAGCAGATGTGTGATCCCCAGCTCTGTTTCACCCGCATTGAGAATGCCCCGAAGTGCATACAAAGTGGAGCGATCCCAGTAGGTGGTTTCCCCCGCCTGTGTGACAACTCCGCCGTTTACCCACAATCGCGAAGAGAGTAAAGCTGCAATCGTCTGTTCCTTGCGATCTAAGATATTCATTGTCAGAGGGACACATATCCACGAACGCAGAATGTCGTTTCCTTCATAGATAGCGATAGGTCTCATAACCCTCAATGTTTGCGCCAAAATGGGATTCAATCGCTTGTCGCAGTTCAGCCGCCTCCTCCTCTAAGCGTGGGGCTTGCTCCGCTTTCCCGACTTCTCGCGCAAGGTGAGCGGACGAAAGAAGAGCACCGTACGCAAGCGACGAAGTGAACAGATTGGCGTCGCCGCTTGGAAAGCGATTCTCCAGTTCATCCGAATCTGATGCGACAACGCCAGCCTGGGTTCGTTTCCGCCGGCAATAGGCCAGACACCATTCAATAGCTGGCCATAGCTCCTCGGCTATTCTTCGACTGCCACTCGCCAGCGCAAACCGCGCCGCACCATAGGCGTACATCGCCGCATCCCCAMGATCTCCCGCCCCCTCCCAAATATCTACGCCTTCGGCGATGATAGAGGATGGTATGGGATGAAAGTCAGGTCCCATGAACGGCATATAAAGTCGATAGGCATTCAAGGATGCCTCTATTGCATCTTGTTCGCCTAAAAAAGGAAAAAATGGACCCGCATATTCCGCCTGATCGTTCGTCCATACTGCCGCGTAGTAGGATCCGCCACCGGGACAGTGCATGAAACCGTTCTTGGTGCGAAAAATACTCTCCGTTGCACGGATTTTGGCCAAATCAAACATCCGGTTCAAATGGGGCTCTTGCGTTTCAAGCTGCAATGACGAACCAATCTCCTTCAAGAATTCCCGCCGCTTCCTTTCCTCGTATAACACGTCGAGACTTTCAGTGGATCCCTGCAATGTCGAAGCACAGATCCAACTCTTGAATTCCAGCGTCTCCCCTGCTCTCAGCTCCACGGTTGATGGCGCATCATGACCCGCTTCCACCATATAGACCCCTTTGGTACCTCTGCGATAATATACACATGCAATCCGTCCAATCTCGAGCTGCACATTGTCCTCCGTCATATTCTGAACTTCTACGCGTTCTAGTGCATATGGTTTATCTATCGCTGGAAATACAGTTCTACGGACCAGAACCCCTTGATCGGATACAGAGGCCAACTGCAGGATCCCGTCGAACGTGATTCTAAACAACTTTTCTTGAACTAATCGACCCCCAACACGCATGCAAGGTAAAAGCTCCTGTCCAAATGCCTCCATTAAACTAGCATGTGTATCATTCGGAATCGTGCGCAAACCAGGCCATACGACTTTACGTTTTAAAATAACGCCACCTTCCGAATCTACACCATACATCACGATGAGGGAAACCTCTTTCCCACTCATTTCGACATGATCCTGGTGGGCAAGATGTCCGAGATGAATGTCCCAGACGATTCCTGCTCCTTCACCTAAATGCCAGCGTATATTTGCTGCTGAGGAGGACTCATTTGAATCCGTTGTTCCCATCGTCTCTCGCCCCTTTCTGGTCTATTTATCCTTACTTCACGCGGATAATTTCTATGACAACTTGACTGCCAAGAGGTGATGATCATTTCGCCGAAATAGCGCATCTACGTTCCTTTCGATACAATGCCCCTGTGTTCAGTTATCCAAATCCACTGTGAATCGTGTGTTCGACGCATACTGAGGTTGGGCGTAGGAATGAGGCTGGTTTGAGGTTGGATTGGTAGGATTGTCGTTGGTTTGAGGCTTGTGAAATCATGGTGACTGCCAATTCGTGTTTAGATGTATAAACTACAGCTAATTTGCTCAAATCTGAGGTATTTTGAGGAATAGATGGAAAAAGTACATTTAATTTGTATGAAATTTGAAGAATTGAATAAATCGAAGGAATTTAGCTACATGAAATACAGTTAATCTTTCAAATTCGAGAATTCCACTTCAAATAGATGGAGAAAATCCAGTTAGCTGCGGGAAGCAGGTTTATTACTCATCGGTCATTAGCGAAAAAAGAGGCTATTTCAAAAAGTCAAAATTGACTCTTGAGATAGCCTCTGATACCTTACTTCGATGGATCCGGGTACACATCAAGCGA
This sequence comes from Paenibacillus sp. 01T442, assembly GCF_056398345.1. Lineage (NCBI taxonomy): Bacteria > Bacillati > Bacillota > Bacilli > Caryophanales > Paenibacillaceae > Paenibacillus > Paenibacillus sp. 01T442. Next base: position 4,052 of record NZ_JBFTPF010000156.1, read on the forward strand.
AATGCTTTTCCCGTTGGCCGTAATCATTGTTGCTGTGAAGGAAGCCACCTCAACAGGTGTTCCATCAATCGCTGATGTTGCTGGTTTGTAGATATACTTCGCATCTCCGCGATATAATCTGATCTTACTATTGATGGTGGAGAATACCCAGTCGGTAGGATCGACTTTACCGCCAGCGGTTGCACCAATATCCGCGTCTGTGGATGGATAGGTATAGCCAGCGGTTTCATCTCCTGCTAAAGGATAAGGCTGGTTAGACAATCCATTCACATTGTTAACACCTGTAATATTGGATTCAACTGCGAKATATCCTGAATCTGGTACAATGTTATCATTCGTCCATTTGACATTGCTAATAAAGATTTGAATACCGAAAATGGGTGCTACACGGATCACAGAGCTGTTTTTAAAGGCATTGTTTCCATATTGATCCATTAGCGTAATATTGCTAAACGTTTGTTTCAGCAGCAATTTCTTGGCCACCGTATCGATGGTGTTACCTGTAAAGATGTTAACGCCTGCTTTCAGCTGTGACAATCCCATAATTCTTGCTTTCCCATTATAAGTTGCTGTTAGTGAGCTAACGACTAAAGGATCATCTTTAATGGCGATGTTATCAAGGAAAGCCACTTTATTACCCGTGTAGTTAGACGGTTTGAATAGCACGGATATGCTAGTTGTTCCAGCATCCTTACCACGAATCCCATACCCGTCAGGAGCGTTTGCAACAGCACCATCAGCTCTTGGCTTATTCACAATGGAAGAAGCTCTCGTATTGGAAGTCGTGACCGATTTCAACTGTTGAATCGTGTTGTTCGGGAGCTGAACAATATTGCCGTTAGCATCCTTGGCCGTGAGTACAACTTTGCCCGAGAACATATTCTCTAAAGATACACTTTCTGTTGAATAAACGTTATTAATGACATTCGTAAGTGAGCCTTGCAGCGTATCCTTAACC
>NZ_JBFTPF010000157.1:0-4940 GCF_056398345.1 Paenibacillus sp. 01T442
ACTAGACAATAATCGGATGGTTTTATAATAGACCCATCCGTTTCAAGTTTAGGCTCACTAGAAGTATTTTGATTTGATGTCATTTCAACATTTTCACAAGCCGATGCTAGCATCAACATTATCATAATCAAAAGCAATAATTTTTTTTTCATATTTCACACCCTTTTTTGATTGTGTCACAATCTCTTCAGACATCATATTGCTATTTACTGCGTATAATTTTTTACGGTGACAGTAGGATTCAATACGCCAAGACACTGCCGTCCTGATTTGAATCGTTCATGAAATGTTTAACTTGCTACGTGAATCAGAACGGCTACACTTCTCTCCTATTTATGGATTTAAGACTAGATACCAGTAGGACCTCACTAAGCCACCTTCGCTTCAAAAGATCAATGATAAAACAACAGCATTACAACACTTATGACTAAAATGTGTATTTAGGCCATTAGCCACCATCCTTTGATAAGGAGACGCTTAGTAGCTTGTATTTGTTTCGAAGCAATTTGTGTTGTACGCAATGCTGCCCGTGCCCTTTTAAATTGTCGCAAAATCCAAAAGATACTTTGTTACGTCAACAAACGTTAGCGATCGGAAGAATGTATTATTCATCATCTCGCCCGAATCATTTACCCACAGTTTATGATGAGACAACTATAGCGATCGACATCCGCGCCGCATCTGGTGAGTGAATTAACAAAACAGGGCTTGTCCACTTTGGAAACAAGCCCTGTTTTTGCTTCATATAGATTTTATTACAATTATAATAGCACTAATCTTTTTTCATTATATCTGTTCATCTTCTCAATTCGGAACCGCAGCCGAAACACGATTATTAGACGTGCTACTTTGTTCATATCATCTTTAATTAGGCAACTTTATGCTAAATATGTCCATTTAATATTAATATATAATGGATATTTGCGCAGGGATATTTCCCCGCTCTACTGCCCGATAGTTGAGAAAAGGCAACCGATCCAATAAGGTCGGCTGCCTCTTGATATTATCGAAGTCTCGTTCTTTGTTAGCGTAACGATGAATTCATTGAGAATTTAAAGATTCAAAAGCTTCTGCTGATCATTCAAAAGGTGACTGATAAAATTCTGATGAACTTTTTAACTCAGTTCATTAAATATCCTTAAGGACAGCGGAGCGAATAGTGCATAAGTTAGTTGAGACGAATATCTTATATTTGATTAGGAGTGTTCAAAAATATGAAGTTAGATAAGGCTCGAAAAATTATCAACAAATATGGTGCGGCATTAGCCACTGAAGAAGCTATTCTACGAAGAGAGTCTCTTCTTCCTTGCGATAAAGATACCATAGTAAAGGCAGCTAAGTTGTTCCTTGCTTATCTAATTGAATACGATACTCTCAATGAAGACACAGAGCAATCTATGATTACGTCAATTGCAGGAATTGGATCATTTGTCCCAGATAAAGAAGCTATTGAAGTGAATAAGGTTCTCCACTCAATGCGGGCAGGAGAGATTCCCTCGGACGATCCAAGAATTGCTCCTGCGATGCAAAAGGTCACAAGCAAGATGATTAGCCTTGAATTGATGAGTGAGATTCAAAACTTCATTTTAGAAGTACGTCTGTTAGATAGATTTGATCCTTTGTATCACCAACGTATTTACACTTTAGCAGGCATTGAGTATAGTCCTGAAAAAAAGAGATCATTTTGGAGAACATTGTTTGGATAAGAGAAATTGTTCGACTGCCGTGAATCAGACTTACGAAGGCTAGGTTAGATTACATAGACTACAAAGCCACAGGGCATAGCAACTTTTTAGATAGATACCGTAAATTGATGAGTGAGACTGATCCCGCCAATTTGTTTGGTCTGACGAAGCATTTCCCTACATTTGTATACGTATTAATGTTATTACCTAGGACGTTAGATCAAGAACCGCGGCTGCGTGTCTATAATGTATTTGAAGAAAATTTGCTTTGTAATTTGGGACGTAGGAGGAAAGCTCTTGGACAATTACCGGGGATTTATGGAAGAAAGTGAAGTACCTGCATATCTAGAATGGCGTAAGCATAATCCTGGAGGATTCGTACTTAACTTCAACACTTGGACTCCAACGTCACCTATGACGAATATAATTCATTCTGCAAAACGGTGCCAGTCGTTGGACAGTCCCCCACTGAAGAATCGGGATAACCCAATTACGTCTGATCATCCAAAGCTATGTTCGACGGACATACAAGATCTGATTGACCGTATGGAATTAAAAGGCTTACCGTATAAACTTTGTGGACGTTGCTTGGAAGTGCATACTGGGTCATTGAAATAGGGGAGTTGAACGGCGATGAAGAAATACTTAGGTGTCCTGGGTGTCGGAGCAGTTTTGATTGTATTATTCAGTTTTCTTGTGTATCCAACGTTGTATCGGTACGACCATTCAGCTTATGGTAGTAGTAATTTGCCTTTAGTAGTGAAAATTAATAGGCTGACGGGGAATTCACAAATATTGATCCCTTACGGTACTACTAGTGGATGGCAAACCATTGAAGAGAAGTGAAGAGCACTGAGATACCTGCTGAAATGAAATAGAGGGGAATTGTAAACCTATTCTTGTTAAAGTAGTATAAATCAGGGGCATTTGTACAACAAAGGCCACTAGCGGAATGCATCCATTTGTGGCCTTTGTTGTGTTTCAAAACCAAATGAAAACTGGATCCGCAGACGCAGATCCCATCTCATTCATTGAACTCCCTCGTTACTCTTTAGCGTAATAATAAAGACTAAACTAAATATCATTTCCAACCAGCACGTTGTAGTACCTCTCTTACAAAGTCGCCTTTGGCATTCGTGTAAGCCAAACGGTCATTCTCGAATCGTTGTGCAAGTTCCAACTTTAAGTCACCATATTGTTTGGCATCTTCTGGATGACTTCTTAAATAGTCTCGAAACAGAACATGGCGCTTATACTCGGCGTTGTCCATGGTGCAGACGTATAGGTGATGCCAGGTTACATTGGAAGGTGGAATAAAAGCCTCTCGTCCAGCAGTTCCTAAGTCCCCTTCATGAACGTAGCCAAGGGTGGCTAGCCGTTGAATAGCCTTAAGGACATCTGATTGCGCACGCACAACCACGTCGATATCAACAATTGGTTTGGCTGCCAAGCCTGGAACAGATGTACTGCCAACATGTTCTATTGTGACTACAAGATCGCTTAATACAGGAAATACAAAACCTCGTAACTGTTGAAACAATTGAACCCAACTAGGGTCATAATCACGTACTATTAAACCGGCGCCCATCAAACCCCTCCTGCTATACTTTAACAGATGAAGGCAGCCGTTCACGCTAGCTGCCTTCATATTATGATTAAACTATCGTTCCTCGTTAGTTCAACGAATCATCAGCTAACTTAAGTCAAATGTTGACCATCCGTTATCCCGTATTCGATATAGTAAGTCTAAATAAATGCGAGAACACTTACGAAAGTTTCGCTTTGTAATTCTCTCCCACAGCGTTTTTTTGTATGGGATTATTATCTTTATTCTTGGTTCACTAAAAAATTCAATTTGCAAACTACAACGCCAAGCCACACATTTCGATTCAATTTCTTTTAAATCTGTTTTATTAAAGTCGTTAGATGAATTCACATAATTCACAAAATTTTTTCTGCACTCGAGAAAATCAATATAGTGTGTTTCCCCTTCATCAATGTAGTATAAACCCTGAGGAGTAATTTCTTTTATACTTTTATAATAAACCTCTTTACCACTAAGGCGACAATATCCCACAGAGTTCACCTCATTCTATAATATCCTTTGCGGACTGCTCGTTTAGCAGAGTGGTTGGCTACCGTTCTTCGTTAGCGTAAGGGACGTTTATTTTTGAACCTCAATTTAACTCTCCATATTATTAAGATTGCTATTGAGAAAGCAAAAGCAGTTATAAGTAATGATTTATTTTTCCACGCGGGTTCTGTTAATTGGTTGAGAGCGTGAATATCTTTGCTTGCCTCAGTAATCAATTTATTGCCGTTACAAATACTGGTGGATTCTTTACCTTTAAGATTTTCTGTATAAACTAGATACTTATTTCCTACTTCAAATTCTGTCCCACACATACCATAGAACCCACTATACACATATCCATCTGTGAGATGATTGCCTTTCCAAATCCTATCCGTACTAAAAATGTTCCCGCCATCTTTATCTTTGCTTATTAACGTACCTGTGAATACGACACTAGATAGTTCAAATCTTTTTTCGATGCCTGGATTGCCGCAACTACATGCATACGCCGTATTAGGGCGTAGWAYAYTCAAACTGAATATAATACAAATAAATAAAATAACAGYTAAGTTTTTTTTATTCAAACTACCACCTCACTCCAGTTTGTGCAGTCGATAATATAGACGCAATTTGGAAATTATTGTTGCACTATCCTCCCGTTCGTCAATGGACAAAGGCAGCCGATCATATGCGGCTGCCTTCATGTCGTGATTGGACTATAGTTTTCCGTTAGCGTAACATTCAATTTTTCGAGAAAGCACACTATCTTTCGTAGTTTCTTCCAGAATGGTTTTCCTATATGCTTTGTTATTTGGAACAACTAGATAGTTTTAAGTATTCATGCTTTAAAATACTCATCATTATACGATCGACATATTGACCATTTTTATAGACTTCGTCTCTTAGTATGCCATCCTTATTGAAACCAGCCTTTTCATAACTCCGAATAGCACYAGGATTATCAGCATCTACYGTCAAATACACTTTATGAAGGTTTAAACGCTCGAATGCAAAATCCAGGACAACACCTGTCACTTCTGTAGCATAACCTTGCCCCCATACCATTTTGTCCCCAATCCAAATACCAAATTCMGCATGCTTGGACCAAGGATGGATATTAAACAATTGGGTATTGCCAATCGGGATGCCGTCTTCTTTTATTATGGTAAAATAGACAGATG
>NZ_JBFTPF010000158.1:0-4910 GCF_056398345.1 Paenibacillus sp. 01T442
TGTTATAATAGAACATGTCAAAAATCGATCACATTTTGCTCGAATTCATCAGTAAAGTGAAAGCGGTTTATTTCGTGAGGAGGGTTTTACGTTTATGGATCAAATGAAAGATGAACTCATTAAATCAGTATCCCTTAATCCAAACATGGCTAATTACGAACAAACACATGCGTCATTTGATTGGGCAGACATCGAGAAAAACTTCTCATGGTACGAGACAGGTAAAGTGAATATGGCCTATGAGGCCATTGACCGTCATGCGGAAGGCGGGAAGAAAGACAAAATTGCTTTATATTACAGCGACAGCTCACGTGATGAAGCAATTACTTTTGGACAAATGAAGGAAAGATCCAATCAGTTTGGTAATGTGCTTAGAAATCTAGGCATTGGCAAAGGTGAGCGAGTTTTCATTTTCATGCCGCGGACACCTGAACTGTATTATTCTTTACTGGGATCGCTCAAAGTAGGTGCGGTCGTTGGACCACTTTTTGAAGCGTTCATGGAAACTGCGGTTCGAGATCGTTTGGCAGATAGTGAAGCGGTTGCGATAATCACGACGCCTAGTCAATTATCACGTGTGCCGTATAGTGAACTTCCGCACCTTAAGCATGTGATCCTTGTAGGGGAGAACATTGAGCTTGGTGAAGGACAAGTTGATTATCATAAAGAAATGGCAAACGCTTCTACAGAGCTTGAGATTGAATGGTTGGGGCGTGAAGATGGATTAATTATTCATTATACATCCGGGTCAACTGGGAAACCGAAAGGCGTATTCCACGTTCAGAATGCGATGTTGCAGCACTATTATACGGGACAAATTGTCCTTGATTTGAAAGAAGATGACATCTATTGGTGTACCGCAGATCCAGGTTGGGTAACAGGGACTTCCTATGGGATCTTCGCTCCTTGGTTGAATGGTGCGACGAATGTAATCCGCGGAGGACGTTTCAGTCCACAGGATTGGTACAATACACTTCAGAAATATAAAGTAACCGTTTGGTACAGTGCGCCAACTGCTTTCCGTATGTTGATGGGGGCAGGCGATGATGTTTCTGCAAGCTATGATTTATCGGCACTTCGTCATGTATTGAGTGTTGGAGAACCATTGAACCCGGAAGTCGTTAGATGGGGTATGAAGGTCTATAATCAACGTATTCACGATACGTGGTGGATGACAGAGACAGGCGGACAGTTGATTTGTAACTATCCTTCTATGACGATTAAACCAGGCTCAATGGGTCGTCCAATTCCAGGTGTTGATGCTGCTATTATCGACGATGCGGGTAATATTCTGCCTCCGAATCGGATGGGGAACCTCGCGATCAAAACACCTTGGCCATCGATGATGCGTAAAATTTGGAACAACCCGTCCAAGTATGAAGAGTACTTCCGTTTGACAGGCTGGTACGTTTCCGGAGATTCCGCTTATCAAGATGAGGATGGTTACTTCTGGTTCCAAGGCCGTGTGGATGATGTTATCAACACAGCAGGTGAGCGCGTAGGTCCATTCGAAGTCGAAAGCAAGCTCGTTGAGCATCCAGCTGTTGCTGAAGCTKGGGTTATTGGGAAACCAGACCCTATGCGGGGAGAAATCATCAAAGCGTTTATCGCGTTGCGTGAAGGTTTTGTTGCTTCTGATGAACTGAAAGCTGAAATTTCTAAGTTCGTCAAGGAAGGTCTTTCTGCGCATGCGGCACCGCGTGAGATTGAATTCAAGGACAAGCTGCCCAAAACACGCAGTGGGAAGATCATGCGCCGTGTGCTTAAAGCATGGGAGCTTAACCTTCCGACAGGTGACTTATCGACAATTGAAGATTAATTAGGTTCATCCCAAGCTTTCTACGTACCCTCAGTGGTGCAGAGAAAGCTTTCTGTGCATCAAAAAAAAGAAGAACCTGGCTGCTGCCAGGTTCTTCTTCAATTACGCTTATTTATTATAAGCGATGGTGGCAGAGAATTTAGACTCTCCAGCTTCATTAATGGCTGTTATCTTATAATAACCATTGAAAGCTGCCGCGTAGTAATGGAATTCAGTTCCATTCTCAACGGTGCCTAGCTTCGTGTATGTGCCCTTTTCTTTATCACTAAAATACACGACATATTGTTTGACTTTGTCTTTGGCATCATTCGCTTTCCATGTTAGGACAAGAGAAGCTTCTTCAGCCTTTGCCTTGATGCCCGTAGGTGCAGAAGGAGCATCCTTGGATGCCGGCTTGCCCGTAGGAGTGCCAGCTCCTGTTCCTGTTMCACCATTCGTTGGTCCTGGTGATGGTGATGGTATGATAAGATCTTTCAGTGGATTGCCATTGCTATCGACACCAGGGATGATGAATGAATCTAGAGAGCTGCCATCCGTATAAGAGGACCGGCTTGGTGTGGATTCTTTACCTGCWACATCAACAGCAGTGACATAGTAGCCTGTTATAGCTGCTGTTTGAGGTTGATCAACAAACTTCGCTTCAGCACCTGCCATCACGACTTTTCCACCCATGAGCTGGAACTTGCCTTGATTATCTGAACGGTAAATGCGATAGCCTACGATATCTGCATCCGTGTTCGGTTGGAAGGTAATTGTCGCCGTATCACCTGATTTGACTGTCACGACGTTCTGAGGTGGTGGAGGTGCTTTCCCATCGTCAACCCTTGGATCAGCTTCGGAAGGAGCATCTACGTCATAATCAGTTGGTTTATAGAAATCGATAGGCTTTCTGCTTTTCTCAGGAAGCTTTTGCATCGCTTCATCGATTTCTTTTAATAATTGCGTGATTGATTTTTGTCGTTTAATCACGACTTTCTCTTGTACGAAATCAGCAGGTGTCGTTTCTTGAKCTACGTAATTGAGCCCATTAAGCGAGCTGATTTTCATTTTAACCATGACATTATCTGTTTGTGTTGGCAAATACTTTTTGTTGAAAATGTCGGTTACCAGATGCTCGGAGCTAGTCGTCAGTTCACTTGGAAGCATGCCGGATAAGCTGGAGACTGTTGATGAAACGATTCCATCTGGTTTTGCGAATGTTTTGTTCGGGAAAAGATCTGGTTTTTGCTCAATCGTTTTATTCAAGATGAGCGCCCAAATATCTTTTGCATGGTTGGTTTGGCCTGTTTTGGAAGACAGTTTATTAATCGGCTGATCATAACCGATCCATACACCGACTGTTACATCAGKGGTGAAGCCCATGAACCAAGCATCAGCATCATCCTGTGTGGAGCCTGTTTTTCCAGAGATCTCGATTTTGCCGTATGATTTGAATTTTTTCATGAGATCCGTAGCTGTCCCTTGGCTAGCATTGCTAATAACGGTTTTCATCATATCCGTTATTAGGTAAGCCGTTTGCGGCGAGTACGCCGTTTGGGGCTTCTGTTCATGAGCATAGATAGTTTTGCCATTCGAATCTTTAATTTCACGAATTAAGTACGGGGCATTAAACACGCCTTTATTCGGAATAGATGCATAGGCACCTGCTAGTTCCTTGACCGAGGTTCMCCGACTTAAACCACCTATAACACCAGTTTGTGCGACATTATCCTCTTTGGTAAGAGACGTAATACCTAGTTTCTTAGCGAAATCCCATGCTTGCGTAATGCCTACTTTATTGAGGAATATATCGATAGCTGGGATATTATAGGATTGATTTAAAGCTCTTCGGGCAGTCATCAGGCCATGGAATTTATGGTCCCAGTTCTCAGGCAAATGGAAGCCTTTAACTCCGTCCTTGAGAATGATTGGGATATCATCTACGATGGTGGCAGGCTGCAAGACCCCTTTTTCGAGTGCAGGGATATAAGCGGCAATTGGCTTCATTGTAGATCCGGGCTGTCTATAGGCTTGTGTAGCGTGATTCAATTGTTCATCGAAGAAGTCGCGGCCCTCAATCATTCCTTTGATGGCTCCCGTTTTGGAATCAATCATAATGGCACCTACCTGCTCAATGCCACCTTTTTTCTCATCCGTTGGTGCGAAATTCTTCTCATTGCTTGAAATTTCATGCATCGAATCATAAATCGTTTTATCAATTGTGGTGTAGATTTGATATCCGCCGCGTAATAGCTGTGTATGTATGTTCTTGAGCGCTTCATTATAAGCGGTCTGGTTCGTCTTCGGATCGAGCTCTGGATGTTGAAGTTTTAATAAAATTTCAGATGCTTCCTGCTCGGTCTCGATCATTAGATAAGGGTAGGTCGTATAAGCTTTTTGAGCTGCTGCCGGCATGGAAGCTTTGAGATCGAATTTCAAGGCATCTTGATATTGATCACTGGTAATTTTGTTTTCTTCCATCATTCGCTTTAATACTAACTGCTGTCGCGTTACCGCTTTTTTGAAACCATCCTCATCAAAAGCCGGCTTACTTGTAAAAGCCGAATATTGCGATGGAGATTGAGGTAATCCGGCTAAATACGCAGCTTGTGCAATATTCAATTTGGTTAAATCGTCGATATTGAACAGACCTTTGGCAGCGGCTTTAATGCCGTAGAGATTATAGCCAGTTGCCCCATTGCCGTATGGGATTTTGTTTAGGTAGGCTAGTAAAATTTCATCCTTCGACATGATGCGTTCCATCCGAAGTGCAAGCAGCAACTCTCTTGCTTTACGGCCGTCATCGCGATCTAGTGTGAGGAAAACACGTCTAGCTAGCTGTTGTGTGATTGTACTTCCGCCGGTTTGTACATCTTCATTCAGAAGCTTCTGAGTGACTGCACGGTAGAGACCACGGAAATCGATACCGCGGTGATTGTAGAAATCTTTGTCCTCAATTGCGAGGACTGCGTCTAACAAATTCTGTGGGATATCTTCAAGTTGTGCAAGACGTCGATCTTCTTCGGTTCGTAATTGTCCAATCACAGCATCATCATTGAAATAGGCGAATCCTGTGATGGCATTCTCTTGCATTTGTTGTCGAATCGAATCC
>NZ_JBFTPF010000159.1:0-4695 GCF_056398345.1 Paenibacillus sp. 01T442
ATAACTTTAGTTGAATAAACACCTAGGACGAGGCTGCCGGCATGAAGGGCAGCCTTTGCTCACCTAACGGGCAGTAAAGCGTGGTTGATACTGCGGTGATTAGCCMCTTATAAGGTTTACTTGACCTCATAATACGAACGGGCAGGATAGTTGAACAAAATGATCCTTCGCAGTGGTTTGTGGTTTTTAATTTATCCTATATATCCCTTTTATTTGACTTCGCAGGGAATGGGGAGAATCAGTTGTTTTCGAAATATTAGCAGGTCAGCAACAGTTATGCTGATGATGTAGACGAGGAATCTCATGTAAAGGTCATGACAGGTATCTGGATGGAGTCAATTGCGAAGGTATCGCTGCTTTTTGCCTAAGGTTTGTACGGTGATATCGACCCGCAGCTGAGTTGGACACATCTGTAGCATAACACCATAGAATGGGCTCATTCAAGATGAATTTGTATCCTCGCACTCAATAGCCTTTAAATTGGTTTCAAATGAATACTTGGTCAAAATAAAAAACTGTACCTCCAATTGTTATTTGTCTTACAATTGGGGTACAGATCGCTCAACGCTCTTTTTTTATTTTTATTATTTCAATTGTTTGAGTATGGTTATCCATATTCTCAGACCTGTCACCCATAGAGTCAAAGCAGAGCCAAAACCGATAAAAGTAGATGTCGCAATCAGAGAGATACTGCTTACGTTGGCATTCATTGGTAAAAAGAAAGTAATAATGCCTAAAATACAGAGCACTACACCTGTACCATAATAAAAATTTTCTCGAAACAATTGAGCTAAAGGAAAAAAATGAATACCGACAATGATAGCCATGATAGGKAAAAAGACTTCAAAATGATTGATTATGTTACAAATCACACTTGCAATAAAGATCGCAAGACCTTCTAGACCAAAAATCAAACCAAATTTTCGATTTATTTTTTTCCGATGTTCCCTCTCTTCCGGTGTAACAGCATTGTTCATGTTACGAGCTTTACTAATAAGCGTTATGGCTCCGATGAGTAAGATTAATGTCACAACACTCGAAAGAACAAGTAACCATGGAGCTCCAAGTCCATGTGAACCAATAATACCAATGGAAGCCCAAAGCGCTCCAAAAAAAGTCATGAACATCAAGCCATTTGCAGCTCCAAAGACAGCAGCTTTCGGCAATTTTACTAAATCACTCATAATTATGCAGACTCCTAAATCCATTTTTTATCTATTCTTATAAAACCATCCTTTCTCCATTTTGTCTAGCTTTTGTAACAAATGCTATGTTAAATTACATCTCGGTTTGGAGATGATTAACCTTTGGATCTAAAGCAATTGAAGAAGCTCACGAAATAACTAAAAAGGATTAAAGTGGCACAAGTAGTCAAGACAGTTTTTTTAGATTTTTATATTTTTTAAGGTGTAAAGGACTTCATGATACCGATGTTCGTAACGCAATTGACGGAAACGATTCAATAACAGGCTAAATATCAGCGGGAGACTAAGACTTTTTCAAGTCTTGGTCCGCCACTGTTTATTTTAATGGACCAGTCTAAAACTCAATTCTCAAAAGCTGACTATTACTCCAGTCTAATTCTTTATTCTCATCGAACATCTGCCATTTATTAGGATTTTCCTTTTGCTCAGGAACCCGCCTCCATGACTCAGAAACCCTTAAACCGGTTAGGTTTTCCCACGATCTTTTTCTTAATTATCTTCTTCAAACTTCTGCCCATCAAGAGGATTATATTAGGCTCAAAGAATACAATTAAAAAGAGGTTTCCCTCTTCTTCTCATTGATTTACGTTAGATTAATTTCTAAACTAGCATCTTACGCAATAATGCAAATCTAATACTAGATTTCCTGTAGCATTTGCTTCAGGGCTTGTTCCCGTAAGGCTTTCGATAGTAATTGATCTCAAGTCTTCAAAGAAGATTGTTTCCGAACGGCCAGCTGTAACAACGACGGGTGTTACCGTAAGTCCTGCTGTGTATACAACATTCAGGACGGAAAAAGTACTAGTGTTGACCACTGTAAAAGAACCATTTACAACTAATCCAGTTGTATTTGTAAAGTAAGTTATTGGCGGGGCAGGAGCAGTTGGAGTAGGTTKGAAAATGGGATTGCATTGTTGGAGGTTAACAACTTGTTTAGGCACATTGTTACAAAAATTAAACACAGCAGAACCTGAAGAATTTCCACACATATTTATTACACCTCTTCTTTTTTCCTTACTATGTTATGTGAGCTTGTATTATCCCGAACTGGTGAAAACCCCATTAATAAATAAATGGATGATTGACTTAGGTTCATTTTGTTCGAATCTCCATAAACCATTAAAGGGGGTGGCTTTTATGAAGAAACAATGTAAATCAAGGCGAGCAACAGGTACAATGCATGTTAAAAAGAGTAAAAGGAAATACACCCAACATTCAAGAAAGAGTAAAAGATCAATAAAAAAACTTATTTATATACGTAGATGTGTTCCAATAAAACAAACAAGTGAAAGCAGATCGGCTCAAACTTATTTTTATGTGTCAACAAATTCAGCTATTAAGTTACCTACAGGAACCATTACAATAATAAATACGAGTAGGTCCAGTAAAATGGGAATTACTATTCTGAAATCGTCCAACGACCATGATGAATTTGAAGTAGGCCCAAATTCATCAATTACGGCAATTGTTTCTAATGTCAAATCCGTTAATGTTTTGTGTAAGGGTGAATCTGATAATGATTGTACTGGTTCAATAGAATTGGATATGCACTACATTCTAAGGTTCTAATAACAAGGAAGCCCATAAATTATGAGGCTTCTTTTTTATGTGCGACGGGGAGTCGCAACTTTAGGCTAAAAGCGTTATGAGTAAACGAATACAAGCGGCGGTGCACGCTCTATCTATTAATGGGCTTCCCTTCTTAACTAAAGAGAGATTAATTATTTATTTCGCATTGCTTCTGAAAATAAGGCGTCCAATTGTTAACTTTTTATCAATATGGAATTAAATACAAATAAATATGCTTATCAACGAAGTCACTTCGGATGCCTGTTCGTCTGCAGGTTTTAAAGGAATATTTTATATTAAAATAAAATTTATGACATCAAGTTCTTGTCAATTTTTTATGTCGGATGAAACAAACATTACCCGAATCAAGTCGGCATAAACTGTGGTCTTTTTTATTTATCGGTATAAAGATAGTTTCACAGAAGGCTTTTTAATATTATTAGATGACKATGATCCAAATGTGACATTAAGACTTGAAACAAAACCCAATATTAGATTAATAAGTACTGGAGATATGAACTTTCGAAAGTGAATTCGAAGAGATCGGTAACTTCTGATTTCACGTTATTCAATGGGTTCTTAAAATCATTGCTCACCTAGATGCATTAGAGTTCAGACCATCGTACTTCGTTCGCTGAACTAACGGGAGAACGAGAGTTGAGTTATTGTCACACGATTGAAATCTAATTTTCATCTGGTATTAAGTATTAAAGGTTATAATAAAAACCGACCCCCTTTAAAATATAAACTTAGACCCGCAGCCCGTTGCTGTGGGTTTCTTTTTGTTATTAAATGAAGGGCTGTTTAAAACTAAAGCAGGATTTGGACAATATTTGAGGAATACTTTCTAAAAACATAAATGTTCGGAAAGTTGATGATTGAAATGAATAGGAATGCTCCGAGAAAAATACATATTATTTATAAAGGGGTGTAAAAATGCCTTTTTTCATAGGAATCGTTCCACCTGAAGATTATAAAGAACAAATTTTGGTATTTCGTAATAAATGGGCTAAGACATTTCGAAATCGATGGGATAATAACGGTTTTAGGGCTCCTGTCGAGCCTCATATTACCGTTAAACTCTCAAATGGACTTACGGAGGATATGAATTGGCTTGAAAAGGTAAGAGAAACTTGTTCTTCATTTCCAATCTTCCAGTTAACTTTGTGTGAACCAGGAACATTTGGAACAGCGGTTACATTCCTTAGCGTTGAATCGCAAGAGATATATAATCTACACAATAATTTGGTAGATGCGGTTTCCCCACCGCCTGAACTTATTGACAGTAATATAGAGTTGGATAACTTCATTCCACATTTGACTTTGGGTCAAACAAAATGGGGCATGAATGAAGCAGAAATTATAGAAATGAAATTGGCTGCGAGAGAAGCATTACCTCCTTTTCCAAACTTCGATGTAACATTCGTGCGGGTATTTGATATCAAAACAAACGTACCTTTAGAAGATATCAAACTTGGCAAGTTGTTCTAATCAGATCAATGAACTAATGGGACACGATAGTTCCAATATGTGTTATTATCAAAACATCACCCTTGCACAGCGGTAGATGATCAAGGAGATTTTCATTTGAATTAAATGAAGCCTTTGACAACTTTGGTGTTGAGGAAGTTGTAAGCATATTGGCTGAACTAGGATTAAAGCATCATATCAGAAAAAAGAGCGCTTTTTTAAAGTCGTAGATAAAGTCGATAATCTAAGATTTTAATTTCATATCTCTCTTAAGTATGGGGGAACAGAATTGTTATGGTATGTATGGCAGGGAGAAGAATTAATAATGGGAGGACTATGGGGTATTTTGAAATCTTTGGTTGATGAAAATTATGATGAAAAGATTCATCTTCCTATTTTTCGAAACTATGAAGAATTAAAAGAGATATTTACTTATGTGCTGGCATTAGTA
>NZ_JBFTPF010000160.1:0-4688 GCF_056398345.1 Paenibacillus sp. 01T442
GAATTGGAKATCTTTGAAGCGATGGCTTGCCTGAGGTGGCTKCTGCTCGATCGAATCGCTGGTGTGCCCAAATACCCGAATACAATGAAGAGAGTAAGAAAAATCGTCAGGGACAATCCATTAATAAATGAGAATGGGCTGCTGTAAAGTGGAAGAACGCCTGAGAAATCGGGCTTTTTTTGGTTAAGAAAAGGAATCTTCCTATGTTCTCACGAATAGTGGAATTGTGATTTATTCTGATAGCATTACACACATGCAGAGGAGAGGGACAGGTTGACACAAGAGTGGCAGGCCAATTGGCTGACAGATCGTGCTTTTATGAATTTGGAAAAACCCTATCTTTACCATAAAGAGCATGATGAGGTTACCGTTGAACCGTATATCCCGGATTTACAACATCACCATTGGTATGTAAGAAATGTATTCATGTTGGATGACAAGGTGATAGATGGGGACAAGATCTGGCTTCATCTTACTGCAGATGATTATTACAAACTGTATATGAATGGTGAGTTCGTTGGACAAGGGCCCGCACAGAGTGATGCGAATCATTATTATTTCAATCGTATAGATGTAAGTTCCTTTTTAAAAGTTGGGGAAAATGTAATAGCCGTTCATGTCTACTATCAGGGGCTGTTAAATCGCGCTTATAACAGCGCCGATAACCGACAAGGTCTCATAGCGGAACTTTGGGCAGGCGAGCATTTACTGATCAAGACAGATCGAACATGGAAAGCCAAGAGAGTTAATGATAATCGACCTGGAGTGACGTTCGGTTATGATACGCAATTTACAGAGCATTTGGATGCAAGGCTATCGGAGCGAGGTTGGACAGAACTTAGCTACGATGATTCAGATTGGGCACATGCAGAAGCTGCGGAGCATACGGATTATACATTTGTTCAGCAGCCAACGCCGCTGCTCTCCCTATATAAGAAGCAGCCTACACATGTCGAACGGATTGCAGCAGGTCATTATCTGATCGACTTCGGAAGCGAGTTGACAGGCCAATTCGCCATGCGTGCACAAGGAAATGCGGGAGAACAAGTACATATTATGTCAGGGGAAGAGCTATTGCCTGGAGATAAAGCAGTTCGCTACGAAATGCGCTGCAATTGCCTTTATCATGACCAGTGGACGTTATCCGGTGACATAGATAACTTCGAAACCTACGATTATAAGGCATTTCGTTATGTGGAAGTGCAAGGGCCTGAGGAAGCGCTGAATCCGGAATCTTTCCACGCGGTGGTCAGGCACTATCCGTTAGATGACCAAAGCTGTCTGCTTCACAGCTCAGATGAGTTGATGAATCAAATTTTTGACATTTGCAAAAATGGTGTCCGATATGGATCCCAAGAAAATTTCGTGGACTGTCCGAGCCGAGAGAAGGGGCAATATCTGGGTGACAATACGATTATTGGTCACTCCCACATGCTGCTCAGTGGGGATTTACGGCTGACACGCAAGGCTATTGAGCAATTTGGGCGTAGTTCGTTCGTCTGTGAAGGCATTATGGCCGTTGTTCCAGGACATTTCATGCAGGAAATAGCTGATTTCTCTTTGCAGTGGCCGATGCAAGTTTTGACGTATTATCGTTACAGTGGGGATACGGCATTCCTTCAGGAAATGTACCCGTATGCGGAAGGTTTACTTAAACATTTTGAGAATTTCGAGCGTGAAGATGGATTACTTGAAAATTTCACGGACAAATGGAATCTGGTCGATTGGCCACAAAATTTACGTGACAACTATGATTTTGATCTGAGCAGGCCAGTCGGTCCCGGCTGCCATAATGTCATCAATGCGCTATATCTCGGCTGTGTAAGCAGTGTAAACGAGATTCGCGAATTACTCGAAGTTGCTTATGAGAATCGGCTGCCGCGATTAAAAAAGAGCTTCTTAGCAGCTTTCTATGATGAGAAGAACCGCTTGTTTAGAGACTCGGAGCAGAGTACGCATCATGCTCTGCATGCCAATGTACTCCCACTGCTGTTCCATATCGCTCCAGAGGAATCAGTCAGTGCGATTGTTGACATGATCCGCGCCAAGCGGTTTGCATGCGGCGTTTATTTCTCCTACTTTGTCATGAAGGCACTTGCGGAGGTCGGAGAGCATGGGTTGATTTATGACTTGCTCTCAGCCGATGATGAACACTCATGGGGGAATATGATCAAAGAAGGAGCAACCACCTGCTTCGAAGCATGGGGGAAAGATCAGAAGTGGAACACTAGCTTATGCCATCCATGGGCAAGCGGGCCGATTCCAGTACTGATCGAGGATATTATAGGTCTAAAGCCAGCGAAGCCGKGGTGGCAAGAGATCGCGTTTTGTCCGAAGCTTCCTACAAGCTGGACATCATTTTCCTTACACCTGAATGTTCCAACYGGGACGATTCAACTCCGTTATGAGAATGGGGAATGGAGCGAGAGCTTCCCAGCTGGTATCCCAGTCAGACGAGGATAAAACTTTGTGTACATAAGAAAATAAGTTAAGTATATCTAGCCGGCTGACGTTTAATTGTCAGTCGGCTTTCTTTTTTGAAATTTACAAGCACTTTGAAAGTAACCAGTATAATCATAAATATGCTATTATTGGGATATATGGGATGTGCCTAACAAGATAAAGACCCGAGTAGAGAAGAGGAGCTGAGAATACGTGAAAAAATGGCTAACAATGACTGCCCTTTCTGCGATGTTGCTTAGTTCATGCTCAGCCGCGGGGGAGGGAAGGTCGACAATCGCCGATACTCTTTCGGGAACCAAATCCCACAAACAACAATTAATTCATGCCGAAGGAACAAATGTCATAGACCGGATAGCCRTACCGAAAGGCTACGAGAGAGTTCCCGTAGAGGATGGGTCATATGGGCATTATTTGCGTAATCTACCCCTGAAGCCACATGGTTCCAAGGTACATTTGTTTAATGGGGATCTTAAGGCTAAAGAGGTTTACGAAGCTGTGCTCGATGTGGATGTAGGTGAGCGGGATTTGCAGCAATGCGCCGATGCGGTTATGAGGCTGCGGGCGGAATACCTGTATGGCATTGGCAATTTTGATAAGATTCATTTCAATTTTACGAATGGCTTTAAAGCTGACTATGCAACGTGGAGGAAAGGGAATCGGATTGACGTTTCTGGCAACAAKGTCTCATGGGCCAAACGAGGAGCACCCTCCAACAGCTACGAGGTGTTTCGAAGCTATTTGAACATGGTATTTGCGTACGCAGGAACGTTGTCCTTGTCAAAGGAAATGAAACAGGTACCRCTATCAGAGATGCAGCTTGGAGATGTGTTTCTGGAAGGGGGCACGCCTGGACATGCAATTGTGGTATTGGATATGGCTGAGAACCCCAAAACCGGTGATAGGCTCTTTCTACTAGCTCAGGGATACACACCTGCGCAAGATATACACATTCTGGAGAATGGAGCGAATGGAGAGGGTAATCCTTGGTATTCCACTTCGTTTGAGGGAAAGTTGAATACCCCGGAATGGACATTTACAAGGGAACAACTATATAGGTTCACAGACTAATGCGAGGGAGAAGGCCCAATTGGATCTTCTCTTCTTTGTTTTTCCGGTCCATTGATCAGGAGATCAGTCTGCCTTTATGAAGAGACTTTAAATTCTTATTGGAGTTAGAAATGATAGGGAGCATTTTCAAACTGCTAATCATAGGAGAAAGGCATTGGTGGCAAGTTGGTACATATTCAAAGGAGAAATTGTCCCGAATCCATCCCTTACAATCTTCATTATTACATGCCCAGACTTTCGTGTCTTCCTGAATGAGATCCTCAATCGATTTTTTTCGAAAATACATGGTTTGCTCCTCCTTCTAATAAAAAAACTGCCCTTAACACTTGTTAAGGACAGTTCACTGTGGATTGATTACAGTTTTACAACATTTTCAGCTTGAGGACCGCGGTTGCCTTGAGCTACGTTAAATTCTACGCGTTGTCCTTCGTCTAAAGATTTGAATCCATCTCCTTGAATTGCGGAGAAATGAACGAATACGTCATTTCCGCCTTCCATCTCAATAAATCCAAAACCTTTCTCTGCGTTAAACCATTTCACTGTTCCTGTTTCCATAATAAAATACCTCCAAATTGTTATTAACATGCTTTTTTCAAACAAAAAAAATCACACATTGAAAAAGGCACCATTACACAAATGATCACTTTTTCAATATGTGAGTTTATGTCAAAGCTGTTTATTGACCAATCATAGCACACAAAAGTGTGATAAGCAAATTAATAATGGTTCTCTCTTTCCTATATGACATATGTCATGCCGTCTACATGATGTTTATGACTGCAACGAACTGAAAGCGATATCTATAATGAAGATAGGATACTACAAATGATATTCGCTAACAAGTCCTGCGCACCAGATCGAGGAGGAACGATACGATGACACAATCCACGCTAACTAACTTAAAAAAACAGGTTGCCCCTTATGAAAACTCAAATACGAGGGCTAGTATCAAGCAGCTCATTAATACCTTAGGACCTTTAATCGTACTATGGGTAGCTGCGTATCTAAGCCTATCTATATCTTATTGGATCACATTACCGATTACGTTTATCGCATCCGGATTTGTTATACGAACTTTTATCATTTTCCATGATTGTTGTCATCAATCGTTCTTCAAAAGCCGTAGAGCTAACGAAATCGTCGGTACAATTACAGGT
>NZ_JBFTPF010000161.1:0-4459 GCF_056398345.1 Paenibacillus sp. 01T442
CTGTTGATTAACATGGTATCGATAGGTTTTGTTCTAAGTATAAAAATTTATGATGACATAGATGTTGAAGATATCATAATACGTTAATGTTCGATCCAATAGCGAAGAGTGTGGGGAATAAAACTACCACCTTTTTATGCTGCTGTTATTTTTAAAGATGAACCATTTGTTGAATATGTGTATTTTCCAATATGTGTTAATATTAAAAAGATAACAACTGTCTATGTAAATACATAATCTTGTCTCAATAAATGAAAGAAAAATAGAATCGGAGGATCATCATGGACAATAAGATCTTAAATCTTCTGCTCCAATATGACATCGTGAGTCCCGAAGCTACACTGCTCAGGCACAATGAAAATCGGACATATAAAGTGATCGATTCGTCAAACGGTAGCGTCTATCTTCTTCGAGTGCATGATCCTTTGACATTAAATCTTGGCGGCATTCAGCATACAAGACAAGGGGTTGAATCCGAGTTGCGATTGTTGGTGGCAATCTCAAATCGTACGGACCTCATGGTTCCGGTGCCTGTAGTGAATCGGTACGGACAACTCGTAACCGAGTTTGAATTAGATGGAAGCACACTATGCTGCTCACTACTTCACTGGATAGAAGGTCGMAATTTGACTAAAGAGGATTTGTCCAGCACTGATGCAGCATATCATCTAGGCGCTCAGGTTGGTAGACTGCACACATTTTTCGATACATACGACAAAGTCGTCCCTGCGGATCGTCCCGATTATGGTATTCGAAGAACTGATAAGATGCTCAAACAAATTCGACGCGGGGTCGAACTCGAATTGTTCTCAGAAGAGAATTTCCTTATAGTCGAAAAAACACTAACACGCATTGTTGACCGACTTCGGGCAGGACAACCTGGAACGCTAAAGCAGGGGATCATCCACGCGGATTTAAACATGAGTAACATACTTGTTACTTCGCTAGGAAGTTATGCTTTTATCGATTTCTGTCTCTTCGGCTTTGGTTACCTACTTTTTGATGTAGCAATGGCTGCTTTAAATACCCCAAAAGAATATCGGGAACAAGTCGTTTCAGGATATTATGGTAAAGTGCTACCGTACGAGGAGGTTTATTCAATTATTGAAGGTTTCATGCTTTCAGCGGTGTTAGGCTACTACGCTTTTGTGATGGAGAACGATGCTGCCCATACATGGATTCGAGAGAGGATGCCGCAGTTTTGCCATACTCGGTGTACGCCGTTTCTCAACGGTGAAAGTATTTTCCTTAGCTTCTGATTAGTGAATGAGCCCAGTCGATGTCAAAACGAAAGAACAATAATTAAGGAGCTTGCTTCGCTTCAGCAATATTTAATTATAACAGTGGCAAAATGGGGGGAAGTCCTGCATGATTACGCTCAGAAAAATCACTCTGGAAAACCGGCGTGCCATGTTTAACTTGGAAGTTTCAGTGGACCAACGGCACTTTGTTGCGTCTAATCTGTCCAGCGTGGCTTCTTGTTATGTCCTTGCAACCAATGGGGGACATCCATTCCCATTTGTCATTTATGCGGATGAGCAGCCCGTCGGTTTTGTAATGTTGGCTTATGGAATCACTGGATACGAAGAACCGTCAATCGCAGAAGACAACTATTGCATCATGCGATTAATGATTGACAAACAGTACCAGAACCGGGGTTATGGTCGGGAAGCCATGAAAAAAATCTTGGAGTTTATCCGTACTTTTCCAGAAGGTCCGGCAAATTACTGCTGGATCCCATATAAATCCGATAACATTGCTGCCAAAAGGCTTTATGAAAGTTTTGGCTTCCGTGACAACGGTGAAGTGTTTAACAACGAATCAATAACTGTATTGCGACTCTGATTCGCTATTAAACCATTAAGCGAGCTCAAAGGAAGAGCCATTCCGCTAACGAATAACATTACTTCTATAATTTAATAAATGAAAGGGCGGCTCAATTGAATCTGCCCTTTTTTTATTTCATAAAAAATCAGGTCAATATTTTTAAAGAAAAGGTAAAATAAGTTCGTTGAATTTCCAATATATTGAATTTAGAATGAAATTATAACATTTATTAATGAGAATGGAGGCTTAAATTTGAAAATTAACAAGAAAGCATTCTATATGATTAATACTATTTCTGCTTTTTTGGGTGTTCTAGGAATAACAGGTTTATTTTTCTCATACAAAGTTGCTTCTTGGGTGAAGAATATAGAGCAAATAAAGTTAGGTTATTTAGAAATATTCAAGAAACATACACTAATAATAAATATTTTCGCTGTATGTTCCCTTATTCTATTTATACTTACAACTCTTATTTTATTGAGATTAGTTAGAAGAAATACAAGAAAATTAATAGCAGTACTATCATTAACTTTATCTATCTTAATTGGCACATATTTAATCATTTGTCTCTTTTTTTATCAAAATCTGGACGAACTTATTAAAATTAATCATCTTGTTTACCAACCTAAAAAGATTGATCAATCTACTGCTGAAAAGATTAGGTTGCTTTATAGTGATGCTGAAGAAATTAAAATCAATACATCTGACAATATAAACTTGTACGGATGGCTTATGAAAAATTCGAGTGTTAAAGAAGCCCCGCTACTTATTTACTTTGGAGGTTCTGGGGAAGAAGTATCTGATATGTTATCGATTGCTGAGGGTTTAGATGGATGGTCTGTAGCATTAATTAATTATAGATCGTATGGACTGAGTGAAGGAGAACCAAGTAAGAATAGTTTAAACAATGACGCAAATTTAATTTATGATTATTTTTCAAAAAGAAGTGATATTGATAATAAGAAAATAGTCTCGATGGGATATAGCCTAGGAACGGGAATTGCTGTGAACTTATCAAGTGAACGCTCAACAGTTGGCACAATTCTAGTTTCTCCGTTTGATAATTATTCTAAGTTTAAGGGCAAATCAATCTCAAACGCTTTACAGCTACATAATATGTTTCCGCTATCTTATTTTATTGGAGAATCTTATAATTCAATAAAAAAGGCATCTTCAATTAAAACTCCGTTACTATGCTTAGCAGGGGACTTAGATAAAAATATTCCTATAGAATCTTCTAAAAACCTTGTAGCTAAATGGGGAGGAGAGAAGACAATGAAGACAATTCATCTTGGTGATCACTCTTTCATATTCTCCAGCGGGGATGCATGGAATGAAATAAAGAACTTCCTTAAGGTAGTATAACTTAACGTGCATGGCAGTAGCTGGTTATGGATAAAGAACAGTAGCTGATAACTTGAAACGGGTGGTGGTTACATGGACACAACTGAATTACTACTTGAAAAGCATGGTTTAGAACCAAGTTTAATTCACAGAGAAAAAGTTTTGGAGTTTTATAGGAGCTATTATGGTTTTAGCTAACGCAGAACCGTTAGATTAATATCGAAGGGCTACTTCGACCAGCCTCGCTCCGCAATGGGTTAATCAGATTATCTATTCTTGTATGACCTTAATAGCTCTTATTTGTTTCTCGGGGTTTTGATTTGTAAAGGTAATCGTATAATGATTATACGGCGGATTATGAGCTCCAGAAAATGTCGTTACTTTCAATGTTGTCTCCCAATAGTATTGACCMCACGACGATCTATTGATCTTCAGCATTTTATCAACCATGAATTGCCTTTCATCTTTATACTGCGAAAGAACTTTGCCTATAGATCCAAGCAAAGTCCCAACAAATGCATCTTTCAATACATCACATGGTATTTCTTCGTTGTTCAGATTAATTGGGTTTGCTTGAATAGGTGTTGCATTTGTGAATAGTGTAATAAAGGCTACTAAAATAATTATAGTTTTCATTGGAAATCCCCTTTTAGTATTTGTTGTATTTTCCCATTTATAAAGGCTGATTATTCAAACACTCCATTAAATTAAAGGGTAAAGATAGTTATGGGGCTTGCCACGTGGCAAGTCCTCTTTTGGTATTAACGGGCAGCATAATTCAAACTTACCAGCAGGATTTATCTTGGTTACAACGCCACCCTATTTGTTTGATAATTGTGACTTTATGATAAACGAAATATTTATTCTAAGACCCTATAGAGGTAAAGGAATAGGCGAAAACTCTGTAAGAGAAGTCTTCAATTTACATCGAGGAAAATGGATGCTCTTTACTACACCAACGGACAAGAATTTGGATACTATAAGTTTCTGGAGAAAAACATTATCTGGGTATACAAATAATCAATTTACCGAAGAAGATAAAGAACTGAATGATGTCGGGTTCTCCAAAGTTTTTAAATTCAATAATTAAGTTGTATACATAGGGGAAATTATCTACTATTTGCGATATTAGCGAATGTAAGAAATCGATATAATAATCCTCTACAGAACTAACAACTTTGTTACTTAGATATCCAGAAGAGACAATACCACATATAAAAGATGTATTAAAATCAAATGATGATATTTGGAAAGAATGGAGCTTAAAACATTTTGTAAAGGAACTACC
>NZ_JBFTPF010000162.1:0-3956 GCF_056398345.1 Paenibacillus sp. 01T442
CAATGATACTTCAAACTCGGCTTTTTCAAATACTTCTACGAATGTCTTCGCGTCATAAACTATTTTGTGAGTTGCCGCCGGATGGTCAGCTGGACCAGGACCACCGACTTGAACAATCTGTTGGTACCTTTCGTTATGGAAATTTTTATCCGGAACGGCACAACGAATGTACCCACCTGGTTTTAAAAACTTATAACAATGGTTCGCAGCTACAATCCCTTCCTCATAAGTGAAGTGTTCCCACACGTGTTCAGCCAACAGCGCATCAATACTCCATGGTTTAAATAAGGCGTTCCAACTTTCCAAAGAAAGTAAATTTAACTCATCCTCTTGTGTACTGAGCCAACCATCATAGTTTGTTCTTCCTGCACCAATTATAACTTTCATCTAAATACCACCATCCCGATTTCGTATTAATTAAYTACAGTGTAACGCTTAGAAATAAGGATAAGAATGGATTTTTGTTAGGTTACTATGGTTATTTGTTATTGAAGATAACTGCCCAATAGCTTAATGAGGCTGCCCATCAATTATGCGGCAGCCTCACTTTGTAGTTTATTGAACGTTTCTCGTTAGAGCTGAACAATCCATTATTCGATCCACTGTCTTGGTCCCACAGTATGGAAAAGGAGCTGTCTTTCATCATTTAATGCATCCTCAATGCGCTTACAAGTGAAATCACTAATCGGTTTAGGTAGTTCATCTCTTGAACAGAATCTGCATTCTAAAATTTCAGGCGAGCTTGGCTGTGGTATTTGATTAGTTCCGTTATTCGCAATGAAAACGAAGTGATGCATGTCATAGTTCGGATCGTAGTATATACCAGTTAATTGCCCAATACCGACTTCTAACCCTACTTCTTCGTGAACTTCTCTTTTTGCAGTTTCCTCCGCTGACTCATTCTCCTCAGCTTTTCCTCCAGGCAGATCCCAATTATTTTTGCCATAACTATGTTTTACCAATAATACTCTACCCTCACAATCCAAAATAACTGCTGCTGCACCAATTAACTTAGGCAATGTGATGCCCCCTTATAATTATTGACTACTTATTTATAGACGGAAATAAGTGGAAATAGTTTTAAGTTCACCACGCTTTTCTGCCCTCTAGTTGAATAGCAAAAAAGAGACCCACAGCAACGGGCCGAKGGTCTAAGTTTATATTTTAAAGGGGGTCGGTTTTTATTATAACCTTTAATGATTAATACCAGATATAAATAAGATTTCAATTGTGTAACATTTACTCAACTCTCGTTATTCGTTTAAACCGAAATATTCTCCATACCATTTCACAGAGTTTTTTTAAGTTGCTGACGGGAATGGTTAAATAGGCTGAACGGATATTCAATCCCACACTAAATTCCCTTTTCTCATTTTTGCTATGTATATGATTTGCMCCGTGTGACTAGGCAAATGTCTGAATTGATGTAAAAGCATTTCTAGAATGGTAGATTGATTGTTCAAGGCTGCGGAGTCGAACGGTGGGTAATTTAAATAAGGCTGTTCCAACAGTCGCTCAGGATTTGCTTTCATCATTTCAAGAACTCCAAGTATGCAGTCATATGATTTCTTCGAAATTTCCAGTGCCTGATCTTTCGACATTTGTAATCCACGTTCGAATTCAATGCTCCTGTACTCGTTTAATGGAGCGCCGAAGTATGCGGCATCAAACCAATATCGTGCTGCCCCTGATATGTGCGCAATCAAATTAGTTATACTGTTACTCTCGGGTGTCGGTGACCAGGAGATATCCTCTTCAGATAACTGCTCGATCACAATGCGAGTCCATTTCTGGTCTGCTTTGTATTTCCTCAAGAGATGGTCAATCACGATATTTGAACTGTCCAAAACACTTCACACTCCCATATTTCCCCTCAATTTTTAACAAACATACGTTTGTATGTAAATAACAACAAGGTTCTCTTCTACCCAAACTCGAGTCAAGGGACAACTACGCAATTCTGCMCGTACTTCAGTAAAATAGGGATCGTCAGACTGCGGGAGCCGGAGATCCCTATTTAAGTATCGTTCGCCGTTAGCTCAACGAAAGTTGGGAGGTAATCATTATCAATTCGAAATAGATTGTCGCTCCCTTTGGAAAGTATTCACCAGGGTGCGGTTAAAAGACCATGGATCATTTTTACCCTTCATTCGTTAACCAAGAGGCACATCATCCAAGATCACACCAATTTCCGAAACACCATCCACTGGATCGCCATAGTCATATCTTGCGGTAATCTTTCCCTTCTTGTATACATAGCCTTGAAAAAATGATTCGCCTGTCGGTGAAAATCCTGCCGATTCCAATGTGGTTTGCAGCGATTTTATATGAGCGTCTCTACTATTAATATTAACGTAGAAGCGAAACACCAGCTCATCCAAAAAGGTAATAACTATCTTTTTCGGAGGAGTTCCAATCGGTATGCTGAAATCCGGCGCTATATCCTTATATACATTTACAACCTTATTGATGAGAGATGGGTCAAACACATATTTTACCTTGGGCTCCGCCTTTATGTCGGGTAAATTTCCATCTGATGAATTCGCGTAGACCACTGTCAATTCGTCATCTATGCCGTGTACAACCGACCATGTCATGAGAGTGTTATCGCTTGAGCGGCCATAAACATCATTCTCCGTTTTGCCAAAAGTCTTGTTGATTAAAGCGCTATCGGTAATCGGCCCATAGCCCGCATCTGAAAGCATTTGTGGAACATCTAAGAGTGGACTTGTAAGTTTGTATACGAATGTCAGTTTTTGATAGTTGCCTTCAATCATCACCACATTAGGCTGTGTATCGACTAACGCYGGCGCATTATTGTAAGCAGCAATAACTTGGTCGAAGTATGATGTATCAAAGGCAAGTAGCCTGACATCGGCTGATATTGGTGTACCTTCTGACTCTGTAGGTGTTGCTGTAGGTGTTGCTGTGTCAGGCGCAGGTGTAGTTGACGTTATCTGTGTATTCGTGGAAGTCGGAAAGGGATTCGTACATCCAGTTAAAATAGTAATGGTCAAAACAAACAGACAAATGTTAATCTGAAATTTTTGCATATCATTCCCCCTGTATAAAACTCAGCCTCCTTCATAACCCATATATTGGAAGATGAAATTGAAACTGTTCAAAATACTGTTTTGGATTGGATATACCGCTCTCGATATAGATATTTGCCCACTCTTTTATACATCCTCAAATAAGCTTTTTCATTCATGGCAGGAGATAAGCAAATTATATCATCCCATATCGCCTCTCTGTGAAGAAGTTCTAGCATTAAATATTTATTGACATATAGTTCTTTCCCTCTATAAAACCAAGACTATCATACACAGGTTTAGCCATATCAGACGAATGTAGCAGGATTTTTCTAATTCCTTGTATCTTCAAATCCTCTATTGCTTCACTAATAAGTTTGGATACTATACCTTGACGACGATAATTTGGGATTGTGAAAACATTAGCCATGTATGCAACCAATCCAGAAGGGTTTTCAAATCGTGGTAAAAATCGACATATGCAAAAACATACCGTTGATACAACTAATCCATCGTCATCAGCAACCCATACAACGAGTGACTTGTCTGATAATGAGGATTCAAAATAGTTTCTAAATGTTTCATCCATATTACTGTTGTGCTCATGACATAGCAATATCTTACGAAATTTTATTAACTGCGGTATATCGGTTGTAATAGCTTTTCGAAACAGCACGATTGACTTCCTCCCTTTGAATGGAGACCGTGTTTAATTGAAGTTGTTCGTAATGAGTAATTATAATGATTGCCCCCTTTATTAATTATTGCCCATTATATCATACATTTTATTCCATTAAACTGCCCTTTAGCGCAACGAGGCTGCCGATCTATACCGGCAGCCTCGTATTGGTTGCTTAAACCAATGGGTAATCAACTACAATAACATTTTCCAGTATACCATCCAGCGATTTAACAAATTCCTGA
>NZ_JBFTPF010000163.1:0-3860 GCF_056398345.1 Paenibacillus sp. 01T442
GTGTATAGCATTCCGTTTGAAGGGTGTATAACCTATAAATGGAAATTGGGGGTCATGTTGAAATGAACATAAAGACAAGAGTAAGCTTAACGCTATTAATCGTCATGTGTATGCTGGTATTGGCGGTACTGGCAGGATGTAGTTCCTCCTCCAAGAGCCAACAAGACGCGTCCATGGCCGCTTCCAAAGGTGAAATGAATAGCGTGCAAAAGTCAGATGCGACATCGGATAAGTTTGCCGACGCGAAACAAGTGAATCAAAGCAACGCGGCTCCMGCGGCTGAGGCGAAGGAAGCAACGGCCAAAGCTCCCGCGGTGGATGGTAAGACAGCTGCGCCAAATGTTGTGATGCCTCCTAGCGGGAACGACCAAGAGGCAGGTTTTAACCGCAAACTTATTTATCGGGCTAATCTCGTGATGCCAGTTGAAGACTATAGTAAAGCTCAAACCCAGCTAAGGGATCTCGTTGCCTTAAGTGGCGCTTACATCTTGCAGTTTTCCGAGAGTGCGAATACKGGTGAAAGGGGTGGGACGTATACGATTAAAGTCGCAGCGAATGGTTTTGTATCTATGCTGGACGGCCTAGAAAAGATAAGCCCCGCGCTCCAACGGAATGTACAAGGTCAGGACGTGACGGAAGAGTACGTGGATCTAAGCTCTCGTCTAACGGCGAAACAGCTTGTTGAGACCAGATTACTAAGTTTTATGGAGAAAGCATCGAAAACGGATGATTTACTAGCTTTTTCTAATGAGCTTGCTAAGGTACAAGAGGTAATTGAGCAAATCAAAGGCAGGATGCGTTACTTGGATCAAAATGTTTCGTACTCCACCATCGAGCTGCGCATGTATCAACAAACTGGTAAAAAACCGTTGCTGTCTGACCCGAATGAACTAACTTTATCGGAACGTGTGGAAAAAGCATGGGGCTCTAGCCTGAATGTTTTGGTCGCTGTGATGCAAGGTGTCCTCGTTTTCCTCGCTGCCGCGGTACCCGTTATGGTGATATTACTTCTTATTGCACTCCCAATCTGGGTATACAGGCGCAAGAGGAACGCACAGTTGAAGGCATTGCGGTTGCAACTGAAGGAGCAACAAGTATCTGAAAATACACCCCATGATACGGAACAAGGAACAAAAGGCACAGAATAGACCTATAAAACGAAAAAAAATTAATTAATCCTGCTAACTAAGCAGGATTTCTTTTATTTTTAGCGAATATTGATTCAAATGTGGTGAAAAGTGGTACAAAGTGGAGGGAAAGGGGGGGCTTGATGCTATGTTTATGGGTGAATATCAACATAGCATTGATGAGAAAGGCCGAATGATCATTCCGGCTAAATTTCGTGAAGCCCTTGGCGAAGCTTTTGTCATCACCCGTGGTCTGGATCAGTGCTTATTTGTATATCCGCAATCCGAATGGTTAATTCTCGAACAGAAGCTGAAAGCATTGCCATTAATGAAGTCAGATGCACGTGCATTTACCCGGTTTTTCTTCTCTGGTGCAACAGAGTGTGAGCTTGATAAGCAAGGGAGAGCTAACATTCCAAGCAATCTCGTCGACCATGCCAAGTTAGAGAAAGATTGTGTCGTTATCGGTGTTTCTAATCGTGTGGAGATTTGGAGTAAGCAAGTTTGGGAAAGCTATGCCAATGAGTCTGAACAGTCATTCAATGAAATAGCAGAGAAGCTGGTCGATTTTAATTTTGATTTATAGAAATTTAGTGTTTAAGAATATGCTTACGAAGTCAGTTTTGCCAAGGCAAAACTTTTAGGAGGACAACGAGTGTTTCATCATGTGACTGTACTTAAAGAAGAATCTGTAGAAGGTTTACATATAAAACCAGATGGCGTTTACGTGGATTGTACAATGGGAGGCGCGGGACATAGCTCGCTTATCGCTTCCAAACTAGGACCAGAAGGGTTACTCATTGCCCTTGATCAAGATGATGTTGCCTTAGCCAATGCCCAAACGGTGCTTGCACCCTATCTAGATCGCGTAGCTATTATCAAAAGCAACTTCAGAGAAATCGAGCACGTACTACGCGGTGTACCCAAAGCTATGAAAGATGGCAGACCCCAGGTTGACGGCATTTTGTTCGATCTAGGTGTATCTTCTCCACAGTTGGATGATGGTGATCGCGGATTCAGCTACAACCATGATGCGGAGCTTGATATGAGAATGGATCGGGATACGCTGCTCACAGCTAAAACAATCGTTAATGAGTGGCCAGCTGACAAAATTGCTAAAGTTTTATTCGAATATGGGGAAGAAAAGTTCTCAAGACGGATTGCTGGTGTCATTGTGGAAGCAAGAGAGAAGAAAACGATTGAAACGACGGGTGAACTCGTGGAATTGATCAAAGAGGGGATCCCAGCTGCCGCAAGACGGACAGGGGGACACCCGGCCAAACGCAGCTTCCAAGCATTAAGAATTGCTGTGAATGACGAGTTAGGCGCGTTTGAAGAAGCGCTTCAGCAATCACTGAACTGCTTGGCACCTCAAGGACGCATTGCAGTCATTACGTTCCACTCCTTGGAGGATCGCATCTGTAAACAGTTTTTTGTGAAAAATGTGGAGAAATGTACGTGCCCGCCAGCTTTTCCAATGTGTGTTTGTGAGAAGGCTGGAGATTTGAAGCTCGTTACACGTAAACCAATTCTACCAAGTGAACATGAATTAGAAGTCAATCAAAGAGCCAGATCGGCAAAATTAAGAATAGCAGAAAAGCTTTGACCAAGGGAGGAATAAGCGATGTCATATATTCAAGGCAATTTGGCACTTGATCCGAAACGCAAACCGAATCCACAGCAGCGTGTTAAGATAAAAGAAACAACCAAGGTTGTTTATCGCAATTCCTCATTGCCAGCGCAAGAGAAAATGCTCTATTTATTCACAGTTGTACTATGTGTTATCGTTGCTGGCGTGATCATTTGGCGGTTTGCTGCGATCTATCAGATGAATGCGAATATTTTGAAAATGCAAGGTGAAATCCGTGAAATTCAAGCACAGAACAGCGCGCTCAAGCAAGAAGTTGAGAAGTTGCAAAGTCCGGATCGTTTAAAAGAGGAAGCAGTACGTCTCGGGTTTAATTTACAAGATGTGAAGCAAGGTGAAGTCGTAGCTCAATCTACGAAAGCGAAATCTGGTACAACATCAACTGCAACGAGTGGCAAAAGTACGAAAGCTGCTTCTAAACCGTAACAGGCAGGTACTCATATGACAAAAAAAATTAAGTTACGTTCTTTGCTACTTGGAGGGTTTTTCACCCTTCTTTTTGTTGTCCTCATGGTTAAAGTCTATTGGATTCAAGTGGTAGAAGCATCCTGGTTGCTAGAGAAGGCTGAGAAAAGATGGGAAACGGATAAAGTGCTGGCTCCTGTACGCGGTTCGATTTTGGATCGTAATGATAAGGTGCTCGCCGTAGAAGCAACAGCTTATACGATTGCGCTAAATCCGAAAGTGATTGATGCTTTGCACATTGCTGAGGATGTGACTCAGGGATTAGCGGATATTTTGAAGGAATCTGAGGCGAAGCGTGCCGAGCTAGTAAATAAGATTCGCGAAAGAGCAACGAAAAAGAATCTCGATGGTACAGACTTCGCTGCCAATGTAGAAGTGCGCAACGAAGGCTGGAAGATTGAGAAAGAGAAAGCGGATCAAGTTCGCGTGCTCATTGCCAATCTACAAACGAAGCTCAAGCTGGGCACCAGAGCGAGCGTAGGAATTTCAATTCTTGAAGATGAGAAGCGATACTATCCGGGTGAAACGTTGGCATCTCATATTCTAGGGTATACGAACAAAGAAGGTGAAGCATCGCTTGGCCTAGAGTTGAAATTGAACGATACACTTAAGGGTATTCC
>NZ_JBFTPF010000164.1:0-3752 GCF_056398345.1 Paenibacillus sp. 01T442
CCCGTCTTTGCCGAACTCGTTGTGCCATCGTGCAATCGTGCACCCTGGCGATCGGCCACTCCCAGACGGTGCAACTGTTCGGCGCTGGTTCCGCAGTGGCGGCCGACAATCACACTGTCATCCTCGAGTTCCACGTCAACGATGTCGATGCCGAATACGAGCGCTTGAAGCCGTTTGTCGACGAGTGGGTAAAGGAACCAACCACGATGCCGTGGGGGAACCGTGCTGTGCTGTTTCGCGATCCCGACGGCAACCTGGTTAACCTCTTCGCGCCGGTGACCGAGGAAGCAATCAAACGGTTCAGCGATAGGCGTTGACGGACAGTTGAAGTGAGTGAGTCGAATTTCGTAATTAGTAATTTTACTGACCGCTTCATAGAAAGAGACCATAGCAACGAGCTATGGTCTCTTCATTTTAACTAGGTTCTTCATTATTTATTGAGATTTCGCGACCCTCGCTGATGCTGGCAGCTTATTTGTAATAGTGCTGTCGTTTAACCGTTAGCGTAACTATGGCTGCCAGATAAAGTAAGCTGCCTGTGCGATATGAGAGGTCGTCGTCTTGTAATATCCCTGCTTGGCGAAGACGGCTACTGCTGCTTCGACAATTTGCTGTTTGCGGTCTTCATTGGCCACTTCATGATATCTCCCCATAATTTTATTTATTAATCAATAAATATACGAATTCTTGATAGCTGTCAACAATTTTCTTGCGGTAGATTACTGTTCGTTAGTGGAGAAACAAGAACGGCAGCCGAAGCAACCGCTATTTCACTATCGTTCTTTCGTTAGCGCAATTAAACTTCCTCATGAAACAATGCTCCTACGGTTGAAATCAATTAAATCGGGGTTTGAAGTCTCAAGCAAATCTTCAAAACGCTCCCACCCATGTTGGTTCACGAAATGTATCTCTGAAGGTGTAACCGGTACTAACCAAGCCAGTACAATCGGCTTCCCGTTCTCAGCAGTATACACTGCAAAATCGTCTGGGAAATACACTGGTGGTGCAACAAACAAACCTTCCATTTCTGAATCTGAAAACATTGTTCCGTACGGTCCAATTACATCGCCACGTAACCATGCGTGACGACTTGATACTGCCATAGATGCGCCCCTTTGGAGAATACCAGGAATGTTTCTGTCACCATAATTTGACGGGGCTACAAAAACCAACTCTTGTCGGATTTCTTTCCCGCTTTGACGAGTATGTAATACTTCGTTACTCAAACCTAATGTCGTATACGTTACAGCCCCTTCGAGAGGAAAACCTTCGCTATATTTGACAATCTGGTAAGGGAGACGAACCCCATTCTCGTCATGTGTAAAACCATGCTGAATCTGCCCAAGATGTTGCTCCAAGAACTTTACAAACCCCATACAATCTTCTCCTCTTAAATAGTCGTATTATTACGTAATCTGCCATATACTTCAATGAAATAGGGATCGTCCTGACTGCGCGACAGCCGACGATCCCTATCTAAGTAACGTTCTGCGTTAGCTTAATTCAATAAAGCCTACATACTCTATTCCAACGCTAAAAAAGCTTGCTTCATTAGTTTGATTACTTTATTTTTCTTTTGAACTGTTCAACCAGTTTTAGAAATTCAAGTGTCGTTTTTACACTAACAATCCCAAGATCCTTGGGTAGATTTTCATCCTCAACTGTTTGAAAGCTTAAGATAAACTCCGAGAATGAATTTGCTACTAAGTAAACATTATTCCATAATTCTTCTTCTGAGGGGTCGAAGTGTTCTTGGTCATGATCCCAAAAATAAATTTTTCCCCATACATCCTCAGTAACTCCAATGCAAAGTTGATCCCCACCTGTAATATCTGCAAAAGGTATCATTTTTTCAGGCATTCGCCCMAGATAACATTCGATATTACTGATTAAATCGTTGTTATTTAGCGGGCTATAAAAATAGCCCAGTTCCCCCCGTTCATTGTGCTTTGGTATGTTGTTTATTAATGAATAGCTTATTCGATGATTGTAGTTTATTCTCCCATACGTCAAAAGAAATTTTTTATAATCTTGAGGCAAGCGAAACCCATATTTCTGTTCAATTGAAATAACTAAATTATCAGAGTAAATACCACCTTCATTAGTGATTCCTACMTCTAATAATTTCTGTTTCACCTTTTCAAAACTACTTTGCATCTTTATTCACTCCACCTACTCAGATACATTTACTGGAAATATCTTACCACAAATTACTTTCTCTTAACTAGGTTAATCTGCCCGATAGCTTAATGTGCGATCGGTATAAAAAAACCATATAGTGGGAAACTATTCCTTGTTGTTATTTAATTAAAAGGAGGTGTCACCATGCCCAATCAAAATAATAATCAGGCAACCAAGGCAGAAGTACAGTCTACGGAGTTAAATAAATTGCCAGTCCCGGGTCAAGATGATACGGAATTTTCAGCAGAAGAAGCGGCAGAGGCATTTAAAGAAAATCAATCCTCCAGCAGCAGATCACAAAATCAATAATCATATATGTAAAGCGAAAAAGCCTGGTTCAAATTGGACTAGGCTTTTCGTTTTCTATAATAGTTCCTCGTTAATTCAATTCATCTTGCCGAATGGGACTGAAGCTTAACAACTTCAAATACGTACTTCTGATTGATTTAACATATGTGAAAATTTCTTTGTACTTAGTGKGGCGGGTTCTTCAAAGAATATTCCGCCGTTTATGCCTTGATACTCATTAAATACATTGTTTAATATTTTCTTTGCAAAGTCTATATCCTTAATTTCGTCATCAATTGATAAGCCAAAGATTATATATCCGTTTATTGTAAATGTAATGATTACGTTTCTTATGTACTTTTGATTTGAATCCAAGTAAAAACGAAAACCCCTAAATGGCTTTATTAGACCAATGTCAATAACGTTTGAAATACTGATTGCTGGAATCCAATCGTAGCCATCAGAATTCAAATTTTCTTCATCTGTAATTCCTAAGGGTAATAACATGAGTTCTTCATCTGTTCGATTTTAATACTACCCTGTCAATATATCTATTAATAAAGTTGCTAACTGAACTTTTATTTCTTAACGATGACAAAACATAGATATTGTATTGTGGCATGAAAATCGCCCTCTCTTGAAATATACCTAACGTCATTTACGGACTTCGTAAAATATTCATATTGAAGAATTCACGAAACGATAAGCTGGCATTTGCTTTAATAAACAAAAGAGGAGCCTGCCGTGAAACAAGTCCCTCAACAATCGGTTTGCAATAGGTAAGCATTTGATGTTATCTCCAGCTTTTCCCCTGCTCCGCACGGAGCGTGCCAGTTTCCAAGCACTCCGCGGTCCATCTAACTGAATTTACTAAATCATAACTTCCTCGTTACTCATTGATTTGGGATATGTTAAACTGGATCTAATCCATATTTTTCACGGTATTGGTTGATCTTGTTCATCATCAATTCCGTTAGTTCCAGTTTATTCTTGAGTACGTCAATCGTCTCTTTATGTGTTTGTAGGATAAGTTGCCCTACCTCTTTGTGGAGGATTCGCAAATTATTAAACTTGTCATTTCCACCTAAGTGCAACGGAATATGGTGGTGGCAGTAAACATCGGATGCGAAGAGATACATGCCTGTAATTTCGCATTTCCCCATCTTCATACTGTATCGACTAATTCGATTGTCCATATATTCAACACTTTGATTCGGGATGCTAGATTTCGTAAGTAAGTAAATTTCCTGACGTAAATCTGGTCGAAGCTTCCTGTGTATCTG
>NZ_JBFTPF010000165.1:0-3694 GCF_056398345.1 Paenibacillus sp. 01T442
ATGTATCACCGATATTAGGGAGCCAAATAGGAATGAAAAAAATCCTCATTATTGGAATTGTAGCTAGTGGTAAGACGACATTGGCAAAACGCTTATCAAAGAAAATTAATGTACCTTGGTATGAACTCGATTCCATTGTTCATCATCAAACGTCAATGGGGCGGTATAAGCGTACAGCAGAAGAGCAAATTGATGTTTTAATGGAAATTGATAAAAACGGAACATGGATATTTGAAGGAACTGATAGAGAATCCTATCAATGTTTATATCAAATGGCAGATACAATCATAATTCTTGATACTCCATTGTGGAAGCGTAGAATAAGAATTCTAACTCGATTCCTTAAGCAAAAACTCGGAATTGAAAAGTGTCATTATAAACCAGATTTTTTGATGTTAAAGATGATGTATAAATGGACACGGGATTTTGAACAAAATAGAAGCAGTTTTGAAACCAAGTTAAAACTATACAATGATAAGCTGATCAAATTAAGTAATGACCTGAACTTTCCCTAATCTGACAAAAGATTACGCTAACAGAAAACGATAGTACCATGACGAGCAGGCTGCCGGCATCATCGGCAGCCTGCTCAACTATCGGGCAGAAAGAGCCAATCGGGCCAACAATGGATGAAAGAACCCTCGCAATGATACTGCCTTATTGTCCCGGATGTTTAAAATTCTTTTATGAAATTATAAGTAAATCAATTTCATGAGATACTCGCGTTAAGAAAATATACAAATAATGGGGAACAAAGGGCTGCTCATCTAGAGCGGCCCTTTGTCTATAAATTTCCAGCTGCGAGAATTGATGGTATAATTACTAAGGATATTGGGATTATTTCGATTCAGGATAACGTCTCTTATGTTGATATTTTGAAGGTAAACAGGTGAAGCATATGGATCTAAAAGAGCAGTTTGGCGATATTGATATTTATTTATTTGATCAGCTATTAAAAGGTCGTATTACGCCGGGAATGCGAATTCTCGATGCCGGATGCGGCTCTGGTCGCAATCTTATCTATTTGCTGCGTAACGGGTATGAAGTGTATGCAGTGGATCTATCTGAGGAAGCGATTGGCGCTGTTCAGAGGCTTGCCATGAAGCTAGCACCTGACTGGTCGAACGAGCGCACTCGAGTTGAAGCTGTTGAGAAGATGAGCTTTGATGATCACTATTTTGATTTTATTATTAGTAACGCCGCTCTGCATTTTGCTGAGAATGAGGCCCATTTTCAGCAAATAGTGCATGAATTATGGCGTGTACTTAAGCCTGGCGGGCTGATGTTTGTACGAATTGCATCATCAATCGGAATTGAAACGAAGGTAAAGCCACTCGGGGATGAACGTTATAAACTTCCAGACGGGAGCATTCGTTTTCTTGTGGATGAGGAAAGATTACAGAAAACTACGGAAGAGTTGAAAGGGATACTATTTGAGCCTATTAAAACGGTCAATGTAGCCGGGCAGCGTTGTATGAGTACTTGGTGCGTGAGAAAGTCGATGTAAAAAGAAGGAGGGGGGGGGCATGACAAGGGGATTATAAGGCAGCCTTCGAGRTTATGGACGCATTTTTTGAAATAGAGGAAGAAGCAGAAATATGTAAATATTTCCTTAATAGGAAAGGCCTTAGAAAGGACGTTAGGTATCATTATTTCCCTCGGTCTCCTTGTGAACCTCCTCGCCTTCTTGCCAAATATCTATTCGTCGGCCTCCATTCGTTTTCTTATCAAATCTATCAATTATTGCAAAACGAAACTGTCGGGTGACAAGAACATTATCGCATTAATATCCGCGTAATTCGTGGCTTTTTTATTTTAGGGGATCAAGTTCTTGTCAGAAACCAATGACAAGAACTTGATCTCATTCCCGACGGATACCCGAACGAATTCATTTTGTGTAAGAGTACTATAGCCTTAATACGACGCAATGCAGTAG
This sequence comes from Paenibacillus sp. 01T442, assembly GCF_056398345.1. Taxonomy (NCBI): domain Bacteria; kingdom Bacillati; phylum Bacillota; class Bacilli; order Caryophanales; family Paenibacillaceae; genus Paenibacillus; species Paenibacillus sp. 01T442. The sequence continues at coordinate 1,937 of NZ_JBFTPF010000165.1, forward strand.
ATGGAGAGATCGGCAGACGATTAAGCTCCCTCATAGAATAAGGATTTTCTCACGAATGCTCGCTCATTCGCAGGATTTCAAGATGCATGGTAAATAGGAGTTCAGTTGTTTGGGTCTTGTGGGGCAGGTAGTTCCGTTAGAGCGCATGYGGGAACAGAAGGTGCTGAACTTMTTTACAACATCTTCCATAAAAATGGTATGCTGCACGCTTCTCTCCACAAGGYCCTTGGGGATTCACTCTCCCAAATCTCGACGGGTCTTTGCCCTCACATTCCTTCGTCCTATCTATYCAAGGTGTGGAGTCCGATCAACGTTAACGGAACGGGTCTATGCCCTAAAGCKTAAAAATCTCGGTACTCCGTGCTTTCTTTGTGARATCCTGCGAATRAGCCAATTTACGTGTCAGGGGTTACGATWTACTTTTTATGCTGCTAACGGYAGTTGTGCTTTWTCTATGGAGAATGTTTGTCCTTCTTTTGCCATGGCTACAAGCATCCGGGCCAGTTTCCCAATCAGCTTCATCATGGACTGCATTTTCGTCATTCTTTTCACTTCGGTATTGTGCGCATGCATRGCTTGGAACGCTTCATTRAAAGATAACWGGTGAAACACAGTGAAGTAGAGATGTTTRCGCAGTAGTGARTTGCCTCGCTTGGTGAGCTTAATTTGCCCCTTATATTTGCCAGAACTTCGTTCTGCTAAGTTCAATCCTGCCTTGCGTAGTAATTGATTTCCGTGAGAMAGCYTACGYAAGTCCCCGCCAAAWGCCAATATGGCAGCCGTTGCTGGAACGGARGTACCGACAGAGCGAACGAGATCAGAACAAGGAATTTMAGGCAGTATCTTTTCAATCATCTCGTCCACTTCGTCAATAATTCGGCAGATCCTATCATACTCTTMGATGAGGTGSCTTAGCTCCCATTTGTCTTCTTCAAGGGCAGTAGTGTCTCCCACGCTATGTCTAGCGAKCGATTGAAGTTCSAAGGCCTTGTTCTTGCCTCGCACTCCGCCTGGTCTGGCCATATACTCACCCCARATCTGTACCATTTGCTCCGGAGTTAGCTGCAATAGGTCAGAAGGGGCTGGAAASCGGCGCAAAGTGGCTAACGAGCGATCGCTAAAAATATCATCAAATGCTTGTCTGTATTCTGGAAACCGGATATCAWGCCAGCGGTGGATTCTATTCTTAGTCCTTCCTRATTTAACMACCCAGTRCTCTCTGTTTGTAACCATAACCCGTRTAGGGCGGRATGCTTCATCCTTTGGAGAGAAGGGCGTGTAGAACCCACGGCTSACCGCATCGGCGATGACCAGAGCATCTTTTGGGTCGYTYTTGGAAGGTGAGTTATCTCTGTTTTCCTTATTGCGKTTTGTTGTSATTGGATTGACAAGAGCCACATCAAYGCCCTGATCYACCAACCAGTTGGCAATATTGAACCAGTAGTGACCGGTGCTCTCCATTCCCACAATGATGTCATTCATGCCGTGCATCTTCTGTAATTTCCGAATGCTTTGTTCTAAATGCTCATATCCRGCAAGGTCATTCGAAAATAGAATAGKGCGYTTGGTGAGGACAACACCTCGAAAATTAATGGCTTGTGCTGCGTGTTTCTCCTTGGCAATRTCGATGCCTATGACCAGAGTAGTAGTGCTGATTCGTTCTACACGTTGATTTTGAGACTTAATTGGATTAGACTTCATGATAACGCCTCCTAAGGTGAGTTCTGAGGGCTGGAACCCAGTACATACTCATCGTAG
>NZ_JBFTPF010000166.1:0-3632 GCF_056398345.1 Paenibacillus sp. 01T442
GTGTGGGCATGAGTCCCAACCTTATCGAGGATATGATGGCGGGCATTAGCCGCAGTCGGATCGGCGGGAGCAGCTTCGGCGTTAAGAATGTTAGCGAGCGTATTCGCCACTATTTCGGAGATCCAGCGAAGCTTACTTATCGAAGTGTCCCCGGTGTRGGGACYGAGGTTGAGATCACGTTTCCTTTTACGGAAGAGGAAGAATGAGAATTCATGTAACGACCCATTTGGCATTAGTGTTCTAATTCAACTGGTTAGTAATGGAGCAGAGGGAACTAGGATGCCATATTTGTGATTTCAAGCTCTATATGGTAATTGAAAGGGAACCTCAGTGTCTTATTTGTACGAAAAACGTAAAAATTTTAAAAATACGATTAAATAGTGCACACACGTTCCCCTCATTCCCAAATACATTCGATTTTTCTGAAATAACGAACCCTAAATCCCTCAAACAACTCTCACGAGCAACTACACAGCGAAAAGCCAGCGGAAACCCGCTGGCTTTTTCTGTACTTTATCTTATTTATTCAAGCTGATTGATGACAGCTGTCCACTTATCACTTTCCCAAGCCACCTGCGCGCCAAGCGCTTCGGTAGCAAATCGTAAGGGAACATACGTAGTGCCTTCAGTGGAAATAAAAGGCGCGTTCGAAAGTGCCTGCCATGTTTCGTTAACTAGGGCTTGCTTCTTCCCAATTGACAAAACAATCGTTTTTGATCCTTTCACAATCGTAACTTCTTGACGAGTTCCTTCCCAAATCACTTTGGCTCCCAACGCTTCAAATACGCCACGAAGCGGGATGAATGTACTTTCGCCAATGATTTTCGCCTTTGGAGAAACGTCTATGTAAGTCCCATTGATACGAATACCCACATCGTTATGCGTATATTTCTTAGGCGGGTCCGTTTTGACCGGATTGCCTTTCTGTTCCTTAGATGGCTCAGCTGGATTTTCTACCGTTGTGAAAGAACATGTTTTACTATCAACAGTTACCGTATACGTTTCTCCATATGCAAGTTCATTTTTTGGAATAATATGCCAAGCGTTCATATCGCCAAGCTCTTGCTTCAATTTGTAAATCTCGATAGATTCATCTTTACTATTCCTCAGCGAGGCGGTCACGTCCATCTTATCTTGAGCTACCCCTGCATATGTAATAAAATAACCTGACTTCTCCAAATTGAATTGTTCCAAAGGATTCGGTATCTCGAACCCATAAAATCCAATCGGTACCCCTGTCTGTCCATCGTAGGGATAAACGCCTGTTCCTGTGTGGGTAAACCACTTCTTAGCAGGGTTTAGAACAAGTGCATGCTTGTTATACCCTACGCCTAGTAGTGACATGTCCGGGAGAATCAAGCTCGATCTATGAAGCGGAGCATCCAGTAAAGACTGCATACCAACTTCTGGCGAATCGGTCGTAAACGAAACATCCTCAAACACACCGAATTTATCTGTATCCAGGCCTGCAGCGGCTGCCCGATCMCAGGGAAGTTTGCCAGAGAACCCTTGCTTATTTGGTGTTTCTGTATRGCCGTTCTCTTGATTGAGTAGGAGATAATTCGCATGTTTTCCAGCTGCAGTTGTAAGTGAAGGATCTAATTCCATCAATGGAATGCCCATATGTGCTCTGACGTCATTCAAATAGTCTATTGCAGCGCTCTGATCATCGTTGCCTGCTGCTAATGCACTGAGATTCCCTATTACCATAGATACCCCAGCAAGAACAGTTGCCAACTTAACACTCATTTTCAAACCTTTTTTCATTTTACCTCCGTAACACACGGTTTGATTTCCACGAATCATTCCTTTTCGACAAAATCCCTCCTATTTCCTGCTTTAGGGACACCTGTTTGCTAATTTGTTCTCACTAAGTAGAGAAATATACTTCACAATTAGAAAAAGGCCACCGAGATCAGACTCGGCAGCCCTTGAATGTAACAATGGAATTTGCTCGTTTTAATCGTGTACCTACCAACCCATTCGTTCCTTCAGTGATGCGATCTGAGCAATGTGATGTCGATCATGCCATACCAAACGTTGCAGTGCCGTTTCCAGACTAAGTACTCCAAGGACTGGACTCGTAAAAGTCTTCTTGAAATCCGAAGGACTTAACGAACGGAGCACAGCTACAAAACGAATATGTATCGATTCCAATAGCTGAATCGAAGCTTCAATCGGTACCTGATAATCGCTCAACTCTGCCCATAAATCTTCCCGGTACGAGCTTGCAATGGGACTGTCCTCTGTAAGGGCTCGCTTGAAACGCAGGAAAGCATTCATATCATTGTCCGCCATATGGTGAACAACTTGTTGAACCGTCCATCCGCCAGGGCGATATGTTGTTAACCGTTGATCCTGATTTAGATGTAAGACCGTCATTCGCAATAAATTCGCTGTCTCCGCAACGTCGGTCACCCATTTATCCCGATCCGATTGTGTGGGATGCTCGATCCGTTCGAATCTCCCAATCGGATATTGTAGATGTTCCATATCGATCGCCCTCCTTTCAGTCTAATCTAACCGCTTTATYCGGATCTCTCAAATAATCAAACATACTCTTCACTTGTGCAATCGTATTCCGTTCTGCTGATAATTCGGGAAGTTCACTTTCACTGAAAAAACGCACCTCACTCGTCTCCACGCCGACAAGCGCTTCGCCGCCAATTATTTTGCAAAGAATAAACATCTTATAGATGTGATAGGGTTCAGGTGGATGAGCATGGAACTTTTTATCTAGAACAGCAAGCAACCGGACGGGCACCACATCAAAACCTGCCTCTTCTCTGATCTCTTTCACAGCAACTTCCGAAGGTGAGTAACCAATATCGGCCCAACCCCCTGGTAGAGCCCAGGCACCATCTGCTTTTTCCTTCACAAGTAGTATTTTATCCTCTTCAAAAACAACGCCTCGAATATCCACCTTCGGAGTAGCGTACCCGGTTTCATTGGCAAAGCTAAGGTTAATCGTATCCTTCCCTGCCAAAGTGTACGTATCTAGAATATCAACACTTATTTCCCGAAGTGCTTGGAATCGTTCCAAATCGTAGACATCCTTCGAATACGTTAAACCAATCTGGGCAATCGCTTGTATTTGTTTGGCCCAGTCTAACCATTTAAGGCTTACATCACGTTCTGTCATCTCTTCACACTCCTACTTTTCTCCCGATATATAACAAATGCGAGGAAACCCCTAACACCGATGGATCACGCGCTAGTCGAATGAGAAGATCAATGAACGCGTCCTTTTCCCCACGATCCGTCCAATATTGCTTCTGTTCTTGGGATAACAATGCCCCAAGATTAGAAGATCCAATCAGATCTAATGTCTCAAATCCTTGGCTTTCCATAAAAGGCTTGATGTCTTCCACATTGTAATAATAAGCCCCCGTGAAACGACCTGCATCTGTATGATTAAAAATACCTTCCTCTATAAAATGCTCAATCGCAGCCATGTTGTCATTCGGTTTCCAAGCATTTGGGAAGAGCAACGAAGTTAGAAGCATTCGCATCCGACTTTGAAAAGCGACAAACACGATGCCATCGTTCTTGGTCACACGATACAATTCCCTTGCGGCAGCAATGCGAGCCTCTTCTACTTGCAAATGATACAATGGTCCCAACATCAATGA
>NZ_JBFTPF010000167.1:0-3256 GCF_056398345.1 Paenibacillus sp. 01T442
AAACAAGCACCACAACAGGATTTACTAAAGTAATGTAAAGAAGGAGGATTGAAAGATTGCATGCAAAAAAAGTATTAAAACAGAATCTCAAGAAATTTTTAAAGACAAATAGTAACGAGTTTACCGAGCGAGTAATTGATATTTACTACCAAGGTAGTTTGAGGGAAGATTTGACAGATGGTTTTGAAAACATGGATTTGGCTCTCGAGGGAAAGGCAATAACTCATTTCTGCACAGGTGTAGTCAGAGATGTTCCCCTTGAAACTCTGTTAAGGAATGACTTGTTAACGGAGTGGTTGATTTTCAAAAAAAATTTAATTGGCGACGAAGAAGCTCAAGATATGTATTCTATTTTAGTTAATATATATTGTGCGCTCTACGGCATAACCAATGATTAGATGATATTGTGCTAACGTAAGAACATTACTTTAATAGGGATCGCTGGCTGCAGCGCAGTCAGACGATCCCTATTATGCTGAAGTAAGGGCAGGATATTGCAACGAATTATGGAGCATTGCGTCTAAATAAACAAAGAAAAAGTTGGGGGGATTAAGTTGTCCATAGAGAGAGATAAAATGATAAGTTCACTCAAAAACGTCGTTATTCCCAGCTTACTCGACCGTGGCTTCAAGGGTATTTTTCCTCATTTTCGAAGAATAAGCGAAAAGAAAATAGACCTTCTAACATTTCAATTCGATAAATATGGTGGTGGTTTTATTATCGAGATAGCAGTTTGTTCACCAGAGGGTCATACACATCATTGGGGAGAAAAAGTTCCTCCGAACAAAGTGACCACACATGATTTACATCCCGATAATAGGCTAAGGATTGGTGATAAGGATGAGTGGTTTAGATACGACAAACGAAGTTTCTTTGGCAATAGTTACGACAAAGTAGCAAACAAGGTGTTAAAAAGTCTTAGTGACGCGGATGACTATTGGTCCGTCACTAACTTTCGCTAAGCTTACGGGCACGCATATGGAGGAGCAGGCGATGTAGATGCTCCTCTTGGCCATTAAGCTAAAGGGCAAATTTGCTTAATAGTCACCTTTATAATTATGGTATAACTTGGGTAAAGGGGGGCTTGAATTGACAGTAATCATTAATAAAAATGGCTACGTGTTTTTAGAGTGCATCTCACTGAATGAACATGAACTAAAGAATTACTCACCGCTGGCAGGTTCATACGCCTTGGCTCGATTCAATAGTAAGTATCTAATTTGTTTTAATACATTGAGAAAACAATGGGAAATACCTGCTGGGGGAAGAGATGACAGTGAAACGGCTAAGGAATGTGCGATTCGGGAGCTTTTTGAGGAAACAGGGCAAGCTGTTAAGGATATGGAATTTAAGGGCTTACTGAAGGTTAGGAAACCAGATGGTACAATGAAATATAACCCAATTTTTTATGTAGAATTGGATAATGTAGAACCTTTTAATAAAAATGATGAGACAGACCAAATATTATTTTGGAACTTCATCGATAATATTGGCTATATAGATGAAGTTGACGAGGCAGTTCTTAGATGGTGTAAGTCGTTGAGTTAACGAGAGAACGATAGCATAGTAAATAGGGGGAGCAGAATGCCACAGCAGCTGCTCCCTGTTTTCATTCAACTAATGGCAGACTAATAAAAAAACATACGAATAAGAATGTTATGAAGTGGAAACTTTTTACATGCCTCCTTCGTCATATTTTTAAAAAACGAAATATTGGGGGGATGATACAATGATGTCGAAGAGAAAACAGATTTGGATTATATCGATCACGTCGTTGTTAGTGATTTATTTGCTTTTCTTTCCCAATGTAACGGCAGAACTAGCGGTAAGGAAGCATTTATTCTTCTCTCTCTATCCAATAAAAGCCTTCACTGTTCAAGTTGAGGGGAAAGGTAGCACTTCTTTTGGGGGAGCAAAATTATACTATGTTAACGAAATATCCAAATCATTTATATGGGTGAAGAAAAATTGGTTAGGTTATCGTGTGATTACTGATGGAACTGGACCATGAATCGCAGTGAGGTCCAACGCCTGTTCAACTAACGCAATACGATAGTTGAGGGGCTTGCTTCGCGGTAGCCCCTTTTTGTAATATGTGATGTAATTATTTACGAATCTAATTGTATTCGATATAATGATAAACTCGATAAAAACAAGGGGGTTTTGAAGTGATTATTTCCGATTGGGTATATACGGGGTTTATAAAATTGAGCAAGTTCTTGAGGATTTAATTAATTCAAAACCTGTACAAAGATTGCGAGGGGGACACCAAGGTGGRGCTAGTTATTTAGTAAATCCAAAATGGAACGTGACTCGATACGAGCATTCCGTTGGTGTTATGCTATTAATTCGAAAGTTAGGCGGTTCCTTAGAAGAACAAATTGCTGGCTTACTTCATGATGTTTCACATACAGCTTTTTCTCACGTTGTTGATTTTGCATTAGACCAAAAAGCAGAAAACTATCATGAGTAGATTTATGATCAGGTAATAATTGAATCGGACATACCAGAAATTCTTACTCAACATGGATATAATTTCAACGACGTTCTCCAACATGATGGATGGACCATTCTGGAGCAGAATGCACCGGAATTATGTGCTGACCGAGTAGATTACACGCTTAGTGACATGTACCATTATGGTTATATTTCAAAAGGCGAAATGGAGGACTTCCTTCAAAAAATAATTATTGTAAACGACAAAATGTCTTTGACAGACGTAGCAACTGCTGAATGGTTTGTCCAAACATACTATAAAGAGGTTATTGATTTCTTTTTGGATCCATTGAATATATATGGATACGATATCCTTGCGAAAGTAATAAAAATGGCTTTAGAGACTGAAGAGATTGAATTTAAAGATTTGACCCTTCTGTCTTCTCTGATAATCAATTAATAAAAGCTTCAGAGTTGTCAAACCGAATACAAGTAATGTCTGAAAAAGCCTATGCGAAGGCTCAAGAAGGTATTTATGTAAAGGTTATCTAGATTAGGTTCAAAGATTGCCCGTTAAGCTAAAGCAGAACAAGAGTTGAATAAACACACCATGAGGCAATAGGTAGCTATTTTCAAAGGTGGTATAGGGGGCAAACAAGTGATAATTAACAATAAAGAATTTCAAGTGAATGGACTGATTTATACCATTAGGTCTTCCATCGAAAGCGATGCTAAAAATTTGTCCGAATTAAGATTACAAATTGATGGAGAAACGGAGAATCTGGACAGAGAAAGAGGAGAAGCTTTCATTGATATACCT
>NZ_JBFTPF010000168.1:0-3186 GCF_056398345.1 Paenibacillus sp. 01T442
CTCTGTTGTAGTGCTAGTGATTGGCTTGATGATAAAATTTAAGAAGCATGGCTTTGGGTGGTTTTTGGGTCATCTGCTATTATTCACTTTTGGTGCATTGACTTGGATAAGATTACTTGAAACTAGGGCTTTTGCAAGTTCAATAAATAACTCTGTAACTATTGCTGTGATCGGCGTAATTTGGGCTATCAGTATGGCATGTTTTGTCAAAGGCTTATTGTCTTTAAGTTATTTGAAGAAAGGATAGATGAACTAACTGGGAACTATAGTTAAGGGGCTTGCGTCGCGGCAGCTCCTTACGGGCAGGCTAACTAAAATTACGTTTTCCCATATGGTATAATTTGGAATACTGGTAATTGTAGAAGTAGGAGGTGTTATTGAACTAATGAAATATCGAATTGTATTTTCTCTTGCTTTATCGATTCTTTTATTTATTTCAGGTTGTACAAACAAAGAATCAGATATTAATTTAAAAGAAAAGTCAGATGAGGTTGTTTATTATGGGGAAGGAGAAGAGTGGCTTGCCACCTTTTCAATATTTAAAGTTAAAAATTCATTGTTTGATTCGATATATATTCAAAATATTGGGGGTAACAGAGAAGCAAAAATCGGACCAATTGAGTATCAATTAGTTGGCGGAGAAGGGTTTAAGTTTGAAAGCCAATATCCTCAGGAATTACAAGGAGTTAGAAGTTTTCACACGTCATCTGAAGCAAATGCAGATGTTGTTACCATTAAACTCACTACAGATGACGTTTTCAAACTCACTATAAAATACAGTGGGAAGATAGAAACTCTAACACTCAGTACAATTACTCGTTAAACTCCCTCAGATAACGATACCACATAAACAGGGAGCAGATTGCCGCGGCAGCTGTTCCCTGTTTTTATTAAAGTAACGGGTAGGATAGTTCCAATATGCGGTATATTTGGATTAGGGATTTGAAACAAGGGAGGGGCCATATTGATGGAAATAAAGTATCTGGTTAAGAGTCCTCCAAGGGTTGGAACCATTTTAGGCATGATTGCTATTATATGTAGTCAATCTATTCTTGTACTGAGATCATGGGATCGGATAGGAGTATATTATGCTTCGGTAACGGTGATACTTCTTTGTTTAGTTGTACTGTTACTCGCATTGTACAGAACATTCTTCAAGAAACCTACCGAGTTATGCTTATCCAATGACAAGATCATATTAAATGGAGTTCTATTTACTTCGGGGGATATTAAAGTGATAATGACCAAGGGGTACTTTAAGCCTGTTATCGGGATATTACCTCACAGGAGGAAGATCGTCCCATTAGATATGGCATTTAGGTATTCAAGGGATGAAGATAGAGGTATTCCGGATTTAAAGAGTTGGGCAAAAATGAACAATGTAAAGATGGTCAATAAATCGTTCCAAACGTGGATATAATTATATTCCCGAGCTCGATTTGGTACGATCATTTTTTACTAGCAAATGGGTATAATGCTGTCCGTTACGCTATGGATAGGATAGTTTAGTCGCTTTGCAAATACTTTTATAAATAAATCATTTGTTGCGAAGAGCTTTGTCATGGTGATTTTCATCCAGGTAACATTATATTATCAAATGGTATCACACTGGTTCTAGATTTCATGAATGTGTGCCACGGGGATTTTTTTATATGATGTTGCAAGAACTGTTTTTTTGGTGCAATATACACCAGTTCCAGCAGGTTCATATGATCGAGAAGAGCTTCTGCGGTTCAAGAAAACGCTGGCAGATTTATATCTTATTGAAATGAATGTTTCCCGAGAAATGATACATGATTATCTATCTGTGATTATTATGGCTAGAGTAGGCGAATGCCCTAATGAATAGATTATTTTAGACGTTTATAAATAACTAAAACGCGGCTGCCGGTATGGATCGGCAGTCTCGTTGTGCTATCGGGCAGGATTGTTACACATGACATGAATTCTTATTTTATATATTTTAAGTATTTGGTGTCATGTGTGAAAATAATTCGATTCGATTAGATTTGGATTCGGAGAAATATTTTCAGTATCAATGAAGCGGAATCAGCTAGACTCATCAGTACCATCTAACTGAATAAGTAGGTTTTACTCCAATCACAATCAATAGTCTATTTTCAGAATTGGATTTTTACTGGTATATTTAGACAGTCTACAAGGTATGTTTATGACTCTTTATAAGGCGGTATTGGTATGGATGAAGATAAGCAGAAGTCCTATAATCATTGTTTCGTAATCGAAGCCCAAAATGGCAATTTCGATGCATATCGGCAGATCGTGCTTCAATATTCTAACGCTATGTTTTCCGTTGCCATCAGTATTATCGGGGACTTTCATGAAGCACAGGATGCAACACAAGAAGCTTTTCTTAAATGCTATCATCGACTGCATACCCTMGAAGATCCTTCTAAATTGGGTAGTTGGTTATATACCATCGTTTGTCGAACAAGCCTCGATTTCGTGAAAAAGAAAAAACGAACTTTGCCTTATGTAGATGAGGTCGCCCCCTCCATAAATAATGTTGATACATGGTTAGATCAGCGTTTAATGCAAGAAACGATCTGGAATGCCATTCAAAATCTAGAGCAGACAAGCAAAATGGCAATCATACTTCACTACTTAAGCGAATGGTCAATGAGGGAAATTAGTAAGTTCTTGAATATTTCTCTGTCCGCTGTAGAAAGCCGTATTCGGAGGGCCAGAGAAATGCTTAAGCGTCACCTCGCTGACGATTTCGAACAATTTTTTCGAATGCACCGTTTAGATCAGAAATTCGAACAGAAAGTCTCGGAACGAGTATTAAGAAGTGCAGGACATTTCTATATTCCCGTACTTCATCGAGAGTCGGTTCTAAACTGGTTCGTCCGTCATTTTCAGCTGGGAATCAGCAGACGTGGCAATCTATTAGTAGGGTCCGGACATGAATTGTATTTGTTGGAGTGCCATACTCATCTGCCAAGCGATTTACCCTTGTTGGCTTTCGAGGTGTCCGATGTAGAACAACTTTGGTATAAGCTGCAACGTGACGGAGTCAAGTCAGAGTCGATCCATACGAATCATTTTATCGGAAAGCAATTTGTTTTCTACGACCCGGACGGCAACTTATATCATGCGGTTGAAAAAAAATAGAAAAAAGAAATTGGATGCGACGGCTTTGATGAAGTCGAATCGTCTATATATAGA
>NZ_JBFTPF010000169.1:0-3178 GCF_056398345.1 Paenibacillus sp. 01T442
CTCCCTCTATGAGGAATAGATTTTCTTTTAAATACTCTCTAAATCTTAGGATTTCGATGCTTTGCTAAAGGTTAGGGACAACGTGCCTATGGGATAATATTGAGTTAGATGAAAAAACTGGGTGTGGAAATATAAATGAATGCCTCCACTTAGCCACTTGCCAAAAAAAAGTGGTTATTTAGGAATAATATGGTTGCACCTATGGATCTCCACATGTCTCATGGAGGTCAACCCTCCCATGTCTCACAGAGTCTACGCTCCCACATTCCTTCATTCAACCTGTCCATGAGGTGGAGGTCGGATATGCTGCCCGACAGGATCTACGTCCGTATGTTAGTGTTATTCCGACTCATCCGTGCTTCGTTGTCTAATCTGTACTCTTTGCTTTGCTTTCCTAATAGAGATATATGTTATGCTGCTAATTCTAAATTGGAAAATCGAGGGATATCCTGAAGCATCTTCAATTCACTGAATACATGCCCTTTTTTCATGATTCCAAATAAGATCCGAATCAATTTGCTACAGAGTGCAATCAAGGATTGCATTTTCTTCAAAGGATTGTCTGGTCGTTTTGTGTAGTACTCATGAAGTGCTTTAAAAGCTTGATTTTTCGCAACTAGAGGCATAATGACTCGAAATAACAGGGCTCGAAGCTTCCTTCTTCCCCGTTTAGTTATCTTGGCTTGCCCTTTGTGCTTTCCGGATGTGTTCTCTTGTAAATTAAGTCCTGCGAGCTTTACGATTTGTTTAGGGTGATGGTAATTTGCAATGTCCCCAACCTCAGCAAGGAAGCCAGCAACTGTATCTCTACCAATGCCTTTGATGGCTAAAAGGTGATCTACACCTGGAATTCGACTAAGTAATTCATCGACTTTTAGATTAAGTTCATCAAACTTATCTTGTATGAGCTGATGCTGTTTGAGAAGCAATTGCAGCTCCATCTTAGCTAAATCCACACCATGCTTAATACCTACAGAACGGCTAGCAGCGGATTTTAACGCCTGTATTCGTCCAATACCAGCTCCACGTTTTGCTACTTGTCTAAGATGCTCCAGCAAGAACTCATCTGATATCGAAACGAGCTCTTGCGGCAACATGCTCAGACTTAGCATTTGAATCGCTGATTTACATTCCCAATCCTTAAACACTGTGAGGAATTCGGGGAAGTAACGGTCTAACCAATTATGGACACGCCCTTGTATGACACGCAGGTCAGTAGACAGGTGATCGCGAATTTTCATGGCCTCACGTAATTCTGCATAGATACCTTGAGGAATATTCGGTATAGCGTATCTGCCGTCTTTAACGAGCTGAGCGATGACCTTAGCATCCTTAACGTCATTTTTGGTTGGTGAGTTGTCATCCAACTCTTTACTTTTCTTCACATGCAGCGGATTCACAACACCGCAAGAGATATGATGTTCCTTCAAATAATGAACAAGATTCAGCCAGTAATGACCGGTCGGTTCCATGCCTACTAGAACATCTTTAAATTCGTGTTCTAACATGATCTTCCTAAACCAATTTACAAAGTTCTCGAAGCCTTCTAAGCTGTTCTCAACCGCTATTGGCTTACCAAACTCGACTCCGCGAAAGTCTTGCGCTCTAGCCACATGTTTGAACTTGGCGATGTCTACACCAATAATTAATGTAGCTGAAGTGATTTGAGTTATTTTCTGATTTTGGGTAGAATTCATATTGTAGTCTCCTTGATATGTTATTTGGATCTGTCGCTGGCCAGCAACTGGGATCCTTTTAACATCATACCAAGGAGTCTTTTTATTTTTCAAACCTCGTATTTCTACAAAATAGGAATGCTGTCCGTTTACTTTAACAAGGCTGCCGATTAAGTTCTGGCAGGCTTGTATTATTATACAAACGTTCCCACGTTAGTTTAAGCAAGCATCGTCAATCTAAAACTTTATTTTCCGATAACCATATTACCCTTATTGATTCAAAACATTAGGAAAAGGGTAAACATACGATAAGTGGGAAGTGGTATTGAAAAACAGCGAAAACCGGAATTCAATTTTAGTTTCCGAAAGGTTGTTGATTCACCATGAAAACACAAAGAAGGATAAAAAGATCGAGATTTCTGCTTCGATACTTTTTGAGTAAGACTTAGCATTAGAAGTGCATTTTTGAAATAAACCGCTTCCCACTATAAAAGGACTCTGCGATATAATTCGCGGGGTCCTCGCTTTTATGACAGCCTCATCATGATGCTTGTTAAGCAATAGTTCTCTCGTTAGGTTAATGATCTTTACGTGTAGTAATATGCAAAAACCACCTTAAAAGTGGTTTTGCTCCATTAAAGATGATTGTCCTTATTATATTTTAGATCTTTAAGCAACGCTTCAATGTTTTGAAGACTTCGAGTACTCTTTCGGGAGTTAAACACAAGAAATATAATTGAAACGACCAACAACAACCATATAACAACAGATAATACCGGCATAACTAAAGCCCATATTGGAACTTGCATACCTTTATTTCACCACCTTTTTATTAACAAACTCCTTTTCCAATTCTATACATCTTTAAAAAAATGTTCAATAATAAGAAAAAATGAATAACCTATCTCTTCTTAACACTACTGCCCGTTCACTTCAGAAAAGGTAACCAATCCACCTGGGCTGGTTGCCTTATAAATGTTGTTATTGAACTCTCGTTAGTTCAGCAACCGGAAAAGGAGCAGCCCCGAAGCAGCTCCTTAACTATAGTTTTCTCGTTAGCGTAAGGGACGTTTATTATAGAACCTCAATTTAACTCTCCATATTATTAAGATTACTATTGAGAAAACAAAAGCAATTATCAGTAATGATTTATTTTTCCACGCGGGTTCTGTTAATTGGTTGAGAGCGTGAATATCTTTGCTTGCCTCAGTAATCAGTTTATTGCCGTTACAAATACTGGTGGATTCTTTTCCTTTAAGATTTTCTGTATAAATTAGATACTTATTTCCTACTTCAAATTCTGTCCCACACATACCATAGAACCCACTAAACACATATCCATCTGTGAGATTGCCTTTCCAAATCTTATCCGCACTAAAAATGTTCCCGCCATCTTTATCTTTGCTTATTAACGTACCTGTGAATACGACACTAGATAGTTCAAATCTTTTTTCGATGCCTGGATTGCCGCAACTACATGCATACGCCGTATTAGGGCGTAG
>NZ_JBFTPF010000170.1:0-3086 GCF_056398345.1 Paenibacillus sp. 01T442
GGAAGAATGGAACTCATTCTACTTCTATGTTCTTAACCCAACGCGGTATGATGAACCAATTGATATTGGTAACTGGGTAACGATGATTAAGATGGGCGTACAGCTCCCTAAGGGCAAGGAAGATGATCTGATCAGAGGCTATGTCTATGATCTTGCACCGATGTATGCACAACACTTGAACCGCGAGACGGCAGTAGGTGGATTAATTAAATTGCTGACGTTTAGCATCGTACAAGGCAGTGGGAATTACAAGCAACTGGATGCGAGTAAAGATTTCTTGGATTTCAAAGACATTAAGGAGATGCAACAAGGACTTGTTCAAACTGCCTATCGAGAGGGCTTGTTAGACAGCGCAACGACAACCCATTTTCGGCCAAAAGACAATCTGACAAATGCAGAAGCCATTTCGATTATGGCAAAAGTGATGAATAAATACGAGGAAGAGGCATCGAAAATAACACCACCATCTCAACCCGGATTTCCAAGTGTCGTTACATTATTTGAAAATACGCCTATGTATAGCTCCAAGGATACATCTATGGGGATGAACGGGATGATCTCACCTCAGGATGTTCGAATCGTTGCCGTTCAAGAGGATTGGCTAACTTATAGCCATGTAACAGATACGAAGTGGTTTCAGGTTGCAACGTGGCGTGGACCACAATGGATTAAGCTGGAGCTGCAAGAGGTCGGCAACTTTGAACAAGTAGATACAAATCTGCTTCTACAGCAGTCGACTTCACTGCAAGATTCACCTCACCCTGACAGTACACTTTCGTTCGTTCTATCGCCGCAAAAGGTTCATGTCATTGGGCTTTTCCGCAGCAAATTTGCTGAGCGTTTTCTAATTGAAACATGGGTAGGGCCTAGATGGATCAGGAATCCCAATGGAGCTACTGAAGTAAAATAATGAAGTTTCCAAAATTTATTGTTTACGTACCTCTCGTAATTTGATAATATTATCGCAATAACAAATGCGTTGAAGAGATGAGTAAATAAATGAAATCTTTCACAGAGAGCTCCGTCCGCTGAAAAGGAGTAAAGAGAACTTTATTGAACAAAGCCTCAGAGCAGCACATCGGAACCAATCATGGGGGATGGTGTGACAGGAGCTCCTGTTACAGAGCTAAAGTATACGCAAGGCTTCGGCCTGTCGTACTTGAAGAGGCTGATATGGCGACATATTGGTGAAACTGGGTGGTACCACGAGGATATTAATCTCGTCCCTAAGACTGGCAATAGTCTTGGGGGTGGGATTTTTTTGTTATTGCGTAAGAAACTTTGCGCACGTGCTATAATATTATGCACACCGAAATAAGCAGTTTGAATTTACTATTAAGATGCTTATCATCAGTATCATACGAATGTGAAAGGATTTGAATATAGCATGTCGAGAAAATTAAAAGTAGGTATTGTTGGAGGAACTGGCATGGTTGGCCAGAGATTCGTTGAATTACTGGATCAACATCCATGGTTTGAAGTAACTGCTATTGCAGCAAGCAGCAGCTCCGCTGGTAAAACGTATGAAGAATCGGTTCAAAGCAGATGGAAACTAGCTACGCCAATCMCTGAAAATGTGAAGCAAATTATCGTGCAAGATGCATCGAAAGTGGAGGAAGTTGCCACTGGGGTTGATTTTATTTTTTGTGCCGTTGATATGAAAAAGGATGAAATTAAAGCGTTAGAAGAAGCTTACGCCAAAACAGGAACGCCTGTTATTTCGAATAACTCAGCTCACCGCTGGACGCCTGATATTCCGATGGTCATCCCAGAAGTGAATCCAGCTCATATTGAAATCATTGCTGCGCAAAGAAAACGTCTTGGCACATCGACTGGATTTATCGCAGTAAAACCAAACTGCTCTATCCAAAGCTATGTTCCAGCGCTTCATGCATTGTTAGATTTTAAACCAACGAATGTGGTTGCTTCGACGTATCAAGCGATCTCAGGTGCAGGTAAAAACTTCACAGATTGGCCGGAGATGTTAGATAACGTTATTCCTTACATCGGTGGGGAAGAAGAGAAAAGTGAGCAAGAGCCGCTGCGTATCTGGGGCAATATCGTAAATAATGAAATCGTTAAAGCGAGCTCTCCGCTAATTACGACGCAATGTATCCGCGTTCCAGTAACGGACGGACATTTGGCAACTGTGTTTGCCTCTTTCGAGAATAAACCTTCGAAAGAAGAAATTCTTGCTCGCTGGTTGAACTACAAAGGACGTCCGCAAGAGTTGAATCTGCCGAGTGCTCCGAAACAGTTCATCACATACTTTGAAGAAGAAAATAGACCACAAACGAAGCTGGATCGCGAAATTGAGCGCGGTATGGGCGTTTCCGTCGGGCGTTTACGCGAAGATTCCATGTTTGATTATAAATTCGTTGGATTGTCGCATAACACGTTGCGCGGTGCAGCAGGTGGCGCGGTGCTAATCGCTGAGTTGCTGAAAGCGGAAGGTTATATTCAAGCGAAATAAGATCAAAACAGCAAGCATCTCGGATGCTTGCTGTTTTAATTTAATCATGGCTTGGGTAACGCTCCTGCAGAAATGTAACCGATTGGCTGATTAGAGCTTTTAAGATATCAACGTTGATATCTGCTACTTTATTGATGTATACACAGGCTTTTGCAGCCTCGTGCTTGCCGAACTGCATTAATAATTCTTCGCGATCGGTATCCCCTGTTGCAAAATACAAGCTGATTTTGGCTTTTCGCGGCGAGAACCCAACTAGAGGAGCATCGCCCTCATGACCGGATGCATATTTGTAATGATAAGTGCCAAAACCAATAATGCTTGGACCCCACATTTTGGCTTCATACCCTGTCACTTCTGTAAAAATATCTAATAATTGATAAGCGTCTTCACGTTTTTTAGCACTTTCCACATTTTCGATAAACTCAAGGACGCTGCTATCCGTTTCTTTCATTTTTGCTTCGTATGCCAATGTGAACACTCCTTAACGATGATACCGATGTGATGGCGAGTCATGATCATTTTACCAAAATATTGTTTGAAATAGAAACATTTATCAGGAAATGATCGTCTAATACATACGACTGGAATTGCATATAATCACGTGGGAGAAGGG
>NZ_JBFTPF010000171.1:0-2966 GCF_056398345.1 Paenibacillus sp. 01T442
CATCTATTCTAGCATCTATTCTAGCGTATTTTTTGCYGAGTGAAACGATTACGACGATGCAGCTTTTAGCTGGTTGTCTACTATTGGTTGGCGTGGGCTTATTCTTACGTAGTAATGAGAAACCGTAATGGTTTCTTTTTTCTTATTAATTGAACTATGGTCAATCAACTGAAAGAGTAGTATTGATCCATTTTCAAAAGTTGTAGAGAAGGGGAGAGACAGCATGAGGTTTCGGGATTTTCATCGTAATGTGAWATTAAGAATTGGTCTATCCTTCCTATCGGGTACAGCGAACAATATGGTGCTTCCCTTTATGTCGATTTATTTCTCGGGAAAATTAGGGGACACACTGGCTGGATTGGTTGTTATTCTGGGCATTATGGCTGGTGTTGTGGCAGGGATCATAGGTGGTTATTACTCGGATCGATTTGGCCGGAAAAAGCTTATGCTCGCCGCGGAGATGGGCTGGATGCTCTGTTTCGCTCTCATGGMGGCAGTGAACTCACCATGGCTGGAGTCTGCAGGCTTCACCTTCCTGCTCATGATAATTGTCAGCATTTTCTGGGGGATCCATGGACCTGCCAATGAAGCAATGCTATTAGATGTTACCGCTCCAGAAGAACGTAAATTTATGTATGCCATCATGTACTGGATGAATAATTTATCGTTTGCCATCGCGGGTATGGCGGGTGCATTCTTCTTTAAATCGTATCTATTTGAACTATTTATTGCCCTCTCTGTGATCGGTTTGATAACGGGAATTATTACTTATGTCTATATTCAGGATGATTATAAGTCGCCTACAAGTGGGAAGCCTAGCACAACGAAGAAGAAAAGCCCTTCTATTTGGGCAAATTACCGTATGGTTCTGCGAGATAAAACGTTTCTGATTTTTACAATAGCTTCCTTATTGTTGGTTTCGGTGGAGTTCCATTTGGGGAACTATGTGGCTGTTCGCTTAGGGAAAGAGTTGGTGGATTCGCCTTTCCTTCCATGGGTAAGTGATGYGTGGCGAATTGACGGCTTCAAAATGTTAGGGTTTATACGAACGGAGAATACAGTACTCGTGGTTGTTCTATCGGTCTTTATGGGGAGCCTGATGCGAAGGTTTTCTGATCGCCGAGTCCTGTTTATTGGCTACACCTGCTATATAGCGGGGTACAGCTATCTTGCTTACAGCAATCAGCCTGGTTTACTTTTACTGTCGATGTTGATTGCCACCGTTGGAGAACTGATGTATGTTCCGATTAAGCAAGCGTATCTTGGCAACCTGGCACCAGACCATGCACGCAGCTCCTATATGGCCTTATATGGCATGGTATATAGAGGAGCTACGTTTCTAGGTGGTCTTGGCGTTATCTTAGGCGGCATGTTGTCTTCTTGGCTTATGGCTTCATTGATTGCATTCAGCGGTGTGATAGGAATGATGATGTTTTACTCCATTCTAGCACAGCTAGAAGAGCGGAAGAACGGTCATTTCGCAGCGGCAAATTCCTCTTTTATGGAAGCTAATAAAGCTGGTTTGGACAGTACTTCATAAGCCGTATAGGCTAAAGCCTTGGCTGTGAAGAGCATGCTGTCTAAAGCTGGTTCAGTCATGGCGAGATCACGGAATTCCTTGGTATGAAGCAAATGTCGCTCATGAACGACTTTCACGAATGGGTGAATGGTGGGGCACTGGGTCGATACATTGCCGAGATCTAGAGAACCGTGATCTTTGCCAATTTCGATTTCCTTCGGTTGGACGCCAAGCTCGAACAATTGATCGGTGAACACGTTCGACAAAGCTTCATTCGTACGGAGCTCATCGTAAGAGTACTCGTAGAAAGATGTTTTCAGCGTGCAGCCGGTTTGAAGTGCAGCGCCTTCTGCGCAGCGAAGGACTTTCTGGACGAGCTCATTCGTGTACGTACGTGTAGCTGAGCGGACGTAAAATCTAGCAACGGCATAATCGGGAATGATGTTAGGTGCTTTCCCGCCTTCGCTGATGATTCCGTGAATACGGGCATCTGTCTTGAGCTGTTGGCGCAGCGCATTGATGCTGTTGAAGAGCTGTAAAACTGCGTCAAGGGCATTAATGCCTTCATAAGGTTGTGCTGCAGCATGTGCGGAGCGGCCAAAGAATTCATATTCGATCGCATCCATCGCGAGCGATTCCCCTGATTTTTCATGCGTATAGTAAGGGTGTGCCATGAGTGCGATATCGACGTCTTTGAATAGCCCTGCAGCAGCCATTGGAACTTTGGCGCCTTTCGTTTCTTCGGCTGGCGTTCCGTAGACGCGTATGCTGCCGCCAGTTTCGGCTATGACGGATTTGAGGCCGATTGCAGCCCCGATACTCATCATGCAGATCAGATGATGGCCACAGGCGTGACCGAGCTCAGGAAGGGCATCGTATTCAGCCATGAACGCAACGACAGGACCTGGTTGGCCAGAGTCATAAGTCGCGATGAAAGCGGTAGGGATATCTAGAACACCGCGTTCAATTGCGAAGCCATGGTAGGCTAGTTCTTCGGTTAATCGAGCAAATGCAAGGAATTCTTCATGTCCAAGCTCGGGGTTTGCCCCAATAAAGCGAGAGATGTCTTTAAATCTTGCGGCATTGCTTTCTATGGTTTGTGCGATCATAGATTTCATAGGCGAGTATGCTCCTTTGTTGAATGGTTCTTAACTCCATTGTAGTATATAGAAGCGAGAACTACCAAATGCAAAGACATAAAGGTTATAAAAGGATCATTGATGAACAGGAGAAACTGGAGGGATCGACCATGATGAAATATGGAGCCGAACATGAGGAACACCGATTTAGCTTGTGTTTTCTTGAAGAGGAAAGCCGCGGTCAGTGGCGGGATGTTTATTTAGGCATCCAGTTGGAAGAGGGAGAAGAGCTTCCAGAAGGCTTATTAGATCCATCGATTCTTGTGATTTGCAATATCGAGGGAGAGATTGTACAGATTGTTTTGCAC
>NZ_JBFTPF010000172.1:0-3052 GCF_056398345.1 Paenibacillus sp. 01T442
TTTGGTTAAGCCCTCGACCGATTAGTATTCGTCAGCTGCATACGTTGCCGCACTTCCACCTCGAACCTATCAACCTCGTCGTCTACAAGGGGTCTTACATACTGGGAAATCTCATCTTGAGGGGGGCTTCGCGCTTAGATGCTTTCAGCGCTTATCCCCTCCGTACATAGCTACCCAGCKATGCCTCTGGCGAGACAACTGGTACACCAGCGGTACGTCCATCCCGGTCCTCTCGTACTAAGGACAGCTCCTCTCAAATTTCCTACGCCCGCGACAGATAGGGACCGAACTGTCTCACGACGTTCTGAACCCAGCTCGCGTACCGCTTTAATGGGCGAACAGCCCAACCCTTGGGACCTACTTCAGCCCCAGGATGCGATGAGCCGACATCGAGGTGCCAAACCTCCCCGTCGATGTGGACTCTTGGGGGAGATAAGCCTGTTATCCCCAGGGTAGCTTTTATCCGTTGAGCGATGGCCCTTCCATTCGGTACCACCGGATCACTAAGTCCGACTTTCGTCCCTGCTCGACTTGTAGGTCTCGCAGTCAAGCTCCCTTATGCCTTTGCACTCTGCGAATGATTTCCAACCATTCTGAGGGAACCTTTAAACGCCTCCGTTACATTTTAGGAGGCGACCGCCCCAGTCAAACTGCCCACCTGACACTGTCCCCATACCGGATCACGGTACYAGGTTAGAACTCCGATACGATCAGGGTGGTATCCCAACGATGCCTCCACCCAAGCTGGCGCTCAGGCTTCAAAGGCTCCCACCTATCCTGTACAGATCGTACCAAAGTCCAATATCAAGCTGCAGTAAAGCTCCATGGGGTCTTTCCGTCTTGTCGCGGGTAACCTGCATCTTCACAGGTATTAAAATTTCACCGGATCTCTCGTTGAGACAGCGCCCAAGTCGTTACGCCATTCGTGCGGGTCAGAATTTACCTGACAAGGAATTTCGCTACCTTAGGACCGTTATAGTTACGGCCGCCGTTTACTGGGGCTTCAATTCATAGCTTCGGGTTGCCCCTAACCACTCCTCTTAACCTTCCAGCACCGGGCAGGCGTCAGCCCGTATACTTCGCCTTGCGGCTTCGCACAGACCTGTGTTTTTGCTAAACAGTCGCTTGGGCCTTTTCACTGCGGCCCCCTCGGGCTATTCACCCTACCGAGGCACCCCTTCTCCCGAAGTTACGGGGTCATTTTGCCGAGTTCCTTAACGAGAGTTCTTCCGCGCGCCTTAGAATTCTCTTCTCACCCACCTGTGTCGGTTTGCGGTACGGGCACCTTCGCCTGGCTAGAAGCTTTTCTTGGCAGTGTGAACTCATGACCTTCGGTACTTAMATTTCCCTCCCCATCACAGCCCAGCCTTACGGTTAGCGGATTTGCCTACTAACCAGCCTCACTGCTTGGACGAGCATCCATCAGCTCGCGTCACTATCCTTCTGCGTCACTCCATTGCTCATAACGGCTACGGTGGTACAGGAATTTCCACCTGTTGTCCATCGACTACGCCTTTCGGCCTCGCCTTAGGTCCCGACTTACCCTGAGCGGACGAGCCTTCCTCAGGAACCCTTAGGTTTTCGGCGGATCAGATTCTCACTGATCTTTTCGTTACTTATACCGGCATTCTCACTTGTATGCGCTCCACCTGTCCTTACGGTCAGAATTCAACGTACATACAACGCTCCCCTACCCATGCACATWGTGCAAGCCATAGCTTCGGTGGCGTGTTTAGCCCCGTTACATTTTCGGCGCAGAGTCACTCGACCAGTGAGCTATTACGCACTCTTTCAATGGTGGCTGCTTCTAAGCCAACATCCTGGTTGTCTGTGCAACTCCACATCCTTTCCCACTTAACACACACTTGGGGACCTTAGCTGATGGTCTGGGCTGTTTCCCTTTTGACAATGGATCTTAGCACTCACTGTCTGACTCCCGGATTTAAGTTTGTGGCATTCAGAGTTTGACTGGACTTGGTAACCCTTGGCGGGCCCCGCACCCAATCAGTGCTTTACCTCCACAACTCAACATCCGAGGCTAGCCCTAAAGCTATTTCGGGGAGAACCAGCTATCTCCGAGTTCGATTGGAATTTCTCCGCTACCCCCACCTCATCCCCGAATTTTTCAACATTCGTGGGTTCGGGCCTCCAGTGAGTGTTACCTCACCTTCACCCTGGACAGGGGTAGATCACACGGTTTCGGGTCTACGTCCACGTACTAAAGCGCCCTATTCAGACTCGCTTTCGCTGCGGCTCCGYCTYTTCAACTTAACCTCGCACGGGAACGTAACTCGCCGGTTCATTCTACAAAAGGCACGCCATCACCCATATAGAGGGCTCTGACTTTTTGTAAGCACACGGTTTCAGGTTCTTTTTCACTCCGCTTCCGCGGTGCTTTTCACCTTTCCCTCACGGTACTGCTTCACTATCGGTCACTAGGGAGTATTTAGCCTTGGCAGATGGTCCTGCCGGATTCCGACGGGGTTTCACGTGACCCGCCGTACTCAGGATACCTCTAGGRGWTTCGTTYRGTTTGGGCTACAGGGCTTTTACCTTCTATGCCGGACCTTTCCAGATCACTTCGCCTACCAAACTAACCCCATRTCGAGGTCCTACAACCCCAAGGAGCAAGCTCCTTGGTTTGGGCTATTCCGCTTTCGCTCGCCGCTACTGACGGAATCACTTTTGTTTTCTTTTCCTCCAGGTACTTAGATGTTTCAGTTCCCTGGGTCTGCCTCTACWAWAGCTATGTATTCACTWTWGAGTAACTGCGCATTACCACAGCTGGGTTCCCCCATTCGGACATCCCCGGATCAAAGCCTGCTTACGGCTCCCCGAGGCATTTCGTCGTTCGCCACGTCCTTCTTCGGCTCCTAGTGCCTAGGCATCCTCCGTGTGCTCTTTCTAGCTTAACCTCTATCAGAYACGAGTCTCCATAGAAAGGAGGTGATCCAGCCGCACCTTCCGATACGGCTACCTTGTTACGACTTCACCCCAATCATCTACCCCACCTTCGGCGGCTGGCTCCCTTGCGGGTTACCCCACCGACTTC
>NZ_JBFTPF010000173.1:0-2826 GCF_056398345.1 Paenibacillus sp. 01T442
CCCTTCAAACGGAATGCTATACACGAAAGTTGCATGGAAACAACGCAGACGGTGAAAAAGTGCTAAAGATTTTTGCGATTGGTGGAATGGTTGTGTGATCGGAGTGAGGTTTGAGCGGTCATTGGCTGCGGATTGCTGGGTATTTGAGAGTATTTGTGGGGCTTGCGGGGCTTGCGGGGCTTGCGGGGCTTGCGGGGCTACAACCGCTAGTAATAACCTGGATTGGTATGATCTGTCAGATTAGCAGGGTTGGCGGGGCATGAATTGCACTTTGCACAATATTTAACTGGAAAACATACAGCTATTTCAGAAGAAAATCTCCAAATTTTCGGTTTAGATGTATTTCATGTAGTTAAATTCCCCTCAATTGCTCAAATCGCCGAAAATCCCTGATATTACCTACAGAAAATCCAGTTAAACATGTCAATCAGCCCATTCTAGCTAAATTAACTGTACAATTTCCATCTATTTGCTCCTGGACCCCGATCATCCCTAACAAACTATCACTTACCCCCAACCACAATAAAGGACCAAATGACACTAGTTCGCGGGTTGGCGGGCGAGCTTGTCGGGCGATTTGTTGGCCGGTTCGTAAGTCAGTCCGCGGGTCGAGTCGTGGATCGGTACGTTGGTCGGTTCATAAATCAGTCCGGGAGTCGAGTTGTGAGTCGGGTTCGTTCGTTGGTTTGTGATTTGGTTTGTGAGTCAATTTGTGAGTGAGCGCTCGTGGGGGCGGTCCGTTGGTTAGTGATTAGTTAATGAGTTAATGAAGTTAATGAGCCAAACATACAGTAGTCTTACTCGATTAAAGTATTTCATGTAGTTAATTCCCCCACCCACCAGACTCCCCTTGTAACATCAGATTTCCCTCACCAACAAACTCAAACCAAAATGCCCTCCAATCCACATCAGTGGATCAAAGGGCATCATCATCACTTCACACTTCATATCACATCATTAAATATTCTAGTGCTCATCCCAGCTGTCTAGGTAAGCTTTTTGCTCATCTGAGAGAACATCTACACTCGTACCTAGCGATTCGAGCTTGAAGCGAGCAACTTGCTCATCCAATACATAAGGAACATTGACAACTGTATTTCCAAGGGATTGGTAGGAATCGTTCACATATTTCAAGGACATCGCTTGAAGCGCAAATGTCATATCCATGATTTCAGCCGGATGACCATCCCCAGCAGCTAGGTTAACTAAGCGGCCTTCAGCTAAGATATACACTTTGCGACCATCTGTTAATTGATATTCTTCAATGTTACGTCGA
Organism: Paenibacillus sp. 01T442; assembly: GCF_056398345.1. Lineage (NCBI taxonomy): Bacteria > Bacillati > Bacillota > Bacilli > Caryophanales > Paenibacillaceae > Paenibacillus > Paenibacillus sp. 01T442. Next base: position 1,277 of record NZ_JBFTPF010000173.1, read on the forward strand.
ACTGTACGCTTGGAGGAAGACAACGCCTCTAGCTCAGGTTTGTTCACTTCAACATCAAAGTGACCCGCGTTCGATAGAATCGCGCCATCTTTCATCACTTTGTAGTGTTCGCCACGGATAACATCGCGATTACCTGTAACCGTAACGAAGAAATCACCCAATTTCGCAGCTTCGATCATTGGCATAACTGCGAAACCATCCATATACGCTTCAACGCCTTTAATCGCATCGATTTCAGTAACGATTACGTTAGCGCCTAAGCCTTTAGCGCGCATAGCCACACCCTTACCACACCAGCCGTAGCCAACTACAACGACAGTTTTACCTGCAACCACCAAGTTTGTTGTACGGTTGATGCCATCCCATACGGATTGGCCTGTTCCGTATCGGTTATCAAACAAGTATTTACAGTAAGCATCGTTAACAGCAACCATCGGGAAACCGAGTTTCCCGTCTTTTTMCATCGCTTTCAAACGAAGAATACCCGTTGTCGTTTCTTCCGCACCACCGCGCACATTTATAGCCAAATCCTTACGCTCGGAGTGAAGAAGTGAGACTAAGTCGCCACCGTCATCAATAATGAGATCTGGTTTGGATTCCAATGATTTAACAAGAAGCTCTTTGTATTCTTCTGGACTCGGGTTGTATTTGGCAAATACTGTGATTCCATCTTCAACAAGTGCCGCACATACATCATCTTGCGTGGAAAGCGGGTTACTACCCGTGATCGTAACTTCAGCTCCACCAGCTTTAACAACCTTCGCTAAGTAGGCTGTTTTAGCTTCCAAATGCAAGGAGATTGTTACTTTCAAACCTTTGAAAGGCTGTTCTTTCTCAAATTGCTCACGAATTCGATTCAAAACAGGCATGTGCGCCTGAACCCAATCAATTTTCAAATGACCATCCGGCGCTAACGCCATGTCAGTTACAATACTGTTTGTTGCAGTTGTCATCTTCGTTCCTCCTACAAATAATAGATACGATGCATGCCGTCAACAGGTATTGGCGTCTCAAGTAAATGATGCAGCCAAGCATTCCCATAACGATTCAGATAAGCACACCCATTATACACTCTTTCTTGGGGCTTGGCTAACGGAAAAATAGTTAGTCGAACACGGTCCAACTGCCGGATCGCTGCATCGAATTGCGTATGTGACGCTTCGCTTGCCTTATGATGCAAATAATCGATTTGTTCCACGATTTTAGCCAGATTTGTATCACCGAGTTTTTTGACACCAGGATTAATACCACTGAGAGACTCCACAAGGGGAGCGTAGGCGCTAAGGAATGACTCCTTAACAGTTTCAAACCGTTCGTTGAGCTGAAGTGTATCTTGCGCATCCAACCACGCTTGTTTCTTCTCATCAAAGCGTTCCAGAACGTCTGTCAAAGTAAGCTCATATTTGTCCATCTGTTTCTTTATCGTGCCCTCAATCAAAGTAAACTCCAAGCGCGGCACCACAATCGGCATACGCATATGAAAATGTTCGAACGCTTGCTTCGTCAGCGCCCAGTAAGCAATTTCCCCTGGGCCTAGCACTGTCGCCAGA
>NZ_JBFTPF010000174.1:0-2778 GCF_056398345.1 Paenibacillus sp. 01T442
GAGTAACATCTTACAACTGACATTAATTGAAAATTGTCATTTCCTACTTTGCAGAGCAGCGATGTGATGGACCTCGGGTAAGTATATTATGGTTCTCCAAATAGCCGAGTAACATCTTACAACTGACATTAATTGAAAATTGTCATTTCCTACTTTGCAGACAGCGATGTGATGGACCTCGGCTAAGTATATTGCGGTTCTCCAAACAGCCGAGTAACATCTTACAACTGACATTAATTGAAAATTGTCATTTCCTACTTTGCAGAGCAGCGATGTGATGGACCTCGACTAAGTATATTACGGTTCTCAAAGCAGCCGAGTAACATCTTACAACTGACATTATTTGAAAATTGTCACTTCCTACTTTGCGGGACAGTGATGTGATGGACCTCGGGTAAGTATATTACGGTTTTCCAAATAGCCGAGTAACATCTTACAACTGACATTAATTGAAAATTGTCATTTCCCACTTTGCGGAAYAGYGATGTGATGRACCTCGGGTAAGTATATTACGRTTCTCCAAATAGCCGAGTAACATCTTACAACTGACATTAATTGAAAATTGTCATTTCCCACTTTGCGGAACAGTGATGTGATGGACCTCGGGTAAGTATATTACGATTCTCCAAACAGTTAAGTAACATCTTACAACTGACATTAATTAAAAATTGTCATTTCCTACTTTGCGGAAAAGCGATGTGATGGACCTCGGGTAAGTATATTACGGCAGATTGTCCAATCGGCCAAGTAACAGTATACAACTAACATTGATTGAAAATTGAAAATTGTCATTCCTCACTCTGCTGAACAGTGATGTGATGCCCTCAGGTGAGTGTATTACGTTCCCCGCTCACCCAAACCGTTTCAATATCAACACCGCATTATGCCCGCCAAAACCAAATGAGCTCGACAGCCCATACTGTAGCTTCGCATGTCGCGCCTCGTGGGGCACGTAATCCAAATCGCACTGTGGATCGGGATTGTCCAAGTTGATGGTCGGGGGGATGAGGTTGTCCTGTAAGGTTTTGATCAGGGCGACGGCCTCGACACCGCCCGCAGCGCCAAGCATGTGGCCGATCATGGATTTGTTGGCGCTGATCGGCACGTTGTAAGCGCCGCGGCCAAGTAGACGCTTGATTGCCAGCGTCTCGGAGAGATCACCAGCGACGGTGCTTGTCGCGTGAGCGTTAATAGTGTTGATCTCCGACGCGTCGATCCCCGCATCAACTAGCGCGTCGCGCATGGCTCGGTAGGCCCCCGAGCCCTCAGGATCGGTCGCCACGATGTGGTAGGCGTCCGAGGTGGATCCATAGCCGACGATTTCGGCATGGATCCGAGCCCCGCGGCGCTCCGCATGCTCGAGCGACTCCAAGACCAAGACGCCGGCGCCTTCGGCGGCGACGAATCCGTCGCGCTGCGCGTCGAACGGGCGGCTTGCCTGCTCCGGCGCGTCACAGCGCGTCGACAACGCGGTTGCATTGCCGAAGCCCGCGAGCGCGAGGTCGGTGACCGTCGCTTCGGCGCCGCCGGCAATGACGGCATCTGCGCCTCCGCGCTGGATGAGCTTAAAGGCCTCGCCAATGGCGTTGTTGCCCGTTGCGCAAGCGGTAACGGGAGCAAGCGTTGGCCCTTTGGCGCCGTACAAGATGCTAACCTGTGCAGCGGCCATGTTGGCAATCATCATCGGAACAACGGTCGGGCTGACCCGGCCTGGCCCTCGGGCCAGCAGCGTTCGATAGTTGTCCAAGATGGTCTGAATGCCGCCAATGCCGGAGCCGATATAGACGCCAACACGCTCTTCGTTGGAGGCGTCAATCGCGAGATTAGCGTCATCGATTGCTTGTTTAGCTGCCGCAACGGCGAACTGGCAGTAGCGATCCATGCGTCGCACCTCACGACGTCCAACAGCGGCTTCGGCATCGAAATCCCGGACAACGCCAGCGAAGTTTGTTTTGTAATCCGATGTGTCGAAATGCTCTATTTTAGAAATGCCAGATTGCCCCGTTGTCAAATTCCCCCAGAATGCATCCACATTATTTCCTATTGGTGTAATGACTCCCATACCAGTAATAACCACACGTTTCATCGCGTCGTCCTCCTTTTTTAATTAGAATGTCATACTGCGTATCCTATTACAAGTTAGCGTTTATACTGGTATAATGGCTTCTATGATACTAGGCTAAGGAGGAAACCTTGCGTGAACACAAAGGAGAGGCTTCAAGAATTATCGAACTTTCTAATGGCACATCGATCGCGTATCCAGCCGCAAGAAGTTGGATTGTTAGGCGGAAGCAGGCGACGTACACCGGGGTTGCGTCGAGAGGAAGTCGCAACGATTGCTGGTGTGAGTACGACTTGGTATACATGGTTGGAACAAGGACGAGACATCAAAATGTCCGTACAAGTACTCGATCGCATTGCAATGGCCTTGCAGTTGAATGAGGATGAGCGGCAATATTTGTTCAGTTTAGCGTTGGAACAACCAGCGCCAGCGACTTTTGTTGATCAAATACCGACGATAAGTCCGGCTTTGAATCGGATATTGACGGAGCTTCATGATTGCCCCACGATTGTTTCGGATCGCCGATGTCACATTGTTGGTTGGAATCAAGCGGCTGCGGCGGTCTTTCTTGACTTTGCTAAACTCCCAGAGGGGGAGCGGAATATGATATGGCTGCTTTTTACCCGGAAAGAACTGAAGTCACTGGCTGTTAATTGGAGTGACTTCGCCAAAGGATTTTTGTCGATGTTTCGTTCTTATTATGGTCAATATGTGAG
>NZ_JBFTPF010000175.1:0-2547 GCF_056398345.1 Paenibacillus sp. 01T442
CATTTATATCCATATCAAACTTGTTTTCATAGCGTATCTGAAAATTATCTCAATTCGCTATGAAAACAAGTTTGATATGGATATAAATGTGGATGAAAAGATTCTAGAAATGAAGACACCTAAAATGATCTTGCAGCCCATTGTTGAAAACTCCGTCTATCATGGACTTGAAAGTATGGATGCCGGCGGAACACTTCGGGTGAGTGGGCATCTAGATGCGAATGGTGATGTCTGTTTTCAAATATGGGATTCTGGAAAAGGGATCGGTAAAGATGAGCTCGAAAGCCTGAAAGCGAAACTAAATATGGCCTTTTCGGAGAGAGTGGAAAATAGCTTTGTTGGGAACAGTATCGGGATTTCCAATATAAATAACAGGATTCAACTGCTGTTTGGAGAAGGTTATGGGGTAGGGATCGAAAGTGAGATTGGTTACGGTACGACGGTGATTGTTAAGATTCCGTGTATGTGAGGGACATGTGCATTGTAAAATTACTGCTTCACATGAGAACGTATATTCKGTATTATTGGGATGGGGTATTATTCCACAATGAAATGGAGATTCCAATATGATTAGCTTGAATACAAATACGATTCTTCGGTATAAAGAATTCACAAACTGGACAGATACGTTACGAGAAGTCCCCGAGAGTATGTGGTTACAGCCTATTGCTGAAGGAAAAGCATCCATAGGAGAAATCGTATCGCATCTTCAAAACTGGGATTCTTACTTAATCTCGATGATTATCCCAGCAATTACAAATGGTGAAGGTATGACGTTTCCGGATTTCGATTCGTTCAACAGACTAGCTTATGAATATGCTCGATCGGGGATTTCAAATGACCGCTTACTCGATGAATTCAAGCAAACGCGTCTTGAGCTGGTTGACATTTTGTTAGCAGAGACCGATATTGTTGCTAAACATGTTACCGTGAATGGAATAGAAAATTGCCCGCACACCGGCACGCCCTATTCATTGCTGTACATCATTCACGAATTTAACGATCACGACAATCATCATAAAAATCAAATATTAACGGTATTGTAGCTCGTTTGGTTGTGATGTCATTACTTTCTTTCAAGACAATAGGTTATAATTGGAGACAATATGGCAATGTGTTTGGGGCCTTGTTTAATTTGAAAGGAGTATAGGAATGGAATTTTTATTATTATCCAAAGAAATTACTCAGCAGTATTGCCGGAAAATTTTGATGCCTGAAGGCGCAACCGAAATCTTGATGAACATCGTCGATCATATAAATAATGATCAAAAACTTTTTGATATTTATATGTCATTTTATAAGAATAATATTGAAAGTGGCTATTGGACAACCGTGTGGGAACCGCTGGCGATAGATCCTTATGTGGAAGAAGTACTCGGAAATTCGGCTTCCCTGTTATATTTGCATGCAGCACTGCAAAGACTGCCTCTGGCTGAGCAGAAGTATGCCGAAAGAGGACTGAGTGAAGAGTTATTTGTAGAAACCTTAAGGGATATCGGTGTTTGGGTTCAAAATGCCTATAATTTAGTCGGCTATTATGCCATTAGAAATTTCAGTTGGATCTGGAGGCATCTGGAGGCCAGAATGTTCCGGATTGGTGGTATGCAGTTTATCGCAACCAATTTTTCTGGGGTCGTTAAAGGCTTCTACAATGCGAAAGAAGATCGTATATTGCTTTTATGCAGCGCAGGGATGGAATTAAGAGCGAATGGTGATAAGCAAGGCGTCTGTAATAAAGAGAAGACTACCGATGGTTTTGTGACGGAATATGAGGAAACGGAAGAATATTTCATAGGAAATCCAATTACACCAGATGGCAAGGGTTTAAATGAACCCGTGAAGCTTATGCGGGATGAGTGGGAAAAAGTATTGGACAAGGATGATACGATGCTTGAGATTCATATCCCGAGAGATACGGCTTTTGATATGGATCAAATCAAAGAGACTTACATTCAGGCCAAGGAATTTTATGCAACCTATTTTCCGGAAGTCCAGTATAAGGGTATGGCATGCCATACATGGCTGTTTACGCCACAACTTCGGGAGATGTTACCGCCTACCAGCAATATTGTCAGGTTCCAAGAGCAGTTTTATCTCTATCCGACAGCGGGTTCGGTTCGTTTTTTATGGAATTTCGTATTTAATGAATTGACCGAGGTAAAAGATGCTAAACCGGACACATCGTTAAGGAGAAAGGTCCTTGCTTATTTGGAAGAAGATAAAGAGATCTTTGATATGCATGGTGTATTTCTTGATATAAGTGGTGATTTCGGAACGGTTACTTATCAAAAAGAAGACAAATAGGGACACTATCGAGAAACGATAGTTGGAGGAGCTTGCCGCGGCAATGCTCCTTTTTGGTTTTCGCCTGATTTGGCGATTGCGGTCCCTGCCCCGGGCTCCCAGCGCCCGGCTCCGGGCTCCCAGCTCCCAGCCCCGGGCTCCCAGCGCCCGGCTCCGGGCTCCCAGCTCCCAGCCCCGGGCTCCCAGCGCCCGGCTCCGGGCTCCCAGCTCCCAGCCCCGGGCTCCCAGCGCCCGGCCCCCAGC
>NZ_JBFTPF010000176.1:0-2465 GCF_056398345.1 Paenibacillus sp. 01T442
GTCTCAAATCGCTATCCGATAATTCAYAGGTGGGAACTTGAATAGATACTTTCATCATGATATTTTCCTCCTAACCGTTATTGGCGATCGCGACCAGGTCTAAACTTCGTTTAATAATAGATTCCAATCGTACATAATGCTCACGTTCCACTTGAACTAGCGGAGTTCGAACTTGGAGACCAACTGGCAATCCAACAATGTTCATGCCCGCTTTAATCAGTGAAACGGCATACCCTTTGCGCAATTGACGAATCCGATGGATGGGTAAAATGACTTCTTGATAGATGGAATTGACCGTTGCCTGATCTCCAGCAAGTAAACTAGTATAGAAGGTTCTTGAAACCTGCGGAATGTAATTGGAAATCGCGGATGAGTAGGATAGATAGCCTAGTGCCGAGTAGGCTGGCATCGTTAATTCAGCAAGCGGCATCCCATTCATCCATTGTAACCTTGAACCAATTGATTGTACGAATTCAATGTTTAGTTCAAAATTGCCTAATCCGTCTTTGAAACCAATGACGTTAGGTAAGTTAGCCAGTTTTTCCAATGTGCTTAAGGTAAAAATCGCGTTATCACGCTGATAGATAATGACAGGTAAACTTGTGCTCTGTGCCAACGTCCGATAGTAGTTAAACAAGCCCTCTTGCTCGGGGATGATCAAATAAGGCGGGAGCAATAATAAACCGTCTGCACCGTGTTTCTCTGCAAGTTGTGCGCGTTCTACCGCTGCTCGAATATTGCCTCCAGCCCCTGCGAATACGGGTACTTTGCCTGCAACCGTCGCAACGCCAACCGTGACTACTCGCTCATACTCGTTGATATCCAAGGATTGATATTCGCCAGAACCCGCGCATACAAAAACGGAATCCAAGCCATTTTCCACCAAAAAATGTATATTAGCTTGTAAAGCTTTCTCATCTATTTGCTCCTGAAGATCAAATGGTGTTACCGGAAAGCCCATGATGCCTGCGAGTGAAATGTTCACATGATTGCCCACTACTAACAGCTCCTTTTCAACTTCTTACGTGCCTATAAAAGTAAGTATAGAAAATGAAGACGTTTTCGTCTTTGTAAAAACATGCCGCTTTTTTTCAAAAAATCCATGCTATAATGATCTTCAGTCTACTTGAAAGGAGCCCTCATGCGTGTTGAATCCATCCATTTACTCGCGTAGTAACTTGTATCTCAACCAAAACCTGGTTCAGCTGCAAGGTGTCTCCGCCTCCATATTCGTTCATTACTGGGGTGCGAAACCGCAGCATAAGGGCAATCGTCCGCATACACATTCTTTTTTTGAAATCTGCTACGTCGTCGAAGGAGAAGGCCACTACTTTCACGATGGCATAACATACCCGCTTCGGCCAGGAACTCTATATTGCTCGAAGCCCGAAAGTCGCCATTCCATCCAAAGCGAGGAAGGCATGCTGTTATTATTTTTTGCACTAGAGCCGGTCGTATCCGAATCGAGTGAGGCTTTTATGCAGGATTTTAGCCAGCTATGCGCTTATCCGCATCTTTTCATACCGAATGCTGAAGGGACAGCTCCCATGCTCATTTGGCAGGCGCTGCTCATCCAAGCTTCGGAGACGGGTGATCGCTATAAGGAAACGATTGAACAACTAGCCTATACGCTGGTCATCAGTTGTATCTCCTTGTTTCTACAGCATTGCCGCTCGGGTGATACGGCTTCGTCTACTTTTGATATGGAGCTGCAAGGCACACTCAAGAAGGTCAAGGCCTATATTCAGGACCATCTTTCTCATAAAATGGCACTGAGTGACGTGGCGCAAAGCCTCCACTTGTCCGAGCGACAGCTCTCCCGCCTGATCTCGGATGAACTGGGCCAAACCTTCCCGTCGATCGTGAAAACGGAAAGAATCAAAAGAGCCGCCTATCTACTTGGCTACACAGACATCCCATTGAAACAGATTGCAGAGGATACCGGCTTTGAAAGCATCCACTATTTCACACAGGTATTTACCAGAGAAATGGGAACGCCACCCAGTCATTTCCGCAAAAACTGTCTGAACTCCGAAACCGTCGACGCTTGGATTCATACGTATCTGGCGCAAGTTGCGACACGTTATCAGAAGAATCGGTCCAACTCGCCATCCACCCTCCTCGAACTATAAAATAACTGGAAAAACTCCAGCTATTTTCAACCATTTTCTCGCTTTCTGAGTAATTGGTTAAATCTAACTGGAGTTTTTCCATCTAATTGGTAAATTTCGCTGTTTCCAGCAAAATTAGCTGTACTTTTTACATCTAGTCCTCATTCAGCTTATGTCTGACTTATTCCTGCCAAATACTCATCGAATCCTACACTTCCATCGCCGTATTTGGAAGCACCATATGGATATTGTCCTCCCAAAATTGAACGAATGACATGCGATTCGTCTTACGAATGACTTTCATATACGTGCTCCTTACCAAGCGAAAATTAGGAAATATGTGCGTATGGAGCC
>NZ_JBFTPF010000177.1:0-2448 GCF_056398345.1 Paenibacillus sp. 01T442
GGCCAATGTCATTTAGTTAAGGCGCGGGTTCAAATATCAAGAAAAAGAGCAGGTTATCGAAAAGATAGCCCGTTCTTTTTTTTGCACGAAGAAGAGAAGTAAGACTTGACAAGTACGTATAAATGTGTGGCGAAGCCCCTTGAAAAACGAGGAGGTTACGCCAATGAATGAGTACGCAAATTCGCTAAAACAAACGCTGACATCACTTATACGAGAAATGTCAGCCACACCAGCACCATATGTCAAAAACCCTGAGAAAGATTTTACCCGAAAGAAAAAGCTTCCCTTTGAAACGGTCATGCAACTCCTAATCTCCATGGGTGGCAACAGCATATACAAGGAGATCTTGGAATCACAAGGCTATGACGTAAATACCGCAACCACTTCTGCTTTTGTCCAGCAGAGAAATAAAATCCTGCCGTCTGCTGTGGAATGCTTGTTTCACAAATTTACGCAATCGCATACGGATATCAAGAACTACCGAGGGTATCGATTAATTGCCATTGACGGTTCGGATTTGCATATCGCAACGGACCCTGCGGACAGAGATACTTACTGTCAAAGTCAACCCAACACGAAAGGCTATAACCTTCTGCATTTGAACGCAGCCTATGACCTCTGCAACAGACTGTACTTAGATGCCAATGTTCAACCGCGAAGGTTGCGTAACGAGGGAAAGGCTCTGGCTGCTATGGTCGACCGTTCCCCCATCAAGGGCAAAACCATTGTTATTGCCGATCGAGGTTATGAAAGTTACAATAATTTCGCGCATATTGAACGCAAAGGATGGAACTATGTCATAAGAGTAAAGGATTTGGATTCGAGTGGTATTCTTTCGGGCTTGTGTTTGCCCTCTGGCGGAGAGTTTGATCGAAACATTCAACTGATACTCACCAAAAAACAAACAAAAGCGATCAAGGCTCATCCCGAGATTTACAAATACGTCCCATCCTCGTCTACCTTTGATTTTTTAGATTTGCATGAGAACTTTTTTTACCCTATTTCCTTTCGGGTTGTTCGTCTCGTCCTGCCGAGTGGAGCTTATGAAACCGTTATCACGAATCTTTCTGCTGATGATTTCCCACCCGAGGAGCTCAAGTCCATTTACAACATGCGCTGGGGCATTGAAACCTCTTTCAGAGCGTTGAAATACACCGTCGGGTTGACGAGTTTTCATGCAAAGAAACAAGAGTCCATCACCCAAGAAATTTTCGCAAGATTGATCATGTACAATTTTGTTGAAATGATGACCTCTCATGTCGTCATTTCCCAAATGGATAAACGGCACCACTATCAAGTCAATTTCACGGTTGCCGTTCATGTTTGTAGACATCTCCTGCGCTCAAGGGACGATGAACCCCCGCACGATGTTGAAGCACTGATTTGCAAAAACATTTTGCCAATTCGACCCATCCGCCCAGGACAGCAGAATACGCGCAAAATCCGTTATAAATCAGCTGTTAGCTTCGTCTACAGAGTAGCATAATTCGGCTCCATGAAAATTTTTTAAGTGGATATTCCATCCGCTTTGTTTGCTGTGCGCGTTTTTTCTTGCTTGCAAAAAAAACAAACGGCACAGGGCTTATTCCATGCCGTTCCAGATTACAATTTTATTCTCATCCTAGTTTTTGAGCGTAACTTAATGACATTGGCCGCGTGGCAGCCCTTCGCTCCGCTAACGGGCAGTAGAGCGTGGAGGAAGCCAGTTACAAACATTGAAGTATTGGGCAGTTTATCAAAGCAGGAAATTAAATAATTGAGAGAAATGTTTTAAAGGAGATTAATAAACGGGAATAGAATACAGCTTCTATCTATAAAAAAGCGATGGAGGATACCCTATGAATATCGCTTGGAATTTTCCTGGAGAAATGATTACACGGGAAGAAGTAATTGAACTTGAAAAAGAATTAAATGTGAAGTTTCCAAAAGACTATATTTCACAAATTTTAGCCAATAACGGTGGAATACCTGATCCAAGTCAACTCGATTTCTATGGGCGAAAAGGTAAAACACTTGGTGAATTATTTTGTATTAATGATGTAGGTAGCGCAAATGTTCATAAAATGTATAAGGGCTCGCGTGATGTATTACCTATGAGTATTGTACCCATTGCTGCCGATGCGGGTGGTAACTATTATTGCTTCGATTATATAAACGGAGCAGAGCCTTCGATAGTATATTGGAATCAAGATGAATGCTATCCAGCGGATGATGTAACTCCAGAACAGTTAAAAACCAAACCACTGGAAGCATGGCAAAGAGAAGCAATTACTCCAGTATGCAATACATTTACTGAACTTTTACAAATGCTATATTGATGAATTGATTAACGCAGAACGTTACTTCAATAAACTACAAATTGAGGCTGCCGCCGCGAAAACGAGTGGCAGCCTCATTAAGCTATCGGGCAGTAAACTGCGGTAATAAACTCAGGTACTATAAAAAGAT
>NZ_JBFTPF010000178.1:0-2399 GCF_056398345.1 Paenibacillus sp. 01T442
AATCTTCACACAATGATTACGAATACGGCACAACTATGGCTCTTTCGAGTCATTTGTAAATTGCTTAAATTCTTTATAGTGGATATGAAAGAACTATTTATAATCCACTATGAAAGAATTGGAGGATTTACTTCCATGGTTACGTCAGAAAGTCAACATATTGTTTTGGATATTGGAGGCATGACCTGCTCAGCTTGCTCAAACAGGATCGAAAAAGTGATATCACGCTTTCCTGGGGTGAGTCAGGTTCGTATCAATTTAGCTTTGGAAACAGACTACGTGGCATTTACGAAAGAGGATGTTTCAACGGCTCAAATTATTCATAAAGTAGAAACACTGGGGTACACAGCTAGACTTCAGCAGAGGAATCTAACCCATCAAGAGCATGCAAGAAACCTACAAAGCAAGAAAATGGAGGTTATTCTTTCCGCACTTCTATGCTTGCCACTCTTGTGGGCAATGATGACACACTTTACATTTACCTCATTTATTCCTGTGCCAGCATTATTGTTAAACCCATKGATTCAGTTTCTGTTAGCTACTCCGATCCAGTTCGTTTTTGGATTACCCTTTTATAAGGGAGCTTATTATGCAATACGTAATAGAACGCCCAATATGGATGTACTCGTGGTGATTGGTACCACAGCAGCTTACAGCTACAGTGTGTATCTATCCATAGCATGGTCAGTTTCTGCAGGGGCTATGAATATGACCTATTTTGAGACGAGCGCGTTCTTAATTACGTTTATTAAATTGGGAAAATGGCTTGAAGCGATAACCAAAGGGCGAACTGGGCTTGCCATTGAAAAGTTAACGAATCTACAGGTTAAAACAGCCACAGTCGTTCGCAATGGCATAGAAAGTCTAATTCCGATTGAAGAACTTCAGATTCATGATGTCATTCGATTGAAACCTGGAGAGCGAATCCCCATTGATGGCGTAATTCTAACGGGGACAACCTACATAGATCAGTCTATGCTGACGGGAGAAAGTATTCCAATTAAAAAAACAGAGGGAGACTTGGTATTCGGTGCCACGCTAAACAAGACAGGAAGCGTTACATTTCGTGTAGATAAAAAACTCGAGGAGACAATGCTCCATCAAATTATTCAACTTGTAAGCGAAGCACAGAGCACGAAAGCTCCCATACAGCGAGTGGCAGATGTTATTTCTGAATTTTTTGTTCAAATCGTGGTTGTTATTGCTATTGCTACCTTTATCGTTTGGTATGTTTGGCTAACGTCACAGGATTTAGGCGATGCCATGCAAGCGGCAATTTCCGTGCTAGTGATTGCTTGCCCATGCGCATTAGGGCTGGCAACACCTACTTCAATCATGGCGGGATCAGGTAGAGCGGCAGAGCATGGGATTCTATTCAAACGAAGCGAGCAGCTTGAAAATCTGCACAAGACCGATACCGTTGTTTTCGATAAAACAGGGACACTTACACTGGGAAAACCAGTGTTGACAGATATGATGGTTCACTTAGGAGAAGAGGATGAGTTCCTTAGGATTATTGCCTCTGCTGAAACATTATCCGAGCACCCTGTAGCTGCAGCCCTCTTGCAAGCAGCGCAAAATAAGAATTTAACATTGATGGAGGCAACTGACTTCACCGCGAATCCTGGAATGGGTATTCAGGCCAAAGTTGGTGAACATACGGTCATTGTTGGGACTAAGAATTGGTTGCTCTCGAATAAGGTGAACTTTGCTGATGGGGAAGATCAAATCTCGAGACTCTTGCTGGAAGGTAAAACGGTCATGCTTGCTGCGATTGATCAAACATTCGCAGGGGTATTGGCAGTAACCGATGAATTAAGGAGCTCATCTGTAGCTACCATCAGAGAGTTAAGAAAAATGGGGAAGGAAGTGATCATGTTAACAGGAGATCAGGAGGAAACAGCGCGCATTATAGCGGATAAGGCAGGTATTCATCATGTGATCTCAGGTGTTCTCCCTGAAGGTAAAGCCCAAGTCATCCGAGATTTGAGGAAATCGCGCAAAAAAGTGTTRATGATTGGCGATGGTATTAATGATGCTCCTGCCCTGGCTAGTGCTAACTTTAGCATTGCACTTAGTAACGGAACGGATGTGGCAATTGAGGCTGCAGATATTACGTTAATGAATAATAATTTAATGCGTATACCTCAAGCCATTCTAATTAGCCGAAAGACGATCGATAACATCAAGCAGAATATGGTTGGTTCGCTAATTTATAATGCTATCGGTATTCCMATTGCAATGACAGGCTTAATGATGCCTTGGTTAGCTGGTGCAGCGATGGCGCTTAGTTCAGTAACCGTTATATTAAATGCTCTACGATTACAAAAAATATCGTTTCCAGTGGATGATTTTCAAGGAGGAGAAAGTAATTGAATATGTCGGATATGCATATGAAT
>NZ_JBFTPF010000179.1:0-2363 GCF_056398345.1 Paenibacillus sp. 01T442
CGTTTCGGGATCGTATCCCCGGGATATTTGATATAAGTGCAGGCATCAACGTAACTGAAGAAAYGGAAAATATTAAGGGCTATACTCTCGGATTACGGGTAACGTTTGAAGACCTTGCGTCGCTGCGTTCATATGGTCCGCATCCCGTTCATCAGGAATTTGTTAAAKCGYTGGATGGTATACTGGAAAATGTTATTGTAGTTGATTACCCATTGGTTTAAGCAACCAATACGAGGCTRCCGGTATAGATCGGCAGCCTCGTTGCGCTAACGGATAGTTTAGTTGAATTAGGAATGGGTAACTATAAAAAAGCAAAACTCGCCAACACTACGGCGAGTTTTGCTTTTTTATATGCCAACGCGAAGTCAAAACAACTGCCATTTTGATAAAATTTCGGGAAAAACCTACACAATGGTAGCAGCTTTTTCGTAAGCGTAGTTATTCAATTAGGTTTTTCGTGGCCTTATACAGATTTTCCACGTATACATCTACTTCATCTCGTGACATGCGTAAGCGATTCACAGAAGTACCATATCCAATTTCCTTTTCACCCTCTTCTAATCCTTTGAAAATTCCATCTGCGAAGGCATCTAATGGTTCTCCTTGGGTATGCACCCCCGCTCCACCTAAATTTGTATTCACTGCTGGAGGAGCAACTTCAATTACTTCTACAGACGTTTCAGAAAGTTGGTGTCTTAGACTCATTGTAAATGAATGAAGCGCCGCTTTTGATGCTGAATAAATCGGAGCAATCGCAAACGGTGTAAAAGCTAACCCAGATGTCACGTTGATGATAGTCGCCTCTTCTTTTGTTGCAAAAAATGGAGCGAACATCATAGAGAGATGGAAAGGTGCTTCAAGGTTGGTTGTGATTTCTTTACTGAAATAACTCCAATTGTTCTTCGCATCCCCTTTTAACACATTAAAGCGTTGTTGGATCCCAGCATTGTTAACTAACACATTCACTTCTGGATAGTTCGCTGTTACCCAATCAAATAATGCTACACGCTCGGATTCAATATCCAAATTACTTATACGAGTAATAAGGTTAGGGGATTTTTCTTTTGCATTTTGAAGTACATCTTCACGTCGTCCACAAACAATGACTTTATTTCCAGCTTTGATAAAACGCTCTGCAAAAGCTAATCCTATTCCAGTACTTCCGCCTGTAATAAGTATTGTATTTCCTGAAAGTTTCATTCTAATTCCTCTTTTCCAATATTTTTTCATCTTCTCTTGCTTCTTTTCTTTCCTGAGTATACTTTGTATAACGTGTAATTTTTACGTCAATTCCTTTTAAGGCTTCTTGCATTAGTGAAATTTCAGCTAGTACAACTTGCTTGTGATTCTTCATCATTTCAAGTCGCAATTCAGTGGTACTATCTCCCTCTACTACCCAATCAACATATTGTTTGATTACACTTATTGGCATATGCGTGTTTTTTAGATAAATAATGATTCCAAGGAACGTAATTTGATCTTCTGAAAATAACCGCCTCCCAGCTTCATCACGCTCAACTTTTGGTAGTAGTCCTTTTTTTTCATAATAACGTATCGTTGATTCTGGAATATCGAGTTTGGCTGAAACTTCGCTAATTGAATAATACTTCATCTGGAGGCCTCCAAATTTTATATTTCATGTCGACAGGAATATGATACGACTTAAACCATGGTTTAAGTCAACGAAAAAATTTTAGTTTGTCGAAGGCTAAAAAAATTTGCTTGCCGGTACTTTCTTGGAAGTACCCTGATGTGACTCCATTTGGTGAGAAACTTTTTTTAAATTTAGGTTTATCTCCGTGGTCTCGCAGTCATTCGGTTTTATATTATGTGGGCATCTTATCGAGCATCCTATTCTTATGCGGCCTTATGAAATTAAGGATGTCTTTAAAAAAACGGCAGGGGATCAAAATTCTTGCTGTTTTGATTTTATCTTTTTGGATTCCTCCATATATTATTACCGGCTATCAGACCCTCTTTGCTGAAGGAATTTACACCTTAGAGTTGAAGCACGCACGGCAGGTTAAGTCGGCGACTGTGCGAAGTGAACGGGAAGCCTAAGAAAAAAATGCTATCCAATGAACCAGACGAATAGCAATGGCTTATCAGGTGAAGGTGCTGGGTATGCTCAGAACGCGTTCGAAAGATACAGTGTGCCCAAAGAAAGAAATGCTGCAAATTGATTGCAAGTTGAATCACGTTGGTGAGCCGTATGCCTTAGTAGGGCACGTGCGGTTCGATAAGGGGGGAGCCATGCAAATGGGTCCCCTACTTGATTTGTTATTGAACTAAAGTGCAGGCTTCTTCAATGGTTTCGTCGAATACTCAAATGTGTTCTTTTTCCAACGAAAGGAGAGTTATTA
>NZ_JBFTPF010000180.1:0-2358 GCF_056398345.1 Paenibacillus sp. 01T442
GACCTGCTTCATGCGTTTTTTACCTTCTTTTTGCTTGTCTAACAATTTACGCTTACGGGAAATGTCACCGCCGTAACACTTTGCAAGTACGTTCTTACGCATCGCTTTAACTGTCTCACGCGCCACGATTTTCTGTCCAATTGCCGCTTGAATCGGCACCTCAAACATTTGCCGCGGGATAAGCTCCTTGAGCTTGTCACAAATGATTTTGCCACGATGATACGCGGTATCACGGTGAACGATGAAGGATAGCGCATCCACTTGCTCGGAATTAAGCAGGATGTCCATTTTCACTAGATTGGATTTCTTGTAGCCCGAAACCTCGTAGTCAAAGGAAGCATAGCCCTTCGTCCGTGACTTCAGCATATCGAAGAAATCGTAGACAATCTCAGATAGCGGGATCTCGTAAGTCAATGTAACACGATTCGTATCTAAGTATTCCATATTCATATATTCACCGCGTTTACCTTGGCAAAGTTCCATGATTGTACCCACATAATCATTAGGCACGATGACAGAAGCTTTCACGTAAGGTTCCTCAACGAAATCAATTCGTTGTGGATCCGGATAGTTCGATGGATTGTCAATTTCCATGACATCACCATTCGTTAACGTAATCCGATAAATAACGCTCGGTGCCGTTGTAATCAGTGGAATGTTAAATTCACGCTCGATACGCTCTTGAATGATTTCCATGTGCAGGAGTCCTAAGAATCCACAACGGAAGCCAAAGCCTAGGGCTGTCGAGGTTTCAGGCTCAAAACGTAAGGAAGCATCGTTCAGTTCAAGCTTTTGCAACGCTTCACGAAGATCGTTGTAATCGGTCGTTTCAATYGGATACAATCCGCAGAATACCATTGGATTAATCCGGCGGTAACCTGGTAATGCATCAGGTGAAGGACGATCTGCTTCCGTCACCGTGTCACCGACACGCGTGTCTCCAACATTTTTAATACCGGCAACGATAAACCCAACATCTCCGACCTCAAGGGAAGGAACCGATGACATTCTTGGTTTGAAAGCACCGACTTCAATAACTTCAAACACTTTGCCTGTCGCCATCATTTTGATCTTGGAGCCAGCTTTGATCGCACCATCAACGACACGCACGTAGACGATTACGCCTTTGTAGCTATCGTAATGGGAGTCGAAAATCAATGCTTTGAGCGGCGCATCAGGATTACCTTGCGGAGCTGGTACCTTCAGGCAAATTTGTTCGATAATCTCTTTAATACCGATCCCCGCTTTAGCTGATGCATGTACAGCATCACTAGCGTCAAGCCCGATTACGTCTTCGATCTCTTGCTTAACTTTATCCGGGTCTGCGCTAGGTAAATCAATTTTATTAATGACAGGTAAAATTTCTAGGTTATTCTCTAATGCGAGATACACGTTAGCTAGCGTCTGAGCCTCAATTCCTTGAGCCGCGTCTACGACCAACAGAGCGCCTTCACAAGCCGCAAGGCTTCGTGAAACCTCATAGGTAAAGTCTACGTGTCCAGGTGTATCAATCAGGTTAAGGATGTAGTCAACGCCATCATCCGCACGGTAAGCCAATCTTACCGCTTGAAGTTTAATCGTAATCCCACGTTCACGCTCCAGATCCATCTGGTCGAGAACTTGCTCTTGCATTTCACGAGAAGACAATGCACCTGTATATTCCAGAATACGATCAGCTAGTGTTGATTTACCGTGATCGATATGAGCGATAATTGAAAAGTTGCGAATTCTTTGTTGTCTTTCTCGAATGTCCGTCATGCTAAAGACTAACCCCCACTACATGCAAATAATTTTCATTATAGCAGTTGTGAGAAGTCGGAGCAATGCACACCTAACCTTTGCCTAAAACAGCATCAAACAAAGAAATAAACAATTTAATGCCATGATGCGCCGTTATCTGTAAAAGTTCGCCTAATTTATTCCCTACACGGTTCAAGGAATTGTCATGAATGGCAACAGGTTCAGCTTGTGGTTCTGTCGTCTGTTCCCCTTTTACAACCGTGTCTTTGCCAACTGGTGTCGGTGTAGGCGCTGCTTGGGCAACCGTCGTTACTACTTTTCCCGGTGCCTTGGTTGGAGCGACTTGTTGGGCTGCTTTGGAGGAAGGCTGAGGACCTTCTATGCGTTCCATGCCGCTGGATGCTAGACTGACGCCGAACAAGATACAAAACAGCAGCAGGAGTCCAAACAAGCCAACTTTGATATAAAAGTGCCTCAGCCTCATTGTATTTCCCTCCTTTATTGTTACTCGTTCGTTTACGAGTTTTTAGGTGTAGTCACAGGTGCATCCACTTTTTTCGCGTTCAAAATAACTTCGGATATCGCTTCTGCCAGCCAATCTGTCGTCCGGTAGCATTC
>NZ_JBFTPF010000181.1:0-2302 GCF_056398345.1 Paenibacillus sp. 01T442
GGGTTTGGTATTAATATTAATATTGTTAGTAATTATTGTTTTTGTTGTAAGAGGTCAGTTGAATTAGTAGATATATATGGTATATCTGACAGCGAAGAAACGGGAGATAGTTAAATCGATTTCGGGAATAAATCTTAATCCAATGTTTTCTAAAGCTATTGGAACCTTAGGAGAACACCACATGAAGAAGTCAGTAACTATTTTCTTTATAGCCATGATTCCGTAGCGGATAATACAAAATCATTCCCTAATTTCTTTCCAGTTGGCATATTCACAACACGCGAATCAGCCTTAAAGCAAATTGAATCCATGCCCAGAGATAATAACTATCAACTGCTTCGGATGCCAATTAACAATGATTTTTCTTACTAGCATAAAAAGAACGGAAAGTTAATTGGGATGGATGCTATTCATCACGAACATTTTCATTTTAAAGATGAGTCTATTGAAGAGATTTAACTAGCGATTCTTATTACTCTAAACATAAGAACGAGAGCTTAAGAGACAAGAAATCTATAAATAATATTCAGGGGGTAACATACATTTGATATTTAAAGATGCACAACATGCATGGAATCCAAGTCAACAGGAAATCAGGGCGTGGGCTTATAGTAGTGAGAAAATTCCTGAACAGGACTGGGAGTTAGCGGTTAATAGCAATGATAACATTCCGATGATCTGTGAGCTGATTGAGGATGAAAAATGCAAACATCTCTCTTTTTTTCTGAGCAGCTTGTATGTTTTCACTGGAGATATTGTTAAAACAGGGAAAAAAGAAGCTGTAATGAATCTTGTTGTTCTCCTTGAAAGAGTGAAGAAAACAGCAAAATCACTTCGTTTAATTGACTGGATAGAACGTTCTGAACATTTAATAAACAATCCCACGGAATACGAATATAAATATTGGGGACTTGGCTCTAAATACGTTTATTGAGATGTCAATATACTTTGTTATTGTACTACTAACGGGCGAATGTTAGTTCAATTAAATAAATTGGTAATATATAAAATTAGGAGGCAATTGAATGGCAAATGTACGATTGGCTACCTTAGATGATGTCGATGAACTTGTTCAAATGCGTTGGGACTTCTCTGCAGAGGATTATGGGGTTAGTACGGTTAGTTTTGAGGAGTTTCACCAGATTTGTAGTGAGTTTTTGATCAAGGCGATTGAAAGCCGAGATTGGTACATTTGGGTTGCAGAATTTGAAAATAACATAGTTTCACATATGTATCTGCAATTGATAGATAAAGTACCAAGACCTGGTAAATCGCGAGACCCTTACTATGGTTATGTTACAAATGTCTATACTCGTCCCGCATTTAGAAGCCAAGGTATTGGAACAGAGATTCATATCGCTATGGAAAAATGGTCCAAAGACAATAAAGTTGAATTTCTTATTCTTTGGCCCAGCAGCAACAGTGTCCAGTTTTATTCAAGAAATGGCTTTGCTCACTGCGAAGAAGCGATGGAAAAACATTGGTGAGATGTCATGGCATTGAATCGAGGGACGGATAACTAGAGTACAACAAACAACAGGCTGCCGGCAATCGGCAGCCTGTTGAGGTAACTGGCAGAAGAACGTGGTGGAACATGTATTTTTTATCTCAATCTATTTATGGTACGGTTCACCGTAATGCATCCGATTGTTTCGTGTATCAGCTGTCTGATTACATATTTCAAATGATGGTAAATCAATTTTAAAATTTCAGAAATGCTAGGCGAAATTTATGACACATGGAGTTACAGTTAATTCGTTCTCCCTCTAAATAGTATACTATTTGACAATGGAAATAATAGTAGGAAAAGGGCTGTGTGGGCTTATGAACGGCTCTGAAAGGAGTGTGTAAGAAGCTTTGCGTGGGATTCAAACATGCCTTAGAAGGCTTTCTAGGAGTTCTGATGTTGTTGTGTAGGAGGGGGGCATCAAAATGAAGTTGTTTTAGTGGTGAAAGGGGTATAGCGCTTCCACCGCTCGACTATAAGTGGTATTTGAAGCGATGGGATAAAGACGTTCGTTCCAGTATATGGTATTATTGCTTAATGAAAGAATGAAAATATATGCTAATTAATTAAATAGGTGATAAATATGAGGGATATTGTAAGGAAGGTCATTCATGAATGGAATCCGTTTGGTCTTTTACCACATGCACCTGATGATGAATTTGATTCTGAAATCAAGAGGGTCACAGAATCTTTAGCAGATGCTAATACAGTCGAAGAATTAGCAAKCCGAATACAAGAGATATTTTCAATTAGTTTTGGTGAGCCATTTGGGTATGAAGAATGTTTTAAGAAAGC
>NZ_JBFTPF010000182.1:0-3697 GCF_056398345.1 Paenibacillus sp. 01T442
AAACTCAGGTAAAACTCAGGTACTATAAAAAGATAGCACTACTGAAATAAAACAAAACATCCTATTATTTAATTGAAAGTAGATTTATGTTTGCTTTGTCTATGATAAACAAGAGGTGGAAATATGAAGCACTGTTCTAATTGTCAAAGTATAAACGTCAAACAGATGAGTTCATTTCATACAAGACTCTTACTTTCCATTTACTTATTTTTGAATTTTTACTTTTTTACAGGTGTCATTGACTACGGAGCATTGATTGCTTTAATTCCTTTTATTATTCCTTATTCACACAAATGCTCTGACTGTAATACAACATTTTTTGGAATGCCCAGAATTAACTTAAATAACTTTTGGGTAGGAAATAATCCTGATATATATTTGCTTGCAATGTCACCTTCAATACTTATAATTACACTATTAATATTGAACTTTCCAAATACAGGACTAGGACGTATAGTGTATTTACCAAATATGTACTTTCTTAATAGTATGGTTGTCCTTTTATATTTATTTAAATTTAGAAAACGTAATGGAACATCGAACTTTATTACATGGGTGTTGTTATTAATAGTAACTGTGATTCTTTCTGTAWGGTTTTATCCTCAAGAGTATGGTGTTGGGATATTAAAAAAGATTTTTACCTAAAACCTCGAACGGGGTTATGCTTCGAAGCGAGTAACTACATCTAACAATGTGTTCACGAATCGGCGGACAAGCCGCATCAGTCTCGGAAGCAAAGTCGAAGTAGTGAATGCCGAGGCACACCAGTACCACCTAACCGCAACGCATCATTAAGCAAACGAGAGAACGTTTGTTMAATTAATAGCTATGGGAGGCTGCCGGCATAATAGGCAGYCTTTCGCTCACCTAACGGGCAGGAGTCGGACCCAATTTTTAATAAAGTGATTGAATGAAAATTAGTGTAGGATGGGGCAACCTATTCCGTTAACGGGAGAACTTATATTCAATTAACTATAAGATGAGGCTACCGCGATGGTAGCCTCATTAAGCTATTGGGCAGGCTAACATGAAAGTTGTGCATCTTTCTGTCTGCAATAAAAAGGAATATTTTGTATAAAAATTGAATACAGAGAGAGAACAAAAAAGGAGAGTGAATTACATGGAGATTGAAATCATTCAAACTGACAATATCTCAGCTTTTGTTGGGGTAAGGGCGAGTGCTAATATGTATAATTTAGGAAACAACATTAAAAATGCATATGATGAATTGGTAAGAAGACAAAATGAAATAAAAAACATTAAGAATCCAAATGTGACATATGGAATATCACCTCMAAATTACAAAAGTAACAACGGAACAGTTGATTTCTATTGTTGTTTTGAAGTGGAATCTCTTGAAAACTTACCACATGGAATGGTTCATATACATTTATTGCCTCGTACTTACTCATTAACAATTTATAAGGGATTGGCAAGCCAGACGGTAACAGCTTATGATTTCACTACTAAATGGCTGAATGATAACGGATATACATATGATGATACAGCTTATTATTTTGAGAGATACGACGAGAAAACAATAAGAGAATCAAATGATGAACGGAATGAAATGAAAATATTCTGTCCTGTAAAGAAGAAATGAGCATTACGCTAACGAGAAACTATAGTTCAATGAACAAAATAATGAGGMTGCCGCTGATTGAAGTAGGCAGCAATAATTATTGTATGTTCTGGGTGCAATGCAACTACTCAAATAAAAGTTGAAGAACCGACACCGACAATTACAAGTCCATATGTAGTTCAAGCAAACAAAATATTGAATGCGGAAGAGAGTTTACCCGTTGGTACTAAGGTACCCAATGGGCTTACTCCTGACAATTTTTTAAAGTCTTTTCATGTAGATGTACAATTTGGACCCAAGAAATTCATGGTACATATACCTTCAGTTTGKGATGTGAAGCTCGGTGAATATCCACTCGGTCTGTACTGGAGATTAGCAAACGTTTTTTCTGAAGACGCGGGTCTTAGTTTAGTTCCGTTAAAGGGCTCTTCGGTCGAGGTATGGCAGTATACTTTAAGAAACGGTTTAACTCATCAGGATCAGAAAAGTGAATTTCAATATCCCTCAAATGTAAATCTGCTAGTGAAATCGGAAAAGGTAGTTGGCGCGTGGTTGTCCTTCAACATACAGACTATAGGTCCCTCCATAAATAAACGTTACTTGGATGAGATAACTGGACTAACGTTTGAACAATGGAGTGACCGTGAAGGGATATTTATTAGTGATAGTTCTAATAAGGATTTGGTAGACATGAAACCTACCGAAGTATTGACCGCCTTCTTCAATGCAATTGAAAATAAAAATACAACTAGAGCTAATGCTTGCTTGGATCAACAGCGAATGTTGGAAATGTTGACAGTAAACCTAGGTGAGGATCAGCTATACAACCCAGGTTTTGGTGAAAACAACTCTATTGTATCGAATATCATCAGTGCTACACCAATTTCTTATAAACTTCTCGATCACGAAAGCCAACAAGAGCTTCAAGACGTTTCGAATTTATCGGAAGTTGTTGTTCAAGTATCTTTAAAGATTCAATGGAAAAATGAGGCGTTCAATAACCCAGATGGAAAAGATACTCGTTATGCTGCAATGAGGAAATATGCGAATGGTTGGAAGTTAGGTGGGTTGGGAACAGGTCCTTGATAAATGAAAAGTTACGTATTATACAAAATTTCGCCAAAAAGACAATATCTGAAATAACCTGAGATATTGGAGGGAACATGAGAAGTTATAAAATTATTTTAATCCTATTACTTATTTCTCTTGCTATTTCTGGATGTAAAAGCAATACAATTGAAGAAGAGTTTTATAAAACGCATAAAAAAGAAGGACAGGAAATAATTTATCAAGGATCCGTAATGAAGAGACCGTTCATTTTATATAAAGCCCCTTTTGATAATGGAAATATTGGTATTGGCTTGGCAGTGTTTGAGGGTGATGAGGCTAATGGATGGAAACTGAGTTCATCAAATGCAATGTATAATGAGACTCAATTGTTAATAGATCAATCAGGAATTAACTTTAACGAAAATGTTAGAAGGTATTTAATATATGGTTTTATTAATGATCCCGAAATAAACAAAATTGAGATAATCAATAAGAACAATCAGGTTATCGAGGCGAACATTATTCAGACTAATTGGAAGAGAATATATTACGGATTAGTTGAAATGAATGAACTGAGAATTAATGCTTATGACAAGAACAATAAAATCCTATTCGAAGTGCCGTACAAGAGCAAGAATTAGATTGTTACTTAAGGATTTCAGGTTACTTTAGATAACACCGTATTCATACTGCGGGGATAACGCCCCTTGGTCTGACCGAGGCATTTAGCGTTGAACTAACGGAGAACGTTAATATAAAGGGAGCAGTTTGCCGCGGACGGCAGCTGCTCCCTGTATTATTAAAGTAACGGACAGGATTGTTAAAAAGCTTTCGCGAATACCCTACATATGGATTTACGAGTTTACAAAATAAGTACCAATCTAGGTACACGGAGGGGAAATATGCTATACGGACAACGAGTAACATTAAGGCGTGTTGTTGAAGAAGATTGGGAAAAGCGATATGAATGGCTGTCCGATCCTGTAGTTAACCGAACGTTACCATCAGGAAGTGGTATGCCCCTAACACCGGAAGTGGTCAGAGAACGTACACGGAAGTACGCGC
>NZ_JBFTPF010000183.1:0-2093 GCF_056398345.1 Paenibacillus sp. 01T442
GAGACGTGGATCGTCTCGTCGAGTTCTATGAGAAAGTCATGGGTGTTTCGGCGGAACGCCCCGCGCCCGTCTTTGCCGAACTCGTTGTGCCATCGTGCACCCTGGCGATCGGCCACTCCCAGACGGTGCAACTGTTCGGCGCTGGTTCCGCAGTGGCGGCCGACAATCACACTGTCATCATCGAGTTTCGCGTCCACGATGTCGATGCCGAATACGAGCGCTTGAAGCCCTTTGTTGGCGAGTGGGTAAAGGAACCAACCACGATGCCGTGGGGGAACCGTGCTGTGCTGTTTCGGGATCCCGACGGCAACCTGGTTAACCTCTTCGCGCCAGTGACCGAGGAAGCGATCAAACGGTTCAGCAGTAGGCGTTGACAGACAGTTGAAGTGAGTGGGCGAATTTCGTAATTAGTAATTTTACTGACCGCTTCATAGGAAGAGACCATAGCAACGAGCTATGGTCTCTTCATTTTATCTAGGTTCTTCATTATTTATTGAGAAATGGATCTATTTCGCGACCCCCGCTGATGCTGGCAGCCTATTTGTAATTGTGCTAACGTTCCTACGTTAGTTTAACGACGTACTGAACATCAGTTTTCCAAATTGTACTCATCAAGGTCTTTTGCGTCTTTAAAAAAATCCATATAGCTTTTAACTAAGGATTGGTCTTTACTTATCATGAGAGTAAGTCCAGAATCCCAACAGACAATTTCTACTTCAGCTTTTGGATGTTGAACTGTGGCTCCTGGTTTCCAAAACCCTGGGTTACCATCTGCAAACGGAACGACGCTCAAATTATTAATATCAATCTTCTCCGACTTTCTAAACCCTGAGATTACACCCCAAATAAATTGGATTTTATTCTTGCCAATTAAGTTTGTTAATTGCTCACCTGAAATCCAGTATTTATTATTTCTATCCCAGGTCCCTTTATTTACTTGATATTCTCCGAAGTAGTTCAAAAAATCATCTGGTATCCAGTTTAGTTCTAAATCTGTTAATAACCAATTATAATCGTGTTGTCGATTTTGAAGAGCCTCGAATATGGGTCCTAGGTATGTATAATATTGAATCTGTTTAGAGTCTTTTAATATTGCATTCAAAAACGTTCACCCCTCATTGAAAGTAGGATATTTAAATAATTCGGTAAGTGATTAAGCTATCCTGCCAGTTAAGTGAGCAAAGGCTGCCCTTCATGCCGGCAGCCTCGTCCTAGGTGGTTATTCAACTAAAGTCTCCCATTAGCTTAACAATGGACACTTGCTTTTTGCATCATTTGGTAAGTTCCAAGTTCGTATAATATGGCTTAAACCCATCTGCTACACTTGATATTCATTTGGGTAGATATTTTGTCTTAATAACGTTCATATGATGAGTTTCATGACCAGCTATGATAAAGGCAGCCGCACGTGCGGACAATGGGTGACCATTAAACTCTCCACTACGAAGAAAGGCTTCCTCTCGCAGATTCCCTATAAGAGTAAGCGTGGATTGTCGGACTGCGGAAAAATCCACAAGTACCTCTGCCAATGCTAAGTCGTCAAAAGACGCTAACTTTGCGAAGGTATCACGGTCATAACCAGGTAATTCCCGTGCGTCACCGCGTGCGATACGAAGAATTCGATAGTTCCATAACCGCTCGACATCAGTAATATGTCCCACTACGGTTTTAAGTGCCCATTTCCCTTCAGCATATTGGAAAACACTCTGTTCTTCCGATAGATCTTTCAACAACAACAGTGACTGGTCATGCAGGTTTCGCAAAATATCCACCAAATTCCCATCTGGCACCAAGCGGATATATTGCTCATATTTAGGTAGATATTCGTCCGACTTTGGTCTTGTGTTCATAGGAACCTCCGAATAGGGATTTAGTTAAAGACTTGAGGATTTATTATACCATAATAAGGTATTTAAAGGAGTCTACTTACTGAATATTACTGCCCGTCCCTCGGTTTTAAGGGTTTATCTCACTTTTACTCACTCATTCGCAGGATTCCGTTTCCCTGGATAACAGTTGTCGTTCTGAAAGTAAGCTTATTAAACTCCGTCGTTCCAATTTTGGACATGCGGGAACAGAAGAAAGGCTTTGGT
>NZ_JBFTPF010000184.1:0-2017 GCF_056398345.1 Paenibacillus sp. 01T442
GGGTCAGCACCTCATGAATTTACGCTATCTAACACGACAATATGAATCTCTAACGGGTATGTATGTTCAAGCAAAACTACAATTCCAGTCAATTCTGGATCAGGTTTTCCCCGAATATCATGGCGTGTTTGGTGATCTTTATTCTAAAGTTTCCCTTCGATTTCTGGCCTTACACCCGACATCTAGAGAGGTCCTAGCAATGTCCGACAATGAAATTACAACTGTAATCGGACAGCTTACTGGGCGCGGTAAATCCACTTCGTGGTGTTTGGAACGTGCGCAAATCCTGGCAGCTGCGGCAAGGCGAAATCCATTTAAGGAGACGGCTTTTCCAAGCCACTTGATCTCCTTGCAGTTGCTCATCAAATTGCTTCTTCAATACCAGGAGCATCTAGCAACCCTTATTAAATCGGTAGATGCCCTGGCAGAAGAGTTACTAGAATATGAATTAATTCAATCGATACCCGGTATTGGCACTAAAATTGCTGCAACAATTTTGGCTGAGATTGGGGAAATCGATCGGTTTGATCACGCAAAGAAACTGGTGGCCTTTGCTGGCGTTGATCCAAGCGTTTTTTCTTCAGGTAAGTTCACAGCAACCCAGAATAGAATCACTAAGCATGGCTCCAGGAGACTTCGTACTGCCCTGTATCAAGCTGTACGATGTGGTATCCGTAGCAATAGAAATAAGAAATTAAGGGCTTATTATGATAAGAAGCGTGCTGAGGGAAAGCTGTTCAAAGTAGCGATAATTGCTTGTGTAAATAAACTCATCCACTGGATTTTTGCTATTTTAACTACTAAGGAAGCGTTCCGTTTAGAGTAAGTCATGGAAATTAGAAATATATGGAATATACTTCCGTGCTTTATTGGACGGTTATTTCCCATGCACTTTTTTAAGTATATCACTTCATGAATCCATTATTAATAATTAAATATTGACAAGCTATTAGCTGGAATAGTTGAGAAAAGGCAACTGATCCAATAAGGTCGGCTGCCTCTTGTTGTTATTGAACTCTCGTTCTCTCGTTAGCTCAATATTCTTATTTATTCTTTTCCMAGTAATGGCGGAATGGAACGCCATCGCTTGTTGCCAAATTAAAATAGTCTAGTGCAGTTTTATGAGGAGAATATGGAATTGTGCATTCTTCTTTTGTTAATGGTCTCCATCCATTATCTCTATAGTAGCCCTTGTACGATTTAATATCTGAAGGTATTTGCCTAAGTATTTTAATCTGTTCATCATATAAGCTTCCGTTATTGGGTCCTAATCCCAAAGCTGGATTTTCCTCTTGTATTGGGTCCTCTTCCCAATCGCATAATTTACATACGTCATAACTAAATGGTATATCAAGTGAAATAAATCCACAGCAAGGACAAGTATATTTCAAATTTCTCAACTCTTTTTTACGAAATATATTCACATAGTCTACCATAATCTCAATCAACATTCCTGCCCGTTAATTCAATGAAAAAGACAGCTGAACGCATGCCAGCTGCCGTAATGTCGTGATTGAACTATCGTTTCCCGTTAGTTTCATGAATTCCTTCAGACGAGGGGTCTCTTACAATTCCTTTGAATTCTGATATACATAAATAACGTATTTTCCTCCCAGTTGTACAAGAAGCAATTCAGATTGCATTTGACCTTGAATCGTAAATATCTTTGTCCCAACTTGGAGTTTAGTTGCCATGTAATCTTCAAAAATATTTCCATCTTTGTACTCTTTTTTCACCTCGCCTAACTCATGATTTATTTTCAAATCCATTTGTTTATATTGCTCCTGATCTTCGACACGTTTATAAAAACGTGCACCATAGACACATAGAATGTCCGCGTCTTTGTTCTGTTTAAATATCTTCTCTGATGAGGAGGTTCTCTCCATTTGACTAATCTTATTTGCCCCTTCAATTTTTGGGTCTTTATAGCATCCAATTATTATTAATAGCAAAATGCATGAGACGATAACAATAGGTCCCGCCACGATAAATATTATTTTTTTCACTAATTCACCAC
>NZ_JBFTPF010000185.1:0-1848 GCF_056398345.1 Paenibacillus sp. 01T442
ACGAAAAAGAGTGTGCTACGAATGATCAAGGAATTGTAACCTGTCGTTTTCTTCACAAAAAGGGTTGGTATGTTTGGTTGGAAAATAAATTTAAGTGGTTATCGGACGAGCAAGGTAAACGTACTCAGAATTTAGGGATTTGGCGTGATATATCAGAACGTAAGATTGTTGAAGATCGGTTCGTACAGGCACAACGTTTAGGTCAATTCGGCAGCTTTGAACGAGATTTGGATGAAGATTCCATTGCATGGTCGGACGAAATGTTCCGAATACATGGGCTAGAACCTGCTTTAAGAATAGATTTGTGTAAAGCGATGGAGCCCATATTCGTAGATGACCGTGAGAAAGTAGCACTCGCGATTAAGCAAGCCATACTGGTTGGAATGTCGGATATAGAATACAAGATTACACGACAGGATGGCGATATCCGTCATTTGCGTTCCCAAATTGAACGAGTGGTTCTAGATGGGGGGCGAATGGCCGTACGTGGATTGGTTCATGATATTACCATTCACAAACGAGTTGAGCATGAGTTGATCCAAAGTAAAGCTAAATTGGAAATTGCTCAAGAAATAGCAGGTTTGGGTCATTATGAGTGGGATACAATTAATAACATGGTGTATGTATCAGATGAATTGAACGCGTTATTTGGTTGCAAAGATGCGGTCCAAACGTTGCCTATTGAGGTACTTCATGAAAGTATACACCCTGAGGATAATTTAAGAATGAAGATGGCCATAAAAAAAGCCTTACATGAAGGGACAATGGATCTCATTTTTAGAGTCGTAGTTAGAGACGAGGTGCGCATTCTGCATACCTTAGCCAAGACTACGTATGATGAGTGGGGAAGAGCGCTGTGTTTATTCGGCACAGTTCAGGATATTACAGTTCAAAAACAGACGGAGGAGTTGCTTCGTAAAACGGAGAAATTGCATGTAGCTGGCCAATTGGCTGCTGGTATTGCTCATGAGATTCGTAATCCGTTGACGGCGCTTAAGGGCTTCGTGAAGCTGATGTGCCACGCCAATGAAGAAAGTAAAATGCGCTATTATCATATCATGCAAGAAGAGTTTAATCGGATTGAGTTGATTCTCGGAGAATTGCTCATTCTTGCCAAGCCGCAAGCCGTTGCTTACATGCCGCATGACCCTGTAACGATACTTGAAGAAGTGATACAGCTCTTAAATACGGAAGCCATCATGAATAATGTTGAAATTATGCTGATTGCCAATACGATTCTTTCATCTGTCAATTGTGAGCGTAATCAAATCAAGCAAGTTTTTGTCAACGTGATCAAAAATGCGATTGAAGCGATGCCAACTGGCGGCATATTGACTATTACAGCACAAAATCAAGCTAACGGCGTCAACCTGCAGTTTGTGGATCAAGGCCAAGGTATTTCAGAGGATAGACTGCCGCGGATAGGTGAACCCTTTTACACGACAAAGGAAAAAGGGACAGGGCTTGGTATGATGGTGAGTTTTACAATCATTGAAGAGCACCACGGTGTGATCCGATATCAAAGTAAGCTAGGCGTTGGAACGACGGTCAGTATTCAATTACCGTCATCTGTACAGTAAACTTGGTCTCAAACGTGTGTAACTGTCAAAGTTCGCAATAAGGTAGTCAATCTGCGACAAGATGCCTCCTCTTAAATATGCTAAAGTGAAAACGTGCTTAATAATTGTGAATCTGACAAGAAAAAGGTGACGTACAGTGGAGAAAGTAAGGATTGGTATCGTTKGTCTAGGTAACATGGGAACTGGACATGCCAAATATTTAGTGAATAATGAAGTCAAAGGCGGCGTTCTTACCGCTATTTGTGAACCGCGAGCAGATCGTCTAGAG
>NZ_JBFTPF010000186.1:0-1822 GCF_056398345.1 Paenibacillus sp. 01T442
GCGGAACCAGCGCCGAACAGTTGCACCGTCTGGGAGTGGCCGATCGCCAGGGTGCACGATGGCACAACGAGTTCGGCAAAGACGGGCGCGGGGCGTTCCGCCGAAACACCCATGACTTTCTCATAGAACTCGACGAGACGATCCACGTCGTCGGTAATGATGCGTACAGAAGCTAAATTCACGAGATACCATCCTTCCTATAACAAATGATACAATACCGTATCATATCATTTTGGGCCAAAATACTTCGCATTTATCTCCCACTCCTTTACGATTACTTACTCCGATTATAAAAAACATTACTGACAACAGTATGTCAGTAGTGTTTTAACATTTTTAGGGCTTCCTTCAGAATTCGATTTCGGAATGCATGATATGGATGCTGCCGCGTTCCCCGATCTCAACCTTGGTGTAGCTGTTCAGCAAGTCCATGCCGGTCGAATAGCCTTGCCAGGACAGCTCCTTCATGCAGCACTGGTACGTTGGCCTGTCGTGGACGAATTGGTATGAGTAGCTGTCGCCCTCGTCCTCGCCCAAATGGATAGTTGAAAGGATATTAGCCGGAATACAGAATAAGTAATGGGATTAACTGGCGTTACGCTAACGCAAAACGATAGTTCAATCACGAGATTACGGCAGCCGGCACATACTGGGCTGCCGTTGCCCGTTGAAGTAATAGGTAGTATTTTGGCAAATGTTATTGTACTATAATAGTTTATAAGGTAATATATGGATTATAATTAGGGCATTCCCATATTAATTTTAAATAGGAGTTACTATCCAAGATGAAACACAATAAACTATTATATAGTACACTTTTGTTGCTCACTGCGGGAGCTATCGCTGGAGGATTCGTTACCGTAAAGAAACAAAAAGCAAGTGAAAATATAGTCGTACAGCCCAACCAGATCACTCCGTCGTATATTGATAAGGTGGCTGTTAATTTAGGAAGCCCGCCTGCTGAGGAACCCACTGTCACAGCACTCAAGGGTGCTACAATACCTGATGATGTAGCCTTACAAGGTGCAATGTTAAACCAGACAATGAATTGTAATGGTCAAGGTTCTGCCTCGTTAACCTATAAAGCAATTACTGATGGTAATAAAGAGAAAGTCAGTTTTTATGTTCATAATATAGGAGAGAAAAAGTTATATTTCAGACTCAAATCCCCTCAAGGAAACAATTGGATAAAAACTGCAGTTGAAGCAAATACAGTTTTTGTAGGTGAGATGCAATGGGGAATATCGCAAGAAGGACAGTGGAACTTTGATTTAAACAATGATGATGGGTCAGTTATTTCCGTTAAGATAATATCTGAGAAAGTTTAGGCTAAAGGAGAACGTTTGTTCAAAACACAGCAATGGGAGGCTGCCGGCACGATCGGCAGCCTTTCGCTCACCTAACGGGCAAAAATTGTTAAAAAGCTTTCGCGAATACCCTACATATGGATTTACAAGTTTACAAAATAAGTACCAATCTAGGCACACGGAGGAGAAATATGCTATACGGACAACGAGTAACATTAAGGCGTGTTGTTGAAGAAGATTGGGAAAAGCGATATGAATGGCTGTCCGATCCTGTAGTTAACCGAAMGTTACCATCAGGAAGTGGTATGCCCCTAACACCGGAAGTGGTCAGAGAACGTACACGGAAGTACGCGCAAACAGATCTAWCATCTGTCTATTTTACCATAATAAAAGAAGACGGCATCCCGATTGGCAATACCCAATTGTTTAATATCCATCCTTGGTCCAAGCATGCKGAATTTGGTATTTGGATTGGGGACAAAATGGTATGGGGGCAAGGTTATGCTACAGAAGTG
>NZ_JBFTPF010000187.1:0-1768 GCF_056398345.1 Paenibacillus sp. 01T442
TCCCTCGGTTTTAAGGGTTTATCTCACTTTTACTCACTCATTCGCAGGATTCCGTTTCCCTGGATAACAGTTGTCGTTCTGAAAGTAAGCTTATTAAACTCCGTCGTTCCAATTTTGGACATGCGGGAACAGAAGAAAGGCTTTGGTACATTTCTCCAAGTGCTTTAATTCTGCACGCATACTCCACTTTTTCCTTGGTGCTTACCATCCCATGGCTCGACGGGTCTATACCCTTACATTCCTTCGTTACACCTGACCAAGGCGTGGAGACCGATAGCGTTTAGCGGATGGGTCAAAAGCCCTTGCCGGGCAGTAGCTCGGTTCTCCGTGCTTTCTTTTTGAATCCTGCGAATGAGTCAATCCACGTGATTGAGTTCGACTTAAGCAGCTTGCATAAATGCTGGGGCAGCTATCTCAGGAGAAAAAGTTTCTCCCTTCTGAACAATGCTAATAAGAATTCTTGCTAGTTTTCCAAGTAGTTTAAATACAGACTGTTGCTTCTTCATATGCTTGATTTGAACATTATTCTCATGCAATTTTTGGAACACAGGATTGTTTCCTACGAGTTGGACCGTAGCTAAATATAGATATTTTCGCAGTGCTGCATCGCCTCTTTTAGAGAGAATAATCTGGCCCTTACGTTTCCCTGACGTGCTTTCAGCTAAATTCAGGCCAGCTTTACGCAAAAGTTGACGCCCATGTACGTATTGTCTTAGGTCACCAGCTCCTGAAAGGATCGCTGCAGTGCAGATTGAGCCTAGTCCTTTGATAGAGCGAAGTTGATCAGCTATTGGAATTTCGCTTAGCAACTCTTTTATATCTTTCTCAATGCTATCTAATATTTCAGAATTCCTTTCAAATTCTTGTAATAGACGCCTCAGATCCTGCTTCGATTCATTAGCAGCAGTCGTATCGCCTACACTTCTCTTTGCTTGAGAAATGAGCTGTGCAGCTTTCTGCATGCCCGTAGAACCACCGGCTCGCTGCATATGATCTTTCCAACTTGTAATTACATCTGAGACAGATAAAGTCTCTACTTCCTGCGGGAAAGGGAATTCCCGAAGTGTGGCCATGGAACGTTTACAGGTCCAATCTTTAAACACAGAAAAATACTCAGGGAAGTGAATGTCTATCCATCGGATGATTCGGTTTTGCAGCCGCACGCTGTTCGTAACCCAGTATTCCCGATCACTCATAATAGTTCTCAACCTTTGAAAGACAACGGCCTGTCGTGAGTATTCATAGTAGAAACCTCGGCTGATCACGTCAGCAATAACTAGTGCATCTTTAGGATCATTTTTAGATTGGCAATTATCGCGGTTCTCCTTGTTTCGTTTGGTGGTAGCCGGATTCACCATAACCACGCTTTTCCCCTTATCAGAGAGCCAATTTGCCAAGTTTAATCCGTAATGTCCTGTCGGCTCCATACCAATAATGAGCCCTTTCAAAGAATTTTTTTGCCCGATTCCCTCAACCCATCTCATTAATTTTTCGAAGCCTTCAATTGTATTTGAAAATGATAGGTGCCGCTTAGAGAGCACTATGCCACGAAAATTTGTTGCTTGTGCTACATGAGTATCCTTAGCGATGTCGATACCCACGACAAGATGAGATGTAGTAATTCGTTCTATTCGTTGATTTTGTCCGTTAGATTGTTTAAACTTCATAAGTAAGAGCGCCTCCTTGATGGTATTGGGTTACGAACCCGTCGACAAATCCATCATACCGAGGCGCTCCTTTTTTGACAAAGGCCATTTCTTAGCCTTAA
>NZ_JBFTPF010000188.1:0-1746 GCF_056398345.1 Paenibacillus sp. 01T442
CCAGTGTCCATAAAGCATTTGATTTTATCTGTGAGGATCGTCCTGATTTGGTTTTTACAGACATAAGAATGCCTGAGATTTCTGGCCTTGATCTTATGAGAAAGACCAAAGACATGGGATTGGATGTAGACTTTGTTGTTGTAAGCGGTTTCGCGGAGTTTGCATATGCGCAGGAAGCCCTAAGGTATGGTGCGCTGGATTATTGCCTAAAACCTTTAGATATTGAGATGGCAGATCCATTAATAGAGAAACTGGCGTTGCATTTTTCTACTAAGAGAAGTATGAAAAATAATCAGATCTTAGAGGCACTAACCTCATCGKATAAAAGTGAATTGAATCGTTTAACTCAGTTATTTGATCAATCAACGGACGACTACTTCCGTGTATTTATCATGTATTCAAATGGTGAGAAAAAGCATGATCTTGACATAAGTGCTTTCAATTTTAAACCTACATTGGAAGTTAATTTAGGATCAAGAAAAACTTTATATATTCTCAAAAGTGACAACAGAACGGATTTGGATGTTAGTTTCGATTCAGCCGTATTCATTGACTTAGATATAAAAACGGTAGGAATCAGTAGCATTTCTAACCAGTATGACCATATGGCCAAGCTTATTAAAGAAGCAGATATCGCAGCGTCAACCGTATTTTTAAATGAAGCCAATGGTATTTTTGAATATGAACAAAAGCTTAATTTGGTTAAGCCGTATATAGATGGTATTTGCTCTATTATTCAAGAGAAAAAGTTTGAAGAAATGGACGACATTATGGATAGACTCCTATATTTCTTTGATCACAATAAGTTAGGGATGGGAGAGGTCGTTTATTTATGGAATCAAGTGGTGAGTAGCTTGGTTGGCAGTTACTACGAAGAGCTAAAAGACATGGAACTTGATTTCCTGAATTACTCTGAACTGAAGGAGCGTTTTGAAACCTTTGAGTCATTGTGCAGTTTTTTATTTGACATTATGACGTACATAAAGCAACTGAACTATCAATCTGGGAATGAAGGGGATAAAAACTCCTATTTTGCCCAAATGGTGAAATACATCGACACTAATTTTCAGAGCGAGCTTTACCTTAAAGATTTATCTGTGAAGTTTTTAATCAATCAAGTCTATTGTTGCCAACTATTTAAGAAGAATTTGGGTAAAACTTTTTCAGAATATGTCACTGATTTGAGGATCAAGAAAGCTTGTGAGCTTTTGAAACATACCGAATTGTCCATTGATGAAATTGCAGCAAAAGTAGGCTATATGGATTACTATTATTTCAACAAAGTATTTAAGAAACAAAGTGGGATTACGCCTACGAAGTTCAGAAAGAGTTGAGGGTCGGAGTGAGGAATTTGCAGATTAGTAGACTGAAACTAAAGCATCAGATATTACTTATATTTTTATTTTCGGTTATCATTTTCTCAATAATGGAGTTTTATTCCTATAATAGTTTCTATAATCTGACGCAGAACAGAGCTGCGAATTATGGGAATAAGATCATTGAACAAACAAGCCAAAAGATAAATTCCGTTTTTAATGATATAAAAGTTAGTACCAAAATAGCTGTTGATAATAAAAAGATACAAGAATTTACGATCGCTGATGATGATTATAAGCGGAGTTTTGATATAGGTACATATGTAATTGAACTTATGGAATATATGAGATCCTTTAATTCCTATGTGAATGGCATTGTTATTAATGATAATCAAGGACGACGAGTCCATAGTACTGGAAACGGTGATAT
>NZ_JBFTPF010000189.1:0-1729 GCF_056398345.1 Paenibacillus sp. 01T442
GTATAAGGGTATAAGGTAGGTGATAAAAGATGCTTGTTTCAGTTCAGCAATTTATTATGAAGCTAATAGAGGAAATAGACAAAGGCATCATAGTTGAAAGTTAAGTTATTTATGGGAATGCAAAATTAGAATACGCATTATCAATCAAGAATTATATGGCATCCATATCAGTGTTGGCTGATTACACATACGATTTCTTTATTTCAGAAATTGCGAGAGAAAATACGTTTTTGATTAAAACAAAGCAATTTGAAAATCTAAATGATTTATTAGATGAAATCAAGGAAGATTTATTCAATTTTTCAAACCTTGATGAAAATAGTTAATGTTAATTGATGAAAGCACGATTTTATGCTGATGGGCAAGGTGATTACAATGATTTTAGGAGGAACAAGATCATATATCAGAGTATCAATATTTAATAAGGTCGTAAAAATCAGTGGTGAACTATTGATGAATGGTCATGGTTTTGTAGCATATAAAAATTCAATAACATCATGGGAACATCCGAATGAGGATGAAGCAATTAGTGAGGAAATGAAAGAAACAATAATTGCACATATTCTTGAGGAATCAAAGAAATCGAATATGAAAATAGAATTTGAATGATAAAAGAGCAATTTCATTGAAAGGAATATGGCTGATGCAATGTCCAAAGAAATATTGCTTTTTTAGGCTAGATAAAGGTACTTGCGGATGCGCTTTCGGCAAATGCTCTAGGATAGAAGTAGATAAGGGGCATAAGGATTGGTATGAACCTAATGAGCCTGAACATGACAAAAGTGGTCTTTAAAGCATGGATTTCATCTTACTAGATGGGGAATGAATTTTTATGGATTCGTTACTGCAAATCAAAATTGAAAATCTTACTTGCCAAGTATCATGTTCTCTATTTAATTATTGGAGAATGCTCGACTCTATCAGCAGTCTATCTGCGACCTTCGAGGGTGGTAAAATATATGGTATTGTAGGAAATCTAGGTGCTGGTGGATGGGGTTTGTCTTATATATTGGCAGGTAAAGAACTGGTGGAAGATGCTTATCAAAATTCTATTCAAGTAAATGGACATAAAGCTAGTGCTGATTTGCTTCGTAGTATATCTTGTTACATTGGTGAAGGAGTTTCGGAATACCCCTATAAGCCAAGGAGAAGTTATCCAAACAAATTGACAAGGAAAGTTTTAGGCATAAAAACAGTTGCAGAACAATTAGAACAAGGAATTGCACAKAGCAAAAATGATTATAGTCTACTTGAGATTGCAAAAATGTTTGAACTTTCAGGGATATATGAAAACAATGAAAAGCAAGGAAGGATTCACAGACCATTAGAGTTTCAAAGTGGTGAAGTATGGAGAGCATCAATGGCAATTGGTTTTGCTTATGGTAAAAGGCTGTTTACTGTACCATGGATGCAAACCAAACATTGGTCTGAGTACATAATTGGTGAATACAACAAAAAGTATATTGAAATATTAAGGAATCATAATGCAATTGTAATAGTTCCTGTAAGCAACGAAAGTAATTTAGGTAATTTGGCTGACGAAATCATTTTTTTGTAATTGCAATAAAAGAGTAAGTTTTATCCAAAGAAACCACTCCTTTGTCTAAACTGTACCCCGTGTAAAGGACATTTTAAAAAAAGTCTAGGCAGATTGAAGAAGATGATCTCTGTATTGCACAGGGGTCATCCTTTTTAAATTCCATTGGTATCTGTAGTGATTATAGTATGT
>NZ_JBFTPF010000190.1:0-1675 GCF_056398345.1 Paenibacillus sp. 01T442
TCTATATATAGAAATACGAATTATAATGAGAGGTGGAGCTTACATGGCCGAAAAAGAATTAAATAAAACAAAAGAACAACAAGCAGCAAAAGCACCGATGTTAAAGAGAGTCTCTCACAACTACTTACCCGTATCTAACGTGGAAATTGCCTCCATGTGGTACAAAGAGACATTAGGACTTACAGTTAAGCCCCGCGGGCCTGCCGACGGAGCCATCCTTGTGCTTGGCAACGGGCAATGGTTATTCCTTTTGGAAACGAAAGAGAAGAGAACGGCAAACTTCATGACGGATCAATGGGAAGGCGACGAATATGAAATGTTCTCTCTGACGTTCGAGGTTGAGAATATTGTAGAGGTCCATAAACGACTTCGCGAAAGTGGAGTCTACGTCGAGCCGCTAAACGACCAAGGAAACTGTGGTTTGCAATTCAAGTTCAAAGATCCGGACGGAAACAAGTTCAACATTTGGCAGGAAGTAGAACAAGGTTAATAGCTTGTTTAATCCAAGTTGACCCACATTTGAAATGTCCATATGCAATGGAACGGATAACGATAGTTGAACGAATAATGGAGCAGATTGCTGTGGCAACTGCTCCATTTTGATTAAGCTAAAGGGCAGGATACTGCAATGGCGTTGTGGAAAATACTACAAATCTTATACTCGAAGGAGCATTAAGTGGGAGGATCAATAATAATATATTTTTGAAAGGAAGAAACAGAATGACATGGAATATTTTTCTATACATACCTTATACAATTATTATGATTATTGGTCTGTTTATTCTTATTGTGATTTTAAAAGGAGCCAAAAGTAAAAAAGTTCCTTTTATTCTTTTGATTATTTCGATACCTATTTTTATTATTTTTCAATGTTACTTTTGGAATGGAACATATAATAACTATGTGAAAAGTTATTTGTTCCCAAGCAAAGTATTTGAATGCGAATATGAAGAAGAACTTAAAAACATTGCAATCCCTCTTCCTAAAAGAACTGTATTTAAAGGAAAATCAAATATTTGTTCGCCGTTTTATTTGTCTTATGTAGACGATCGTGATTTTAAATCTTTCTATCAGGAAAAGTTGAACAAACTAAAAGATAAAGGCACGATTCAAAACTATCGCCAAATTAATAATAACGGGTTTGAAGTGGAGTTATTATCAGGTTCAAAAATAGAAATTCTTCACAGAGCAGATAGTTCTAATTTTATTACAATCAAATATGTAAACAGAGTTGATGTGGATTCAAAACTAAATCCTAATGTCGCTACGCTAATGTAAGAGGACAAAAACATTTATGCATTATCAGCCGCGAATGACGCGGTTTTTTTATTTTATGGATACAACTTCTTGTCTTTTCCAAAAGACAAGAAGTTGTATTGTTTTCCATTGATAGACATAATGATGATATCTTCTCCGCGGTAATTGAACGATGCATTTTTGAGGGTCATTTTTCATAATACAATACACATTTGTGTCTCGTGATTCGGATTATTAAAGAGTACGTCAAGCAATTGAATTCTTCATGGGATTAGCCGGTTGCGGCCTTTGTTCAACTAACGGGCAGCATTCCTATTTTGTAGAAATACGAGGTTTGAAAAATAAAAAGACTCCTTGGTATGATGTTAAAAGGATCCCAGTTGCTGGCCAGCGACAGATCCAAATAACATATCAAGGA
>NZ_JBFTPF010000191.1:0-2382 GCF_056398345.1 Paenibacillus sp. 01T442
GACTATGACTATACGGGCTCGTGGACAAACAGCGGTCAAGATTTAGTGATTACGATCTTAGATGGAACGGGTGCGACGTTTACCATAAGCGATACGATTGGATTAGCGAATGATCCAACCCTGCTTAGCAGCGGAGGAACGGCTTACACAGCTGTGAATGTAGCTCCTGTTGCGCTAAGCGGTGACTTTGGAGCAGCGCCGACGATCGCCAGTATCGTAGCGGTGGACAGCAGCTTGAACGTTGGGGCGCAAATTGGAGACAAAGTACAGATCAACTTTAGTGAAGGCACGAACCAAAGCAGTAGCATCGTATTAGGCACCAACATTACTGTGACTTCTGGTGGTTTTGGCAGTGGAGCAATATACAGCTGGACGAGCCCAAGCCAATTGGAAATCACCCTAGGCGGCTCGCCATCAATTACGAAATCGAGCACAATCAATGTATTAAGCGGAGCGAACATCCGCAATGCGGCAAACCAAAGTAGTGTATTCGCAGTTAATACAAACGCGTTTACAGCAGGTGTCCCAGGAGGAACGTTCGGAACGCAGGTACCAGCTATTGTGTCGATTGTTGCAGCAGAAGGCGGAGCAGGAGAAACGGGATCAGGTGCAGGGGATATCTTAACGGTTAMGTTTGATACAGCAACGAACMAAAGCGGATCCAGCATTGACCCTTCAACCTTGTTTACCTTGACGGGCACCGACRCATGGGGAACAGGTGTAACAGGCGCGTGGAACGCGGCACAAGATGTGTTTACCATCACGCTTGCAGCGGATTCAGACATCAAGATTGGTTCGAGCTTAACGGTGAAAGGCACGGCAAACGTACAGGATATTGCGTTGGAGAGCGTGGCAACGACGAGTTCGCAGGCGATTAGTGGGACGTTTACAAGCGCAACGGGAACGGTAGCCGTCGATAAGGATTGGGGAATTAACGGCGATACCATTACAGTGACCGTTGTGGATGCTGATCTTCGTCGCGATGGTACGGCAAGCGTCACTGTGAAGTCGGCGACGACTGATGCAACAGGCATTACGGTATCGTTATCAGAAACAGCAACGCAAGGCACGTTTACAGGCACGTTTACTGTAGGGAATGCTTCGGTTGCAGGGGCAACGATTGGTTCAACGGCAGGAGAAGCCATCACCGTGACGTATGCGGATGYGAAAAACGCATCGGAAATAGCGGCGAATCCAACGGCAAGCGTGACACGCCGTGATCCGATTGCGATCAGCAGCGTAACGTTCAGTGGAACAGGCGGTACACTAGGWACAATCGACGCAGGCGATACGATTACGATTGATTTGGGGCAAGGAACGAACAAAACCGGCACGGGATTAACGRAATCGCAAGTGGACGGGATCATTGATTTAAGCGGCAAATCGTTAGGAACAGGTTACACAGGCGCATGGCAAAATAGCGGCCAGCAATTAGTGATCACYATCTCAAACGGTACAGGAGCGGATTTTGCGGTAACGGACACAATCGGTTTAGCGCTTGATGGTACGTTGATATCCGCAGATAACCACTATACAGCGAAGAATGTAGTCGCTCATGCGGGTACGGGCAATTTTGGTTTGGCGCCAACAATTACGGGTATTGGTGATCCAATTGGGAGCAGGAACAACGTTGAAGCCGGGAGACAGCGTGAGCATCGCGACAACCGCAGGCATTCGTAATGCAGCGAACCAAAGCGCCGTGTTTAGCGGTAACCATCTGATCGATAGTGGAAACTTCGGAAGCTACAGCGGAGCTGTTTCGACAGATGTAAGTTATGGCTTGAACGGGGATATCGTGACGGTGACGGTGACGGACTTGGATATTCGCCGTACGGGAAGCACAACGGTGAAAGTAGAGTCCGCAACGACGGATTCGAATGGATTTAGCCTAATCTTGAATGAAACGGCCACGGAAGGGACGTTTACGGGGACATTTACCGTGGGTAACACTAGTTCAAGTACGACGATTGCAACGGTAGCCGGAGAAACTATCACGGTTACTTACAGCGATGTGGCTGATAACGTCGGAGATCCAGCAACGCCAAACGCGACCGTACAGCGCCGTGACCCGATCGTGATTACTAGCGTAACAGCATCAGGCGCAGGCAGCGTAGGGCAAATTGATACTAACGATACAATTACGCTGCATTTAGCGAATGCAACGAACAAAACAGGCGCATTAACGAAAGAAGAAGTGGATGCAGCGATTGTCGTGAGTAGCGCTCATACATTAGGTACCGACTATACGGGCTCGTGGACAAACAGCGGTCAAGATTTAGTGATTACGATCTTAGATGGAACGGGTGCGACGTTTACCATAAGCGATACGATTGGATTAGCGAATGATCCAACCCTGCTTAGCAGCGGAGGAACGGCTTACAC
>NZ_JBFTPF010000192.1:0-1539 GCF_056398345.1 Paenibacillus sp. 01T442
TATTCCGTGGGCTACTTCATGGTTAATGCTTATACAGGTGTTGCCTGGGAAATTGTATGTTGATTTCGGTGCCGGCACAGCCCCATGCCTTTTCAAAAAGCTACCTCCGATTTCATCAAGTTCCTTTGTAGTCATACCAACACGTGTGTGACGTTTCATTTCATTAATCGTCATTGCAACGATTTTGCCGATTGCCTTCAGACCATCGATATCGTCCTGGGATCCTATTGTCATTAAAGCCCCTCCATTTTCAGATAACATTATTTTACACATTTTAA
Organism: Paenibacillus sp. 01T442; assembly: GCF_056398345.1. Classification (NCBI taxonomy): domain Bacteria; kingdom Bacillati; phylum Bacillota; class Bacilli; order Caryophanales; family Paenibacillaceae; genus Paenibacillus; species Paenibacillus sp. 01T442. The sequence continues at coordinate 279 of NZ_JBFTPF010000192.1, forward strand.
AAAGAATACGCCACTATAGACAAAACATTAATTCCAAATGAGGAATTGAATGCTTTAGCTGGTCTCGAACGCTTCCGGTACTGGTTTTCTGTGGAACGCTTTCATATCTTGAAGCGGTGGGAGCCCGAAAAGCCGGCGGTATTCACGACTGAATTGAGCCGGGCTCTCGTATCCGACCTCCAGCGCGGCGGATGTCGCGTTCACGGAGCCGTTCAGCATGAGGCGTCTCGCTTCCTGAAGGCGAAGCTGCTTCTGATATTGCAGGGGAGCCATCGTTGTGACAGCTTTGAATTTGTGATGAAGTCCTGAGACACTCATTTTGGACGATCTCGCTACCTCTTCGATTGTAAAGGTTCTGTTGTAATTCTCTTTTATCCATTCAATGGCTCTACTGATCCCCTCATTCTGCTGGTCCATGAAAACCCGTTGGACAAACAAGTGCCCATAATCTCCCGTAAGCAAGCGGAAAATCATCTCGCGCTTGATCAGCGAAGACAGAAAGCGGATTTCCGTCTCTGGCTTAACTCGCAGTTCCAACAGCCGGATGAATAAGAGCAGCAAGTGCTCATCGGATTTGCCTACGTAGGCTCCTGGGCCGAGCTTTCGGTCGAGTGGCTCCACAGTGATACCGGTATCTGACATGACAGAAGCAATCTCTTCCGCCGTTATATCGATTCGTAAGCCGATATACGGCGATTGCCGCGAAGCGCCGATGACTTGTCCAGAGGCCGGTATATCGATCAACGAAACTAAATAGTCGCCTGCGCTATAATAGATCGTGTCTTGACCGAGGTGAAGCTTCTTGCCCCCTTGTAGAATCAGGCAAAAAGAGGGAGTTAGAACGCCGGGTATGATCTCCGTCGGCCGGTTGCGTCGGACTAGCGAAAAAAAGGGTATTGACGTCTCCGTACGGCCCTCTGCAAGATAAAGGGAATCCACTATATTCAATAATTGATCCAATTTCGTCTGCATAGAAACGTTCCTCCATTCCTTCTATCCTCTCCTATTATACGCATTTCCTATAAGAGCGCAAACCTGTTAATCCAACAATATGTTTTACCTCTTTGCAGTATTGATCAATTTTTTAGCAGGAATGAGCTACTTCCCGATACCGAATCGCGTCATAATAACCGTTATAACGCGAAAGGGAGGTTATCCTCTTGAATGAACATTCGAAACGAATTATTTTGACAATAATCGTCGCCTGTCAGCTAATGATGGTGCTCGACGCTTCAGTCTTGGTTACCGCATTACCGGAAAT
>NZ_JBFTPF010000194.1:0-1436 GCF_056398345.1 Paenibacillus sp. 01T442
CACTTAAGGGTATTCCGGGGATGCTAAGTTATGAAAAAGATGGTAAAGGTGTAGAACTTCCCGATGCCAAAGTTAACTTTAAACCTGCGGAAGATGGAAACAATGTTAGACTCACGATCGACAAAAACATACAGTTTTATTTAGAGAGCGCTTTAGCAAAAGTCAATGACAAATGGCATCCGAAAAGCCTGACAGCTATCGCGGTTGATCCGAAAACGATGGAAATTCTAGGGATGGCAAATACGCCGAACTTTAATCCGAATACGTACTGGAATTATGATCCGCAGAAAGATTTTAGAAATGGCGCCGTTTCTTCCCGATATGAACCTGGATCTACCTTTAAGTTAGTTACCCTAGCAGGAGCGGTGGAAGAGGGATTGTTTAATCCGACAGAAACCTATCAATCGGGTTCGATAAAAGTCTCAGACCGTATTCTCCATGACCATAATCTCGTCGGATGGGGGAAAATCACCTTCTTAGAGGGTCTGAAGAGGTCTAGTAACGTTGCTTTTGTAAAGCTAGGAATTGAGAAATTAACTCAGAATAAGCTGCGTGATTATATTAATAAGTTTGGTTTCGATCAAAAAACGAACATCGATATGCCTGGGGAAGTCTCAGGTCTAATTGACATGAAATATCCGTCTGAGTACGCTACAGCGACCTACGGACAAGGAAAAGTCGTTGTGACAGCCATCCAACAAACCGCAGCTTATGCAGCCATTGCGAATGGTGGTAAATTGATGTGGCCCCACATTGTGAAGGACATTCTTGATCCTAAAACTGGCAAAGTAATCACAGCGTATGAACCCCAAGTAATCAGACAAGTTGTGAGTCCGCAAACGGCAACGCAAGTGAGTGGTTATTTAGAGCAAGTCGTATCCGACCAAGAAGTAGGGACTGGTAAGCTTGCCTATATGGAGGATTATCGGATAGCAGCCAAKACGGGGACAGCGAATATCGTACTTCCTGGTGAAAAAACGTACTCATCCGATACTTKGGTAATCTCGTTTATTGGCTATGCGCCAGTAGAAGATCCACGGATTTTAATTACACTTATCGCAGATCAGCCTGATTTAGGTGGGAATTATCATTTAGGCGGTCAAGTCCTAGCGCCTGCGTTCAAAGAAATAGTGGGTGAGTCTTTGCAGTACATGGGTGTTGCCTCAAGTAAAAAGCCGAAAACGATCACTAAAGAAGCGAATCGTCTTAATGTACCGAATTTGTTAGATATTACATCGACAAGCGCTAAAGATACGGCCAAAGATATTGGCCTATCGCTTGAAGTGTTCGGTAAAGGTGAGAAAGTGGTTGATCAGTTCCCGAAAGCTGGCACTCAAATTCTATCAACGCAGCATATTTACGTTGCCATGCAGCCTGTCGAGGAAATGCCGCTTCCTAATCTAGTTGGCAGATCTCTGAGAGACGCTGTTGAGACA
>NZ_JBFTPF010000195.1:0-1371 GCF_056398345.1 Paenibacillus sp. 01T442
TGAAAAGATTCGATGCAAGCATTGTCATAGCAGTTACCTTTCCGACTCATGCTAGCTTTCATTTTGTATTTTTTTAGTCTTTTACGGTAATCGGTTGATGCGTACTGTGAGCCACGATCTGAGTGATGCAGTAGGCCTTTAGGAGGTTTCTGAGCCTCGTAGGCTTGATCTAAGGCAGCGAGAACTAAGTCGGTCGTCATACGGTCTCCGAGCTTCCAACCTACAATTTTGCGTGTATATATGTCTAAAACACTAGCTAGATACATACGGCCCTGTCGGCACGGAATATAGGTAATATCTGTGACCCATACTTTGTTAGGTGCTGTTGTTTGGAAGTTCTGATTCAGCACGTTTGATGCAATCGGAAAATCATGATTAGAATCGGTTGTATTCACTCGAAACTTCTTGGAAACGCAGGAACGAAGCCCATTGGCTTTCATCAACTTCCCTACTAAACGCTCAGAAACCGTCCAGCCTTCACGCTTTAAAGTCTCTGTGATTTTAGGGCTTCCATACCGACCAAAGTGGTCATGAAAGATGAATGTAATACGAGCTAARAGAGCTGCTCTRCGCTTCTGGTAGCTGTTCACAACAGCTTTACCCAGTACCCATTTGTAAAACCGCTCTTCGATACCTCGAGTGTCTGACACATCTTCTCTACTGAAAATTCAGAGCGATGATYTTCAATAAAYTGGAACCTTAGTTCCTTGGTCTGCTGAAGATGTGTACGGCCTTTTTTACAATCGCTAGTTCTTCTTCCGCCTCTGATATCCGGCGATCCTTCTCTGCGAGTTCACGTTCTTTCTCTTTCAAGAGCTGCTCCAATTGACGGACCTTCTCAGGACTGGCAAGGGATTCACTTTCAAATTGGCGATACTTCGCCACCCATTGATGAAGCGTTCCCGCAGGAATGTTAAGTTCTTCAGCTATTTCCGTTACCGATTTCGTTTGTTCTTGAATAAATTTTACCGTTTGTTGTTTAAATTCATCATTGTACCTTTGCCGTTGTTCACCCATTGTGAACACCTCCTCGTTACATCTATTATCTTAAATCTGTTAACGAGGTGTCCACTTTTTATTCTAGCTGCAGTTTTCCATCTAAATCAATTTTTCAGGGCAAATTCGTGCAATTAGCTGTAGAAAATACTGTTAATGATTCAGTAACGAGGCGAAGTATAGGCTAAATGCAAAAAAGAGCCTTACTTGGAGTTATCCAAGTGAGGCTCTTTCAGTTGTTTGGCAACGTTCTACTCTCCCAGAACCCTGCGGTTCAAGTACCATCGACGCTGGAAGGCTTAACGGTCGTGTTCGAGATGGGAACGCGTGGATCCCTTCCGCCATCATCACCAAACGTTGATGCTTCTGCCAGGA
>NZ_JBFTPF010000196.1:0-1286 GCF_056398345.1 Paenibacillus sp. 01T442
ATCCTCCATATAATGAAACATCCTCCATATAATGAAACAAAACATCTTCAACCTTCGCATAATTGCTTTGTTTCTCATAATGTAAAAAAAGCTGCCTCTGCACCCCTTCTGGGATCTCCCAGCCTTGAAGATGATTCAAACTCGCAACCATCCGAGTGGCAATTTCATCATTAACCTCATCCTCAGGCTCAACTTCATCCGACAAAGACAAATGCAAAAGTAAATCTAAGGACTTCAGGTGCGCCCAATAGGCCTCCCCATCTTCCTCATGCTGCTTCAACAGCTCACCTTGCCCCACAAACATATCACTAATGACTAACGCCTTCGCCGTATCAATGCTCCCTTGGTAGGATAGCAATTCCAGAATATCCTTACTGGACAAAGACTGGAGGGAACGAATATTCAAACCCAATAAATGACGACTAGCTTCATCTAACTGTCTCTGCGCATCTTCAATCGGGATATGTTCCTTGTTAAAAAGAATCCGATGCAGCACCACCGTCAATTGTTCAATCTGTCGCATCAAATAATCACGCCTGAACATCCGAAGCAGCCCCTTTTGGTTACAAATACACCTCAATTCAGCTTACCACGCCTAGCGCTGAAACTCAAAAATACAACATGATAAAAACATAAAAGCCCCCGTTTCCCTCCAAAGGAGGGTGGGTGGCTTGCATGGATCCCTTTGCTGACGGAATCAGATCTTTAATTCCCCAAGCTTAATCAGTTCTACAACCGCTTGTGAACGACCCTTTACGTTCAGCTTTTGCATGACGTTCGATATATGATTCCTCACAGTCTTTTCACTTATGAAAAGCTGCTGTGCGATATCCTTTGTCGTTTTGTCCTGCACTAAGAGTTCGAATACTTCGCGTTCGCGGTTCGTAAGTAAAAATTTGTTTTTGTGGTCGCTGCCCATGGATGTGTGTCACCCCTCCTTGCTCGGGTATTGGGAATTACAAGGTTAAGGGATACAGTCAAAATTAGTTTATGAAGGGCTGCTGTCAATGGTGCGGTATCTAGAGAAAAATAGGCGGAATACTTTCAACTATAAAAGAGTGTATGTAAGTATGTATTAACTGGATTTTCTACAGCTATTTCCGAGGAATTTCATTAAATATTCCATTTAGATGGAAAAAATGTAGCTAATATATCCAATCGGTTCGGCCCCTTAATTATGGAGTCTATCTGCTGAATACTTGCTTTCTCGCAGTTTCTCATTTTTCGTATTCAACCTTTTTTAAAGGGTAATCTCCACTACCCCTAATTTATTTGCCTTCCAGGCC
>NZ_JBFTPF010000197.1:0-1253 GCF_056398345.1 Paenibacillus sp. 01T442
ACCCATAGGTTTTATCGGCCTAATCGCACCTCATCTAGTTCGATTAATAGGTTTACAACGTCACCGACTATTGATACCAGGGAGTGCTCTCTGGGGCGCTGTCGTCTTACTTAGTGCTGATCTAGTTGCCAAAATGTTTCGAAGTACACTCGGAGAGCTGCCCGCGGGTTCTGTTACCGCTTTACTAGGTGCTCCATGGTTAATATGGCTTGCCATTCGTGGCTCCAGAATGAAATCTTCTGCTGAAAGCAGCTCAATGAGTGTTGGTTATGTCGGAACTAAAATTCCGTATCCTATTCTAGTTATCGTATCTAGCATTGCTTTAGTTTTCTTGTTGCTTTACGGGTTGACGGCTGGAGCCCTGCGAATACCTTTTGCTGAAGTTATCGCCGTAATAACAGGCCAAGGCGAAGAAATGGCTCGCAATGTTATTCTGAATTTGCGTCTTCCTCGCATTCTCGTTGCTGCTCTTGCAGGTGCCTCTTTAGCTGTCGCAGGCTCCATGATGCAAKGTGCAGTTCGTAACCCCCTCGCGGATCCTTCCGTTGTAGGTGTCACCTCAGGTGCTGGGATGGGAGCTCTATTGGTCCTAACCATTTGGCCATCTGCTCCTGGTACTTGGATACCCGTTGGTGCCATCATTGGTGCACTCCTCTCAGCAGGAAGCGTGTATGCCTTCGCTTGGAAAAAAGGGCTGAATCCCGTTGTCCTCATACTTATTGGGATTGCCGTTTCGGCACTTGGCTCGGCTGTCATCCAATTTCTTATCATTAAATCACAGCTCGGTGCTGCTCCTGCACTTACATGGTTGGCCGGCAGTACTTACTCTAGGGGATGGAAGGAATGCATCCAACTCCTGATCACGACAGCCATTTTACTTCCAAGTGCATGGTTGCTTGGTCGACGTGTAGATCTGTTGGCCTTTGGTGACCACGTGTCACTTGGACTAGGCCTTAAGTTGCAGAAAACAAGACTTCTCTCAGCAATAATCGGCGTGTTAGTTGCTGCCATTGCTGTTGCATCTGTAGGCACCGTCAGTTTCATCGGCTTACTCGCCCCTCACGCAGTGCGTCTATTCTTGGGGCAGCATCACCAGAAATCTGTTGTCCTTTCAGCCATTCTCGGCGCCATATTGCTTACAGGTGCTGATATCATTGGTAAAACGATACTTATACCCAAAGAGATTCCTTCAGGTATCGTTGTAGCTATTATTGGCGCTCCGTATCTATTATTCCTCATGTATAGAAGTACTG
>NZ_JBFTPF010000198.1:0-1245 GCF_056398345.1 Paenibacillus sp. 01T442
TTCAGGGTGAAAGTAAACTTTCTTTTCAGGAATGATTCGGTTTTTTGGTAATGGCATAGAGCAAGACCTCCGTCAAATTAGCTATTAACTAATTCGACAGAGGATTTGGAATTACCTGTTAGTCAATTGGTCAGTCGTAGTTTTTTTTTCTTAGGGAAGGGGTTTCTTAATGCTATACATTATGTGAGTTGTAACTTAAAATGTCGGTGACTGGAAGATGGGATGTCGTTGAGTTTGAATATAAATGACGTGAGCTCGTACCTTTAAGGTACGGGCTTTTCTTTGTTTTCAGAGAGTCTGGTGCGATAATTAAAAGTCATTATTATACTGGTTTTGCGGATTGTAACCTGTTTTGAATATGGAATATAAAATGTCATTTTTAATGTAATCGAGTGTGATTATATTCAAATTTCACAGGATTAAGCATAATTAAGAAATGTTAATAAGAATGAATCTGGGTTGTTTAAAATGCAATTAAAAGAATTTAAATTATTTTGCCGAATCCTAAATGATGGAAAATGAAAGAACTGAAGAGGGATGAAAAATGTTAATTAAATGGGCTCAGTTGTCGGATATACATCATTTGTATAACAACTACGAAACTACTGTAATGAGAGATAATCTCATTGAGTATCTACATAATATACAAGATGAAATAGACTGGTTGTTTATTACGKGGGATATTGCTCATAGAGGGGGTAGTTATGGACCCGAAACAATATCCTTTTTGGATTCTCTTCTTGAATCTATTGATATTGGAAAGCAACATCTTTTTATTGTTCCTGGAAATCACGACTTAAATAGAAATCCTATGGTGGATAGATTAGCGAGTCATATATTAAGTGCGCCAAATGCAAAAGATGAAGTGAATAGTATTGACTCGGGTACTTTTGAGACAATACTTTCCATTCAAGAACCCTTCTTTAGGTTCTATAAAGAATATATGGATGAAGAATACCCAAAAAATGCTTTGCATTTTGTAAAACGTTGTCCTGGATTTAACGTTTTACATATTAATACTTGTCTTATCGCAGGATCAAAAGGTGTAGAAGGCAAAATTCTCGTTGGCTTAAGTAAATTGTATGAGGCAACAAAGCATTTGCCCAAGGATAATACCATAAACATAGCAATAGGACATCACACTATAAATTGTATACACAATGATGAACGAGAAAGCTTGCTTAATCGTTTTTCTGATAGCCGAATCGATTTATATATGAATGGTCACGTTCATAAAGCAGCATA
>NZ_JBFTPF010000199.1:0-1153 GCF_056398345.1 Paenibacillus sp. 01T442
ACCCCAAATGAGGACACGCCAACCACCTTGAAACGACAACGCAGAAAGAATCTTTGAATTACTCTGAAATAATAGGATGATAATTCCGATAATAAGCGTAAGCAGTTGTGTAATATAAAGATTCAGCAATAAAGTCTTGTCATTCAGTTCATTGATATCAACTTTCCCAATACGAAGGTTCTTAAAATCGATTTTTTTCAAAGGAAGCAGCCTCATTTCCTTATAATATTCCTTTTTCATGCTGATTGACCTATACTAAAACAACTATAAAAGACAACAAGGAGCTTGATTTATGGAGAAGCGTCTTACCCGCACTGATTATTTATTTGCCCTCATGTTTATCTTTATGCTGGTCTGTATACTTGGCGCTTTTTTCTATGGCTTGCGATTAGGACAAACGAAATCCGATTTAAAATATGATAAAATCATGCATGCTGATCAAGCAGCTGTACCCGAAATAGGCGCTTATGACCAACAAGTGCTAGTGTCATATTACCATACCATCTTTTTACCCTTTAGGGAATTTCAGAATAAATGGTTTGAATTATTGAGTCAAATTGAAATGGATAACACCGCCGCCGTGGATGCATCTGCCGTTCTGAAAGAGCTAAGTAAAATTGCTGCAGACAAATATAATACGCTGCAAAGTAAAAACATGCCTGCCTCTTCGCCACTGCTCGTGCAGTCACACCAAGGCTATCTGAAAAGCTTAAAGCTTTTTACCGACGCGTTAAGTACTTATCAATCTAAAGCTAATGCACAAAGTCATTCACAGCTGCTTGATGCCATTCAGAAGGATGCGTACTTCTTAGAAGCCAAAACACAAGCCTTAACCGCACAGAAAAATTATTTCGACTCCATCCTAGTTTGGAATGGCACTATGGATCCAGACATTGAATATTTCGATCCTAATAATACAGCCAATCTCGATCAATGGCGCGCTATGAATTTCAACGTAAAGAACGTATATATTACCGCTAAATTATTGAAAAATAAGGCATTCTCGCCTTTCTATCCGCAAGATTTAACTATCAGGATTGATGAATTCATCGCGTCCGGCCAAGCCAAGAAATTAAATGTGAATGATGTGAATCAAACCATGGAATTATTGCTTAGCACGAATGCTGTTCGCACAGGTGACTTTGTCAAAGGC
>NZ_JBFTPF010000200.1:0-1142 GCF_056398345.1 Paenibacillus sp. 01T442
TCGAAAATTAATGGTCGAAAATTAATGGCTTGTGCTGCGTGTTTCTCCTTGGCAATATCGATGCCTATGACCAGAGTAGTAGTGCTGATTCGTTCTACACGTTGATTTTGAGACTTAATTGGATTAGACTTCATGATAACGCCTCCTAAGGTGAGTTCTGAGGGCTGGAACCCAGTACATACTCATCGTAGCGAGGCGTTCTTTTTTCTGCAAATTCAATCTACTAACACCTACAGGAATGTTAACGGATAACGTTACTTCAATAACTACAAAATGAGGCTGCCACCGCGAAAACGAGTGGCAGCCTCATTAAACTATTGGGCAGTAGAGTTGAGCAAAAAGGAATTATATGGGTTAAAATAGAATGTATAAGTTTAAGAAGAACCTTGTATCGGAGGATATCTATTAATCGTATAGGGGGCAAATAATCTTGCATGTTGATCGTAAATTTCTATTAGAAGCATTTACTGAAGCTGACAGGACAATTATCAGTAGGGGACGTAATAGGGTCTTTTCGGAAGCAGATACGACAGCACATGCAGAGGTTGATGCAATAAGAAAAGCGGGATCAACCATGCTGGACATTAAGAAAAAGAAATTTTAAAAAAAAGGCTACACATTGTATTCAACATGTGAACCTTGCCCTATGTGTACTTGTACTATTTTATTATCTTTTAGTATTGATAGGGTTGTTTGGGCTGCGAATGATGTTGGGATGGGGGCTATGAGAAAGTTTTCGGGAGGGCCTCATTTCCTAGAACGATTTAATAAGATTCTTATTGAATCAGCTCCTTATCGGGATTTAGAGATTCGTCAGAGAAAAATGCTTGCGGAGTTTTTCATTGAAAGAGGTTATGTTGATACGGAATGGCAATATCATAATGAACCGAATTGATACGGCGGGGCTAAATTAAGTAGATTAATCCTCATTGAATTAACGGAAGAACGCTAGTTAAATAAACTACAAAGTGAGGCTGCCGCGAAATTTGATTGGCAGCCTCTTTAAGCTAAACATTCCTGTTAAGGCTAAGAAATGGCCTTTGTCAAAAAAGGAGCGCCTCGGTATGATGGATTTGTCGACGGGTTCGTAACCCAATACCATCAAGGAGGCGCTCTTACTTATGAAGTTTAAACAATCTAAC
>NZ_JBFTPF010000201.1:0-1032 GCF_056398345.1 Paenibacillus sp. 01T442
CGGGAAAATATGGACTATCCATTAGGTTATGTACGTTGGACGGAGGGCCGTAACACAAGGGAATACATACGGCTGCTTGCTGAGAAATGCATCTGTATTCGGCCGCTAATTAGCGGCATATATCCGATTGACCGTGTAGAAGAGGCCTATGAAAGCTACATGACGCCATCAACTACGATGGGGACATTGATTCGGTACGGAGTGGGGAGCTAATAGTTGAAGGAGCGCTCCCAGTATAGGAGATAAAGATGAAACACACACTGGTTGTCTTCAAATGGGATAAAAGGAAAGGATGAGTGGGGGGAGTCAATTATTTTTCAAATCATTAAAAGAGAAATATTGAATAAAACAGATGGGGATTTTGTTGGTTCAATAAGGAGTTTACCATTTGCAAAATATGATCTTGATTAGTCAATTAACCAACGAGAGATTAAGCTTCGTCAGCTTCGTCACATCTATCTAAGGGGTGGAGGTCGGTCTTTCTAACGGAACAGGTCAGAGCCTTTTTGCGTAATGTATCCCGATACTCCGTGCTTTCTTTGTCATCCTGCGAATACCCCAACTTGCGTGAGGTCAGGTTTAGTTTTTGTAGGAGGACAAGAACATAAATGTATAAGAAGCCGCGGTTTATGCGGTTTTTATTTTTATGGATACAACTTCTTGTCCTTTTCGAAAGACAAGAAGTTGCACAGATATCCGAAGGAGAACATGAAAGTGATATGTTCTCCACAGTAGCAGAACAATACGTATTTATGGTTCATTTTTTAGGAATCCATTCACCCTTATGTCCCGTAAATCGAGAYGTGGTATAGGTTCTTGGATTGAAATAGCGAACGCATTTTACTAATGAATTTTGAGGTTGCCGTGAAATTTCATCGGCAGCTTATTAAGCTTATCGGGCAGATTAACGCAACTTTCATTGCATTTACAGAGTCTACATATATGGAATTATTTGTTAGGTTTAAGATCGGGGTGGTGATTTTCATGCTTATGGAAGAAGAAGTCACTGTATTACTGAGAGTAGGCTTACTA
>NZ_JBFTPF010000202.1:0-1014 GCF_056398345.1 Paenibacillus sp. 01T442
GTTGTGCGGTTGGTTGGGAAGATTATGTTGTGCGGTTGGTTGGGAAGATTATATGAATTTCGAAGTTGCAGAAGAATCTTTAAACCAATCGCTGTTTGGTGTAATTGTCCAATACCAAGGTGAAGTAGTGGGAATGGGCAGAGTAATTGGCGACGGGAGAATCTATTTTTACATTCAGGCTTTAAAAATGAATACTTACCACACACTGAAGAACTAAAACAACGGCTATTATTTGTGCTAAATCAAGAAGGGAAGCCAATCGGGACAATAACTGGTTGCTGGAACCATACTAGAGAGAGACGAGACTCATCGATTCATTGGTTTGCAGTAAAGAGGGAATATCAGGGGCTTGGAATTGGGAAAGCTTTAGTGGCTGAATGTATACGAGTTCTAAAAAATCTTGAAGGTGATGCTGATGTTTATTTACATACTTGGAGCTACAAGGMGATTGCACTGTATTTGAAAACTGGGTTTAATATTGAAGTAAGTGAGACATTTTCTCTTTATCAAAATGATTATGAACAGGCGCTTCCAATATTACAGAATCTGTTGAACAACAAGCTACGCTAACGGGTAAGTACGACAAGTTCTGCTATAAGCACCAAACAGTGCGAAAAACAGGAGATTACACGAGTAATCTTAACTTTACAACCAAGGATGGGAATGACGGAACCACGTATCCCGAAACCATCCCGCCAATACTCCTGCGCGCGTCATGTTTAACAGAAGATGAGGTGTGAAGTACAGGTAGATTCGGCAGAACGAAGGCTASAGCCAYTCAMAAGARAAGGTATGCCAACGGATATGWCGSRTGGCTGAAAAACTGAATATGGTGAGAATGCTCGCACAGAAGCGAACTGACGAACTTCCGAATGTACAAGTCTAAAGTTAGAGCATGCGGAAACACATGTACCATCAAACGATGGGGTGAGTGGCGTAAAGTAAGACTTTACCCTATGAAATACGCTATGCCTAACAAGGGTGGCATCAATCTCACAGGCTTAGAGGAAGCAC
>NZ_JBFTPF010000203.1:0-993 GCF_056398345.1 Paenibacillus sp. 01T442
GTCCATAGTACTGGAAACGGTGATATTTTTTATTCGAAACAATACGAAGAATTTGTTAGCACCTACAAAAATGATAGGGATTCTGTTGAAACAGGACAGTTTACAACCCTTCTAAAAGACGAAAAAACAGGAAGCGAATATTTCTTTTATATAGCACCCATTATTGAATCGATTGGCGGGGTTCAATTCTCTCAGAGGACAGGCTATTGTTCCATTATGGTGAACACGGAAAAGTTGAAGGAGCTTGTTCAGAATACGGAATTAACGCCTAACTCTACGTTGTACATTCTAAATAGCCAAAATGAGGTTATTGTATCCAATAATGCAAATTTCCGCGGTATTTTGTACGAGGATATCCTTTCCGTAGATCGGAACCGTTTAACTAATGGGGTAAAAACGACAATTAATGATGAAGAAGTAATCGTCCAGGAAAAAGATTTGCAGCAGGCTGACGGCTGGCGTATTGTAAGTATTATTCCAGTGCAAGAGTTGACAACAGACATGTATGCCATTAAAAACATTAGTATCATAGCAGGAATTGGTATCATTCTGAGTATGCTTATTCTAGGATATTTTTTCTTGAATAATCTGACGCGGCCGGTCATGGGGCTTATCGCAGATATGAAGAAAATTGGTAAAAGAGATGTAGGCTTTAGAGTTAAGGTACGTTCAACGAATGAAGTCGGCGTGTTGGCCTATGATATCAATAGCATGATTGACAAAATGGAAGAGATGACAAGCAATATTTTCCATACTCAGGCAAGTTTATATGAGTCTGAGCTCAGCAAAAAACAGGCTGAATTCTCTGCCTTACAAAGTCAAATAAATCCGCATTTCCTTTATAATACATTAAATTGCATAAGCAGTATCGGGCTTGAATACGGCAGCAAAGAAATAGCGCTGATTACTTCATCCATGTCAAAGATTTTTCGATATAGTATAAAAAAAGACGATCTTGTGATGATCAGTGAAGAAATTCAATGTATCCAAGCG
>NZ_JBFTPF010000204.1:0-959 GCF_056398345.1 Paenibacillus sp. 01T442
CGTTGATTTTGTCCGTTAGATTGTTTAAACTTCATAAGTAAGAGCGCCTCCTTGATGGTAATGGTATTGGGTTACGAACCCGTCGACAAATCCATCATACCGAGGCGCTCCTTTTTTGACAAAGGCCATTTCTTAGCCTTAACAGGAATGTTTAGGTGAGCGAAAGGCTGCCGATCGTGCCGGCAGCCTCCCGTTACTGTGTATTGAACAAACGTTTACCATTAGCTTAGTTGATGATATGTCCACGTACCCATTCACTTATTTGGATAGCCACTTCTTTTACCATTGTTGTAGTAGTATCAACAGTCGGCATTGGTGGTGTGTATGCTTTGTCAGCATTTTCAAGCAACCACTTTGCAAAAGATTTATGCTCCTGAATCAAATCCTCTGTCCAATTTCTTGCACGTAATCGTAATTCACGTGTTTCATCGTCACAGTGTAAGTTCAAAAAGTAAATATTATCCTTAAAGTATTGATAATCCTCACACTTTTCAGCATCCCATGGCATCATCGTTCCGCATATGATAGATATTCGTCCACTTGCAGCTACATTTCTAGCAACACGAAACCAAATATTCTCCATTTTTCTCCAGTCGTCATTCCCCATAATTCTATGAATGGAATCGAGTTCGAAAACATCAACGTCTGGTAATAATTTTCTCAGCTCCATAGAAACTGTTGTCTTCCCTGCACCACTTGCACCTGTCACTATAAACAACGGTATTTTTTCGTCCATGTTCTTCCCCCTAGTAAAATAATTTTATTCTCTACCTTAAGGGGAAACCCAGATTTTGTAAAGTTAAAATTGTGAATATAGCATAACTGCCCTTCCCTCGGTTTTAAGGGTTTATCTCACTTTTACTCACTCATTCGCAGGATTCCGTTTCCCTGGATAACAGTTGTCGTTCTGAAAGTAAGCTTATTAAACTCCGTCGTTCCAATTTTGGACATGCGGGAAC
>NZ_JBFTPF010000205.1:0-833 GCF_056398345.1 Paenibacillus sp. 01T442
GATCATTTCAGCTGTGCTGATACCGCCATTACTGAACGTGTGAGGAATGCCAAGCATTTTGCCATCAATTGTAGCAGCCTTAATCCCGACGCCACCATCTTGGTTCAACATATCTTTCAAATACTGCGAGCTGTATTGTGCCCATAATTTTGTTAAGTCCTCTAACTGACCCGCATCTGCCAAACGCTTCATTTCCTCTTTATTTACCTCAAGGAAATCTGGAATATCGCCTGATGCGATGGACACATTCAGCTTCTGATGGTACTGCGTTGAATCGACAGTCCACGTATTCTTCACTTTAATCCCGTAGTCTTGCTCGAAAATTTTGGTCCAAATATTGCTGTCGATCGAATCGCCAGCTGCATATTTGAAAGTTGCGTCGACCGAACGCACCGTCGTCACTTCAATTGGCGGATCATATTTCGCCAACGGTTCTACTTTCACTGCTGCCGTTTGAGCAGCCACTGGACTAGCCGATGCCGTTGCGGATTTGGACGCCTCTGGTTGATCCGTCGAATTGCTGCATGCACTTGCGACAACTGATAATAACATAATGGAGCCTATCGAAACCGCCCCGTATTTTCTCCCTTGCTTCATGGCCATTTCCCCCTCGTTCGCCTATTATTCCAACTGGATACGTTTTCATTATAGAATCACTAGAGCATGGCTCGAAACGGGACATTCTTGCGAACCTTGCTTTTTATTACACTCTTTGTATCTCTTTAGGATAAATGATGGCCCAGGGGGATGGCAAGGTGAGGTGAGGTGAGGTGAGGTGAGGCCAAGATAAGACAAGACAAGACAAGACAAGACAAGACAAGACAAGACAAGGC
>NZ_JBFTPF010000206.1:0-764 GCF_056398345.1 Paenibacillus sp. 01T442
AATGGGAACAGGGGGCTGTAAGCCATGCGATCTGGACTGGAGTTTCTCTTAGAACTTTATTACAGGTAGCTGGAATTAGTCCAAATGCTCGTGAAGTTATATTCGAAGGAATGGATACAGGAGAACGAACGGACTTTCCAGGCACTTTCCGGTTTGCCCGAAGCCTCCCTATAGAGAAAGCTATGCATCCCGATACTCTGATTGCCCTTTACATGAACGGAAAACCTCTACCATACAAACATGGATATCCAGCAAGACTAATCGTTCCGAATTGGTATGGTATGGCTTCTGTCAAATGGCTCTACCGCATAGTAGCTACTGATCAAGAATTTAAAGGTCCTTTTCAAGACAATGATTATGTCGTGTACCGTTCTGAAGCAGATACTCAGCGTAGACCAGTTACATTAATGAAAGTGAATGCCGTAGTATCCCAGCCCACCGATCAAACAATTATGAGAAGAGGAATGCATATCATTACAGGTACAGCATGGTCAGGTCACGGATTTGTTAAAAAGGTAGAGATTAGTCTTGATCATGGAAAATCATGGAGCTTAGTGAGATGGCTTGATCCAGAGGAAAAGTACAGCTGGAGAAGGTKGGGGTGGGATTGGCATGTGCTTGTACCTGGAACATATCTTATTATGGTAAAGGCAACTGATGACAAGGATAATACCCAACCCCTTCAAGCGGAATGGAATGTGAAAGGTTATGAAAACAACTCAATGCCTCAAATTCAGGTCTATGTGGAGTGACCAGTATAGAGC
>NZ_JBFTPF010000207.1:0-742 GCF_056398345.1 Paenibacillus sp. 01T442
AACGGGGATGCGGACCATATGAACGCAGCGACGCAAGGTCTTCAAACGTTACCCGTAATCCGAGAGTATAGCCCTTAATATTTTCCGTTTCTTCAGTTACGTTGATGCCTGCACTTATATCAAATATCCCGGGGATACGATCCCGAAACGTTAACAATTGATCCAGCAATTCCTGTTGCTTGATTGGCGTGATATTAGTATTGAACTTGAATACAACGAGATGTTCGTACATCGCTACATTGCTCCTTTTTTAAGCTTAATGTTGTGTTGCTATAGTTCTTACGTTAGCTTACATTCAATTTTTCGAGAAAGCACACTATCTTTCGTAGTTTCTTCCAGAATGGTTTTCCTATATGCTTTGTTATTTGGAACAACTAGATAGTTTTAAGTATTCATGCTTCAAAATACTCATCATTATACGATCGACATATTGACCATTTTTATAGACTTCGTCTCTTAGTATGCCATCCTTATTGAAACCAGCCTTTTCATAACTCCGAATAGCACCAGGATTATCAGCATCTACCGTCAAATACACTTTATGAAGGTTTAAACGCTCGAATGCAAAATTCAGAACAACACCTGTCACTTCTGTAGCATAACCTTGCGCCCATACCATTTTGTCCCCAATCCAAATACCAAATTCMGCATGCTTGGACCAAGGATGGATATTAAACAATTGGGTATTGCCAATCGGGATGCCGTCTTCTTTTATTATGGTAAAATAGACAGATGATAGATC
>NZ_JBFTPF010000208.1:0-703 GCF_056398345.1 Paenibacillus sp. 01T442
TGGGTTCCCCCATTCGGACATCCCCGGATCAAAGCCTGCTTACGGCTCCCCGAGGCATTTCGTCGTTCGCCACGTCCTTCTTCGGCTCCTAGTGCCTAGGCATCCTCCGTGTGCTCTTTCTAGCTTAACCATTTATAGGGATCTTTKGCRTWAGCMAAAGTCTCTCCTAATTGAAAGAGTTAAAGATTTTTGCGTGACCCTAAGGTCAACACAACCTAAGTTCTTACTTTACGTTTTTGTTTCGTTATCTAGTTTTCAAGGAACAACTTTGTGACTCAATGATCTTCGCACTATTTCAGCGGCGAAAGTTATCTTACCACATCTTATTACTGCATTTCAAGCCGAAATTTCTTGGAAATTCCTGTCTTAAAATGTGTTTTGGTGGAGCCAAGCGGGATCGAACCGCTGACCTCCTGCTTGCAAGGCAGGCGCTCTCCCAGCTGAGCTATGGCCCCATAAATGGTATTAAATTAATGGTGGGCCCTAGTGGACTCGAACCACCGACCTCACCCTTATCAGGGGTGCGCTCTAACCAGCTGAGCTAAGGGCCCGTATAGGGAAACTTTCCATAATAAAAACCCACCTACAAGCTTTCGAAGCTTTCTCCGAAAGCTTGCCATGGGTATCGCTTGGCAACGTTCTACTCTCCCAGAACCCTGCGGTTCAAGTACCATCGACGCTGGAAGGCTTAACGGTCGTGTTC
>NZ_JBFTPF010000209.1:0-687 GCF_056398345.1 Paenibacillus sp. 01T442
TGGGTTCCCCCATTCGGACATCCCCGGATCAAAGCCTGCTTACGGCTCCCCGAGGCATTTCGTCGTTCGCCACGTCCTTCTTCGGCTCCTAGTGCCTAGGCATCCTCCGTGTGCTCTTTCTAGCTTAACCATTTATAGGGATCTTTTGCGTAGCAAAAGTCTCTCCTAATTGAAAGAGTTAAAGATTTTTGCATGATCCAAAGATCAAGCAACCTAAGTTCTTACTTTACGTTTACTTGACAATTCTCCTAAGCTTCGCAAAGGATAATTGCAATAGTTTCGTTATCTAGTTTTCAAGGAACAACTTTGCAACCTTTACATTCGCGAAGCGATGTAGGTTGTCAACCGTTTGTGCCATATTTCGATTTAACTGGATTTCCTGTAGTTAATTTTGATGAATAAGTTGGTTTTAAGCATTTAACTGGAAATTCTACAGTTATTTCAGGCTTAAAGTCTGAATTAGACCAAAAGCGATCAAATTAACTACATATTTTCCTGTTATTTCACTTAAATCCCCTAATCCCTCGAAATTAACTGGAGTTTTTCCTGTTATTTCAGAAATATCGGTATGTTTGAAAGATTGCTCTTTCAAAACTGAACACGAGTGAGTAAGCGATTTGTGTGAATAATGAGAGACTTTAATCTACGATTAAAGATCCCTATATATCACTTGACTGGTCTTATCAA
>NZ_JBFTPF010000210.1:0-687 GCF_056398345.1 Paenibacillus sp. 01T442
CGGGCAGTTTAATTGAGAAGCCTCCAATAATTTGTATTAAGGGAATGCAACGTTTTTAGACATGATACGTCTATATTGTAATCCCCCCCAAGAAGGAGATACCMCAATTGTCTAAAAAATATATCATTGTATTTGCGATATTGATGTTTGCTGTTCTATTGTTCTTTCTCGGGAACACCATAATAAAATCAAGGTTCTACTTACCTGATTTACCAGTCGAGGGCTTAACGAAGAAGGAAGCGTATGAGAAGATTTCAAATAGACACAATGATATCAGGTATCTTACTAATAATGACAACTTCAATTGGTATATTTATCAAGGAAGTCAAGAAACTTTTGGGAATGAACTCATAAAACAGTTCAATACATTAGGTGGATTTACTTTTTTAGAGCAAATCGGCTCTGGATATGTATTTGAATCAAAGGGAACAGGAGATAAGCTCATTATTAAATCACAAATGTGGACTGCTAATTACATTATTTTTAAGCTACCTGTTGAATTAAGGTTAGAGCATGTAGTTCTAAAATGACAGGATAGTTAAAAAAGTCCATTTGACTTACATTGTTGAACTAACGGGTACCTGAGGGGGTGCTTCGGGCAGCTCCTCTTTTGTTTTTTATAGTAAGGGGCGGTAGGAATGTTAAATATGAACGAAACAAATAGAAGGCAAGTACGTCAGATAATGT
>NZ_JBFTPF010000211.1:0-647 GCF_056398345.1 Paenibacillus sp. 01T442
CGCAACATATTCTCGCCGTTTTCGTAAAAGAATGTAAAAAAACTTTGAAGGAGGTAAAAATATTAAATACAAAAAAACTTTAATTATAACTCAGACATTCATAATTATTGCTTTGACTGTCTTCATTTTTGTGTTTGTAAATCAATCAAATAAAGTGAACGATACTGCTACGAACTCAGTAATTTTCCATCTTGACAGAGCTGACCTTGCACGAGTTGATAAAATGGTAACAAGATTTAATGAGGGGCAAGGAGACAATCTAATGATTATAGAACCAGTAATGGATAGCGGGCCAGCCATTCATGACGTAATTTCAAATGGTAAAGAAATAAATTGGATAGTTGATAACTCACGAGATGCATGGAGTACAGACAAACGCAAGACCGAATATGTCTGTAAATTAATTCGAATACACGAAAGAGATAGTGATTTTATTGATGTTGAATTATCAAAATGTAAAAATTACAAGGATGATGACCAAATTAGAATTCTGTCTTTTAGAAAAGAAAAGTTGTAACTGGAAATGGATTAAACTAACGGCGAAGTACGACAAGTTCTGCTATAAGCACCAAACAGTGTGAAAAGCAGGAGATTACAGCAGTAATCTTAACTTTACAACCAAGGATGGGAATGACGGAACCATGTAT
>NZ_JBFTPF010000212.1:0-641 GCF_056398345.1 Paenibacillus sp. 01T442
TTGATAAGACCAGTCAAGTGATATATAGGGATCTTTAATCGTAGATTAAAGTCTCTCATTATTCACACAAATCGCTTACTCACTCGTGTTCAGTTTTGAAAGAGCAATCTTTCAAACATACCGATATTTCTGAAATAACAGGAAAAACTACAGTTATTTTCGAGGAATTAGGAGTTTTAAGTGAAATAACAGGGAAATATGTAGTTAATTTGATCGCTTTTGGTCTGATTCAGACTTTAAGCCTGAATTAACTGTAGAATTTCCAGTTAAATGCTTAAAACCAACGTATTCATCAAAATTAACTACAGGAAATCCAGTTAAATCGAAATAGGGTACAAACGGTTGACAACCAACATCGTTTTGCGAATATAACGGTTGCAACATTGTTCCTTGAAAACTAGATAACGAAACAAAACGTAAAGTAAGAACTTAGGTTGCTTGATCTTCGGATCATGCAAAAATCTTTAACTCTTTCAATTAGGAGAGACTTTTGCTAACGCAAAAGATCCCTATAAATGGTTAAGCTAGAAAGAGCACACGGAGGATGCCTAGGCACTAGGAGCCGAAGAAGGACGTGGCGAACGACGAAATGCCTCGGGGAGCCGTAAGCAGGCTTTGATCCGGGGATGTCCGAATGGGGG
>NZ_JBFTPF010000213.1:0-624 GCF_056398345.1 Paenibacillus sp. 01T442
GAACACGACCGTTAAGCCTTCCAGCGTCGATGGTACTTGAACCGCAGGGTTCTGGGAGAGTAGAACGTTGCCAAGCGATACCCATGGCAAGCTTTCGGAGAAAGCTTCGAAAGCTTGTAGGTGGGTTTTTATTATGGAAAGTTTCCCTAATTAGTAACGCTTACGAAGTAAGTTTTGCTAAAGCAAATCTTTGAGGGCCCTTAGCTCAGCTGGTTAGAGCGCACCCCTGATAAGGGTGAGGTCGGTGGTTCGAGTCCACTAGGGCCCACCATTTAACTTCATAATGAAGTAACCCATTTTGGGGCCATAGCTCAGCTGGGAGAGCGCCTGCCTTGCAAGCAGGAGGTCAGCGGTTCGATCCCGCTTGGCTCCACCAAAACACATTTTAAGACAGGAATTTCCAAGAAATTTCGACTTGAAATGCAGTAATAAGATGTGGTAAGATAACTTTCGCCGCTGAAATAGGGCGAAGATCATTGARTCACAAAGTTGTTCCTTGAAAACTAGATAACGAAACAAAAACGTAAAGTAAGAACTTAGGTTGTGTTGACCTTAGGGTCACGCAAAAATCTTTAACTCTTTCAATTAGGAGAGACTTTGGCTTAGGCCAAAGATCCCTATAAA
>NZ_JBFTPF010000214.1:0-621 GCF_056398345.1 Paenibacillus sp. 01T442
ACATTGTATAGCAATGTATMTCTGGTGGCAGAAGGAGGTGGACGTTCATGACATCCCAAATTAGGAAAGAGGACGTTCGTAAAATGGTTGGTAAACAAATTATGGCACTGAAAAAAGACGGAACAAGCGTATCTGGCAAATTGGTCAGAATTAGCGGTAACAAATTGATTATTGCTCCACAAAAAGGTGAGAAAGTACAGGTTAAAGCGATCATCCCATTGGTTTTATTTGATCTCTTAGCTATTGGCACTGAACCTTTTGCATTTGGTGGTTTTGGCGGAGGCTTTGGCGGCTTCGGCGGCTTCGGTGGTCCAGGATTCTGGTGGTAAGTTGAAATAAGGGGCTGCACCGAAAGATTTATTTCGGCGCAGCCCATTTTTATTGAAGTATTATATGATTAAGTATAAGAATAAGGGTGATCTTTATTATGATAAGAACAAAGAAAAAAAACGGCCCGTATATTATTTCGCGGCCGTTTTTTCTTGTTGTTATTGTGTAGGATTAAGGAATTACCATACAAAAGCTGACGTGATGATAACCAAAAGAATAAAAAGAACCAAAATAGCTGCTGCGCTTGAACCGTGACCTGCACAACTTCCACCATAACCTACTGCTCCCATG
>NZ_JBFTPF010000215.1:0-601 GCF_056398345.1 Paenibacillus sp. 01T442
TCACATCACACAATGAAGTTAGTTCCGTTCCAGTAAGTCTCACTCCTGTTAAAGGCATTGTAAAAGGAACGGTTATTGATGAGGATGGCCATTTCGTTGTTGGCGCAAATGTTTCGCTTGATGGGGTTTCAGCAACCACCAAGAATAGCGGGGAGTTTACGTTCAACGATGTTACGGCGCGCAGCGGTGTAGCACTCATCGTCACGAAGGCTACCTACGAGACGGTGTCGGTACCTGCCTTTGATTTAGCTAAGGGCCAAATCAAGGATCTTGGCAATGTGACAATAAAGAAAACCAAAGGTTCTATTTCAGGCAAGGTGACTTCTGTATATGGCGGTAATTTGCCAGCGATACACATCACGATCCTAGAAACCAATGCTATGTTTGAAACCGATGCAAGTGGCGATTTTACTATCAACAACTTGCCAGTCGGGGACTATACGCTACAGTTTTCTTCTCCTGACTACGTCGTTGATGTCCGAACGGTAACAGTCTCACACAATGAAGTTAGTTCCGTTCCAGTAAGTCTCACTCCTGTTAAAGGCATTGTAAAAGGAACGGTTATTGATGAGGATGGCCATTTCGTTGTTGGCGCAAATGT
>NZ_JBFTPF010000216.1:0-598 GCF_056398345.1 Paenibacillus sp. 01T442
AAGCTGTTGTGAACAGCTACCAGAAGCGCAGAGCAGCTCTTTTAGCTCGTATTACATTCATCTTTCATGACCACTTTGGTAGGTATGGAAGCCCTAAAATCACAGAGACTTTAAAGCGTGAAGGCTGGACGGTTTCTGAGCGTTTAGTAGGAAAGTTGATGAAAGCAAACGGGCTTCGTTCCTGTGTTTCCAAGAAGTTTCGAGTGAATACAACCGATTCAAACCATGATTTTCCGATTGCATCAAACGTGCTGAATCAGAACTTCCAAACAACAGCGCCAAACAAAGTTTGGGTAACAGATATTACTTATATCCCATGCCGACAGGGCCGCATGTATCTAGCAAGTGTTTTAGATTTGTACACACGCAAAATTGTAGGTTGGAAAMTCGGAGACCGTATGACGACCGACTTAGTTCTCGCTGCCTTAGATCAAGCCTACGAGGCTCAAAAACCTCCTAAAGGCCTACTGCATCACTCAGATCGTGGCTCACAGTACGCATCAACCGATTACCGTAAAAGACTAAAAAAATACAAAATGAAAGCTAGCATGAGTCGGAAAGGCAACTGTTATGACAATGCTTGCATCGAATCTTTTCA
>NZ_JBFTPF010000217.1:0-569 GCF_056398345.1 Paenibacillus sp. 01T442
ACACAACCGCAAGATCACTAATATCAATCTTATTATCGTTGTTCATATCAGCAATCTTGGCTGTCGCCCAGTCTGTGCTATTGGAATTCTTACCGTAATGGTAAGCTACCATCGCAAGATCACCTACATTGATGCTTCCATCCTTGTTGATGTCTGCCGACTTATTAACTTGCGCCTTGAAGGTATCTACTGCACTGCCTAGTGCTGTTACAGCATTGTCAACTTGGGATTGTGTCGCACTTTGGTTGTCCTTGACAGCTTTCGCTGCATTGAGGGCAACACCGAATGCATCTTTGGCTGCCTGCGGGTATTGACCTGCCGCTGTACCAACGACTGCTGTATCATACAAGCTCTGTGCACTCGTAATGGCTGTTGTCAATGCCGTCTTATCAACAGCCGCYACAATAGCTCCTACTGAAATGCTCTTACTGCCAAGCTGCGCTTGAATCACGGTTCCCTCTGGAGCCACACCAAGCTTTGCCTGGGTAGCTGCAATCGTTCCACTGGTACTCTGAACACCAGCCTTTACCTTGAAGATTAGGTTCAGAACCGGCGTACTGGCTCCAGAT
>NZ_JBFTPF010000218.1:0-552 GCF_056398345.1 Paenibacillus sp. 01T442
GTCTGACATGGTATACCACGCAGCATCAGGCATTTTGTTATCTTGACCAATGAATTTATCGGATGAAACGACCAAAAAACTACCCTTCTCATTAATTGCAGTAATTTTACCAGTCATTCCAGATTGCTCATTAATCGTATAGACGGAAATATTCAGTGGAAACTCGGCACCGATCGCCTCAAATATGGATTGTTTAAGACTTGCCTTCTCTGCATCCGAGAGTGTTTTGGCATGTTCGCCTACGCGGCGCACTTCCAGAAATGCTTCTTTCTCATTGCTATAAGAGGATTGAGGCCTGACTTGATGTTTTTCAAAAACTGCCCCTAACGTAATTAGTTGATTTGTATATTTTTGTAAATCTTCTTTAGATACAGATTTCATCGGTTTAGGCGCTTCTTGGAGCTGAGCAGCTCCTTCATATTGATCCAATCCCTTTCGATCACAGCACCCCGTAATCAGGACCACACTAAGAATCGTACATTGAACCATTGGAACCCAATTTCGCTTTGTCCACATGAAATACTTCCACCCTTCTCCCACGTGATTATATGC
>NZ_JBFTPF010000219.1:0-506 GCF_056398345.1 Paenibacillus sp. 01T442
TTCTAGTAGAAAAGGTATGCCGACGGATATGTCGCGTGGCTGAAAAATTGAATACGGTGAGAATGTTCGCGCAGAAGCGAACTGACGAACTTCCGAATGTACAGGTCTACAGTTAGAGCATGCGGAAACGTATGTACCATCAAACGATGGGGTGAGTGGCGTAAAGTAAAACTTTCGCCTCTGAAATACGCTATGCCGAACAATGGTGGCATCAATCTCACAGGCTTAGAGGAAGCACCTAAGTTCAGAAAAGATAGCTAGGCTGTAAGGGACTTGGAAAGCAAGGGACGTTGCAAGAAGGGCTGTTACCCGAAACGGTTGCAATAAGGCATATGCTGAAATGTATTTATCCTTGTGAGGGTAGGGGCACGACTGATGAAACTTCTGTAATTGAAGTGGAGGAACAGCCCCAAGTCTAATTGAAAAGAACGATCATTTTCCATACGTGAATTGCACCCATCAGGTAGGAATGTGGGGACATCACTTCATTTTAGGAGGGGTGCCAC
>NZ_JBFTPF010000220.1:0-501 GCF_056398345.1 Paenibacillus sp. 01T442
AAAGTGTATTTGACGGTAGATGCTGATAATCCTGGTGCTATTCGGAGTTATGAAAAGGCTGGTTTCAATAAGGATGGCATACTAAGAGACGAAGTCTATAAAAATGGTCAATATATCGATCGTATAATGATGAGTATTTTGAAGCATGAATACTTAAAACTRTCTAGTTGTTCCAAATAACAAAGCATTTAGGAAAACCAGCCTGGAAGAAACTACGAAAGATAGTGTGCTTTCTCGAAAAATTGAATGTTAAGCTCCCTCATAGAATAAGGATTTTCTCACGAATGCTCGCTCATTCGCAGGATTTCAAGATGCATGGTAAATAGGAGTTCAGTTGTTTGGGTCTTGTGGGGCAGGTAGTTCCGTTAGAGCGCATGCGGGAACAGAAGGTGCTGAACTTMTTTACAACATCTTCCATAAAAATGGTATGCTGCACGCTTCTCTCCACAAGGTCCTTGGGGATTCACTCTCCCAAATCTCGACGGGTCTTTGCCCTCACAT
>NZ_JBFTPF010000221.1:0-482 GCF_056398345.1 Paenibacillus sp. 01T442
TCGGCATGGGTATGAAGCCAGAGCAGGCCATTTATGCCAGCACACTCTCTCCAGCCAAGCGGATGCGGATGTATGACCGCGGGGTAATCGCCCCTGGCAAGATAGGCGATTTCCTGCTGCTTTCCAATCTAGAACAGCTAACGATTGAGAAGGTTTTCAAGGCGGGACGCGAAGTTTACGATGTGGACAAAGCTTATATACCAATCATCAAGCCTCCGGCTTTCCCTGCGCATTATTATCAGAGCGTGCAGATGGCGCCTTTAAAGGAAGCGGATTTTGTTGTCAGTATAGAAGCAGCTGACGCTGTTTATACGTGCCGCAGGATGATGGTGAAGGATGGTTCTACATTCACAGAAGAACAACAAGCTCAGGTTGAAGTTCGGCAAGGGAAGCTGCTATGGCAGGAAAGCGGCAGCGCACTCATTGCTACGTTCGAACGCTACGGGAAGAATGGCAATCGCGCCTACGGATTGATTGGCGGC
>NZ_JBFTPF010000222.1:0-464 GCF_056398345.1 Paenibacillus sp. 01T442
AACAGGACCTACTGGGCCGACTGGAGCAACTGGAGGACAACTGGAGGAACAGGAGCAACTGGAGCAACAGGAGCAACAGGAGCAACTGGAGGTACAGGAGCAGCTGGAGCAACTGGAGGTACAGGAGCAGCAGGAGCAACTGGAGGTACAGGAGCAACAGGAGCAGCAGGAGCAACTGGAGGTACAGGAGCAACAGGAGCAGCAGGAGCGACTGGAGGTACAGGAGCAGCAGGAGCAACCGGAGCAGCAGGAGCAACTGGAGCAGCAGGAGCAACAGGAGCAACCGGAGCAGCAGGAGCAACTGGAGGTACAGGAGCAACTGGTGCAACAGGACCKACTGGGCCGACTGGAGCAACTGGAGGAACAGGAGCAACTGGAGCAACAGGAGCAACAGGAGCAACTGGAGGTACAGGAGCAGCTKGAGCAACTGGAGGTACAGGAGCAGCAGGAGCAACTGGAGGTAC
>NZ_JBFTPF010000223.1:0-444 GCF_056398345.1 Paenibacillus sp. 01T442
AATTCGTTCTATTCGTTGATTTTGTCCGTTAGATTGTTTAAACTTCATAAGTAAGAGCGCCTCCTTGATGGTATTGGGTTACGAACCCGTCGACAAATCCATCATACCGAGGCGCTCCTTTTTTGACAAAGGCCATTTCTTAGCCTTAAGAGGAATGTTTACTTGAATGAAAAAAGAGGGAGCTGCTTATAATAGCAGTTCCACTATCGTTCTGCGTTAATTGAAACTTTCTCTCATAGATGATGTGATAAACACTCAGATCTTATTTTTTATTATCAATGGCTTTTTTGCGTCTAAAATAATGGAAACCATACCAAGTCCTTCGATAGAATTCCTTGTATCAAATCGAAAAGATCTTCCTATTTTTCCATCTACTTCGTTCCAGTAAATATAATGAAAATCTCCCTTTTCATCACAATATTCCAACAATGATACTTCAAACTC
>NZ_JBFTPF010000224.1:0-437 GCF_056398345.1 Paenibacillus sp. 01T442
GAGAAGAACCAGAACCATGGTTGACCATCGCCCGCTAGCGCACAAAAATTGTGCGCAAGAGAAGAACCATGGTCGACCATCGCACGCTCGCGCACAAAAATTGTGCGCAAGAGAAGAACCTCGGTCGACCATCGCCCGCTAGCGCACAAAAATTGTGCGCAAGAGAAGAACCATGGTTGACCATCGCCCGCTAGCGCACAAAAATTGTGCGCAAGAGAAGAACCTCGGTCGACCATCGCCCGCTAGCGCACAAAAATTGTGCGCAAGAAAAGAACCTCGGTCGACCATCGCCTGCTAGCGCACAAAAATTGTGCGCAAGARAAGAACCTCGGTCGACCATCGCCCGCTAGCGCACAAAAATTGTGCGCAAGAGAAGAACCTCGGTCGACCATCGCCCGCTAGCGCACAAAAATTGTGCGCAAGAGAAGAACCATGGT
>NZ_JBFTPF010000225.1:0-425 GCF_056398345.1 Paenibacillus sp. 01T442
GCTGCCGGGTGCGCCATCAGAGCGAACGATGTCCACACCGGTTACGCGGCCCTGTATGGCAGAAGCGGCGTCTGGTACCGGCAGGTTTTTGATATCGGAACCTTTTACGGAGGCGATGGTACCGGTAACGTCGCGGCGGGTTTGTGTACCATAACCTACCACTACTACTTCTCCCAATCCTTTGGTGGTAGCGTTCAGTGATACGTTAATAACGTTCTTGTCGCCGACCGTGATTGTTTGCGGTTCATAGCCGATAAACGAGAACAAAACCGATTTAGCACCCGAAGGTAAAGAAAGGCTATAGTTCCCTTTTGTATCTGTACTGGTGCCATTGCTGGTGCCCGGCACTAATACATTTACACCAGGCAGACCTGCGCCGTCTGCCGCTCCGGTAACTTTTCCGGTAATGGTCTTCTGTGCTATTG
>NZ_JBFTPF010000226.1:0-418 GCF_056398345.1 Paenibacillus sp. 01T442
AGCTGGGTTCCCCCATTCGGACATCCCCGGATCAAAGCCTGCTTACGGCTCCCCGAGGCATTTCGTCGTTCGCCACGTCCTTCTTCGGCTCCTAGTGCCTAGGCATCCTCCGTGTGCTCTTTCTAGCTTAACCATTTATAGGGATCTTTGGCCTAAGCCAAAGTCTCTCCTAATTGAAAGAGTTAAAGATTTTTGCRTGATCCGAAGTTCAAGCAACCTAAGTTCTTACTTTACGTTTTTGTTTCGTTATCTAGTTTTCAAGGAACAATGTTGTTGAAGGGKTAATTCATCCTTCAAAACTGAACACGAGTGAGTAAGCGATTGTGTATCCGAAGATACTTGACTGKRTCTATCAGAYMCGAGTCTCCATAGAAAGGAGGTGATCCAGCCGCACCTTCCGATACGGCTACCTTGTTAC
>NZ_JBFTPF010000227.1:0-408 GCF_056398345.1 Paenibacillus sp. 01T442
AGGGAGCCAGCCGCCGAAGGTGGGGTAGATGATTGGGGTGAAGTCGTAACAAGGTAGCCGTATCGGAAGGTGCGGCTGGATCACCTCCTTTCTATGGAGACTCGTGTCTGATAGACACAGTCAAGTATCTTCGGATACACAATCGCTTAACTCACTCGTGTTCAGTTTTGAAAGAGCAAACCTCTTTCTGCAAGGTGGTTCACACCATGTTGCAACCGTTTGGTGATGATGGCGGAAGGGATCCACGCGTTCCCATCTCGAACACGACCGTTAAGCCTTCCAGCGTCGATGGTACTTGAACCGCAGGGTTCTGGGAGAGTAGAACGTTGCCAAGCGATACCCATGGCAAGCTTTCGGAGAAAGCTTCGAAAGCTTGTAGGTGGGTTTTTATTATGGAAAGTTTCCCTA
>NZ_JBFTPF010000228.1:0-407 GCF_056398345.1 Paenibacillus sp. 01T442
GGCTTTTTCTATTGCAATAAAGAGAACAAATTTTACGATTTAGATGCAAAAGGGCTTGTACTTGGAATCGCACCAGATTTTGATTATAAGCAGTATGAGAAGCATTTGGACGTAGGAGATATGGTGATCTTATTCTCCGATGGTGTTACAGAATCTAAGTCGGAGGACGGCTTTTTAGAGCGGGAGGATATCAAAGCGCTTATAGCAGAGCACCTACCCTACTCAGCTCAGGAAATGGTCGATGCCATCTATGCCAGCTTACTCAAGCTACAAGATTTTCAGCTTCACGATGACTTCACTTTACTTGTGCTCAAAAGAAAGGTTTAGAAAGTGAAGATGCGGGTATATAAAATTCTAGGAAACAAGAATTTCGAGGTGAATGCATAATGAATATGACAGTGAAAGAG
>NZ_JBFTPF010000229.1:0-389 GCF_056398345.1 Paenibacillus sp. 01T442
GCTGAAAGCATCTAAGCGCGAAGCCCCCCTCAAGATGAGATTTCCCAGTATGTAAGACCCCTTGTAGACGACGAGGTTGATAGGTTCGAGGTGGAAGTGCGGCAACGTATGCAGCTGACGAATACTAATCGGTCGAGGGCTTAACCAAAMMATCCCAACCAAGTGAWGAWAAGCTTTGTAGCGAATTCCGAATACTTGATTGGGGCCCAGAAAACCTAAGCAAATCCTAACTTTACGTTGAGTTTCGTATCTAGTTTTCAAGGCGCAAACAAACGCTTTGACTGTTTGGTGATGATGGCGGAAGGGATCCACGCGTTCCCATCTCGAACACGACCGTTAAGCCTTCCAGCGTCGATGGTACTTGAACCGCAGGGTTCTGGGAGAGTAGA
>NZ_JBFTPF010000230.1:0-375 GCF_056398345.1 Paenibacillus sp. 01T442
GGTTCCCCCATTCGGACATCCCCGGATCAAAGCCTGCTTACGGCTCCCCGAGGCATTTCGTCGTTCGCCACGTCCTTCTTCGGCTCCTAGTGCCTAGGCATCCTCCGTGTGCTCTTTCTAGCTTAACCTAGAAAAAACTTTAAAGATTTTTGCATGAYCCKAAGRTCAAGCAACCTAAGTTCTTACTTTACGTTTTTGTTTCGTTATCTAGTTTTCAAGGAACAAWGTTGTTGAAGGGKTAATTCATCCTTCAAAACTGAACACGAGTGAGTAAGCGATTGTGTATCCGAAGATACTTGACTGTGTCTATCAGACACGAGTCTCCATAGAAAGGAGGTGATCCAGCCGCACCTTCCGATACGGCTACCTTGTTAC
>NZ_JBFTPF010000231.1:0-365 GCF_056398345.1 Paenibacillus sp. 01T442
CATAATAATGTTAAAGAAATTTCGAAATCATTAGCAAATCAATTAATGTATTATTTAAACCTCTCACAATCTGAAATTGACGAATTCGAACACATAAAGATTTTTTCTCACTATCTCTTTTTGTCTACTACCGATGCTACTATAATTTATCCTGAATTAGCTAAATATTTAAATCCAATACTACATAATAGATATACAATTACTGAATAAAGACCGAAACTGCACATCAGACAAAAGAATTACCTCTAACCAACTTAATTATTTAAAACTAAATTTGAAAGAGTTCCTTGGAAATGAAAGCACGATTTTATATCAAGAAAAAAGGTAGCATATAAAAAAGGAAAAATGGAACGCGATATATTTAC
>NZ_JBFTPF010000232.1:0-362 GCF_056398345.1 Paenibacillus sp. 01T442
TCTACTCTCCCAGAACCCTGCGGTTCAAGTACCATCGACGCTGGAAGGCTTAACGGTCGTGTTCGAGATGGGAACGCGTGGATCCCTTCCGCCATCATCACCAAACAGTCAAAGCGTTTGTTTGCGCCTTGAAAACTAGATACGAAACTTCAACGTAAAGTAYTTYWYTTAGGAATTTTGGTTAAGCCCTCGACCGATTAGTATTCGTCAGCTGCATACGTTGCCGCACTTCCACCTCGAACCTATCAACCTCGTCGTCTACAAGGGGTCTTACATACTGGGAAATCTCATCTTGAGGGGGGCTTCGCGCTTAGATGCTTTCAGCGCTTATCCCCTCCGTACATAGCTACCCAGCTATGCCT
>NZ_JBFTPF010000233.1:0-361 GCF_056398345.1 Paenibacillus sp. 01T442
CTCGTCGCGGGTCTGCTTCTCGATCTTCTTCGCCAGTTTCGGCTGCATCATGCCGGAGGTGCGTTTCTGCACCAGATCTTCCAGTTCGATACCGTCAATGATGTCCAGCGGGTCCAGGACGTTACCCTTGGACTTGGACATCTTCTGGCCCTGGCCATCACGTACCAGACCGTGCACATACACGGTCTTGAATGGAACCTGCGGCGTGCCGTCTTCATTTTTCACCAAGTGCATGGTGAGCATGATCATCCGGGCAACCCAGAAGAAAATGATGTCGAAACCGGTCACCAGCACGTCGGTGGAGTGGAATTTCTTAAGGAATTCGGTCTGTTCCGGCCAGCCCAGGGTGGAGAAGGTCCAC
>NZ_JBFTPF010000234.1:0-352 GCF_056398345.1 Paenibacillus sp. 01T442
TTGTTGGCAACGTTCTACTCTCCCAGAACCCTGCGGTTCAAGTACCATCGACGCTGGAAGGCTTAACGGTCGTGTTCGAGATGGGAACGCGTGGATCCCTTCCGCCATCATCACCAAACGTTGATGCTTCTGCCAGGAAACATCGAAAAACTCATTCAGGCTGACTTGCACCCTGAAAACTAGATACGAAACTTCAACGTAAAGTATTACTTAGGAATTTTGGTTAAGCCCTCGACCGATTAGTATTCGTCAGCTGCATACGTTGCCGCACTTCCACCTCGAACCTATCAACCTCGTCGTCTACAAGGGGTCTTACATACTGGGAAATCTCATCTTGAGGGGGGCTTCGCGC
>NZ_JBFTPF010000235.1:0-301 GCF_056398345.1 Paenibacillus sp. 01T442
AGTTTTTCCTGGTTTTTCCTGTTATTTCAGAAATATCGGTATGTTTGAAAGATTGCTCTTTCAAAACTGAACACGAGTGAGTAAGCGGTTTGTGTGAATAATGAGAGACTTTAATCTACGATTAAAGATCCYTATATATCACTTGACTGGTCTTATCAAGACCGAGTCTCCATAGAAAGGAGGTGATCCAGCCGCACCTTCCGATACGGCTACCTTGTTACGACTTCACCCCAATCATCTACCCCACCTTCGGCGGCTGGCTCCCTTGCGGGTTACCCCACCGACTTCGGGTGTTGTAAAC